>NZ_CP045649.1:3375708-3676734 GCF_009557055.1 Nocardioides sp. dk884 | reverse complement strand
GCGCGGCGTCGCGCTGCTCGAGGTCGCGCGCTCCGAGCTCGACAAGATCACCAGCGTCGCGGTCCACCAGGGCATCTCCGCGAAGGTTCCGGCCTTCGAGTACGCCCACGCCGACGACCTGCTCGACCTCGCGGCCGAGAACGTCGAGAAGCCGCTGATCGTGATGCTCGACCACGTCACCGACCCCCGCAACCTCGGCGCGGTCATCCGCTCCGCCGCCGGTTTCGGTGCCCACGGCGTCGTCATCCCCGACCGCCGTTCGGCCAGCATGACCGCCGCCGCCTGGAAGACCAGCGCGGGCGCCGCGGCCCGGATCCCGGTCGCCCAGACCGTCAACCTGGTGCGCCAGATCAAGGCCTACCAGGAGGCGGGCTGCATGGTCGTCGGCCTGGCCGCCGACGGCGACATCACGCTGCGCGAGCTCGTCGCCCCCGACGGCCTCGCCGAGGGTCCGCTCGTCGTGGTGGTCGGCTCCGAGGGCGAGGGGCTCTCGCGCCTGGTCGCGGAGACCTGCGACCAGCTGGTCTCGATCCCGATGGCCAACTCCCTGGAGTCGCTCAACGCCGGTGTCGCTGCGAGCGTCACCCTCTACGCCGTCGCCGAGGCGCGTGCCACACGCTGACCTGACCGCTCCGGGCACCGCTGCGGAGCAGGGCACGCCGGGCGGCAACGCCCGGCGGCGCCCGCGACCGCTCGTGGTCGCGGCGTACGTCGCGGTGTGGCTGGTGCTCGCGCTCGCGCTCGCGCTGGCGCAGTTCCTCGGCAGCTCGAAGGCGGTCTCGGTCGCCAGCCACGACGCGGTGCTGACCCCGGACTTCTCCGGTGAGGTGGTGCTGCTGACCGGCCCGGTCCTGCCCGACCTGCGCCTGGACTCCGGCAGCCCCATCGGGATGGAGCTGCGGCTGGGCAAGACCGACGCCGCCTCCACCGACGCGCTCTTCGAGCGCTACGGCTACCTCGCCAGCCAGCCCGAGGGCGTGCGCGCCCGCCTGACCTCCACGGTCGTCGACCTGGCCGTCGACTCGGCGGTGCGCGGCGCCCTGCTCGCGGCGATCCCGATCGGGGTGTGGCTGCTGGTGGGCCCGCGGCGGCGCCGCGAGCTGCTGCGCCGGGTGCCGACCTGGCAGGGCGCGGTGGCGATGGGTGCCACCGGCGCCCTCGTGCTGGGGTTGTGGACGCCGTGGCAGGACGACGGCCCGGTCGAGGACACCGACCAGTGGATGACGCTGGGCACCTTCCTCGGCTCCCAGGTGCCGGTCCCCGCGGAGGCGGCCAGCCTGGAGGTGCGCGGTGACGTGACCACCGTCCAGACCCGCCGGCTGCTGGAGAGCGCCGTCGAGACCTATGAGAAGAGCAAGGCCTTCTACGCCGCCGCGGAGGAGGCCGCCGCCGACCTCGACCTGCGCGAGCCCGACGCGGAGGAGACGGTGGCGCTGCTGGTCGCGGACCGCCACGACAACATCGGCATGGACGCGGTGGCCCGCGCCGTGGGCGACGCGGCCGGCGCGACGGCTGTCCTCAACGCCGGTGACGACACCTCGACCGGGGCGGAGTGGGAGGGCTTCTCGCTGGACTCCCTGAGCGCCGCCTTCGACGAGAAGCCCTACGACGACCAGCGCTTCGGCGTCGCCGGCAACCACGACCACGGCGACTTCGTCCGCGACCGGTTGGTCTCCGACGGCTGGCAGATGCTCGACGGCGAGGTCGTCGAGGGCCCGGGCGACTCCACCATGCTCGGGGTCGACGACCCGCGCTCCAGCGGGTTGGGCAGCTGGCGCGAGGAGAGCGGGCTCAGCTTCGAGGAGGTCGCCTCCCGTCTGGCCGACACCGCCTGCGAGGCCGTCGAGGACGGCGAGCCGATCGGCACGATGCTGGTGCACGACGCGAACCTCGGCGACGAGGCGCTGCGGCGCGGCTGCGTCGACCTCGTGGTCGGCGGCCACCTGCACGTCGACGTCGGGCCCGAGCGCGTGGTCGGCGAGAACGGCGCGGTCGGCTACAGCTACACCACCGGCACCACCGGCGGGGCGGCGTACGCCGTCGCGATCGGCTCGAAGATCCGCCGACCGGCCCAGATCAGCCTGATCACCTACCGCGACGGGCGCCCGGTCGGGATCCAGCTCGTCGAGCTGCAGACCAACGGCCGCTTCGACGTGGCGCCGTACGTCGAGCTCGAGCGCGACTGACCCCGCCTCCACCCCTCGTCGCACGACAGCCCGGGCGGGCTTTGCACGTGGCGGCCGTCACCTTTGCCGCGGGACCTCGTTCAAGAACTGGTGCCTGTTCTAGTTCTTGGTGGAGGATCCCGTGGCTCGTCTCGCTCGCCCCGCACCCGGCCGACGTCGCTCACGGCGTGCTGCGG
The DNA here is from genome assembly GCF_009557055.1 of Nocardioides sp. dk884. Lineage (NCBI taxonomy): Bacteria > Bacillati > Actinomycetota > Actinomycetes > Propionibacteriales > Nocardioidaceae > Nocardioides > Nocardioides sp. dk884. Next base: position 3,674,372 of record NZ_CP045649.1, on the reverse strand, counting down.
TCCCGGTGGCGGCCGCTGCGGCGGCGCTCTGCCTGGTCCTGGCGGCCTGCGGCTCCCAGCTCGAGCCCGAGACCGTGCTCGGCAGCGCCGGCTCCGCGGGGCAGGGGGCAGGCGCGGTGGACGAGAACGGCCAGCCGCTGGCCGAGGGAGCGGCTCCCGGCGGCTCTGGGCCGGGCGGGCCCGGCGGATCGGGCGCTCCCGGCGCCACCGGTGACCCCGGCAGCGGCTCGGCGCCCGGCGCCGCTGGTGCGGGCGGCGGGAGCGGCGACGCCGGCGGGGGCGGTGGCACCAAGGGCGACGGCGAGAACGCCCCCACCGGGCAGGTCAAGGCCGGCAGCTGCACCGGGTTCAAGAACCAGACCGGCATCACCGCCGACACCATCGTCATCGGCAACGCCGCCGACGTCTCGGGCCCGGTGCCCGGGCTCTTCGAGGCCAGCCAGGACGCGGTGCGCGCCTACGTCGCCTACTTCAACGCCACCACCGACCTGTGCGGACGCAAGCTGGAGCTGAAGACCTACGACAGCCGCAGCGACGCCGGCGCCAACCAGACCGCCTACACCGACGCCTGCGACACGACGTTCGCGATGATCGGCTCGATGTCGGCCTTCGACTCCGGCGGCTCCAGCACCGCCCAGCAGTGCGGGCTTCCCGACATCCGCTCCGCGGCGGTGAGCGCCGACCGCGCCGGGTGCACCACCTGCTTCGGCGCGCAGTCCACCAGCGCCACCGAGTTCCAGAACGCCGTGCCCGACTACGTCGTGCGCAACCACGCGGGCGCCGCCAAGAAGGCCGCGATGCTCTACGTCAACGCCGGCGCCTCGAGCGAGAACGCCAAGTACCAGGCCGCCGCGATGGGCAAGCAGGGCATGAGCTTCGTCTACGTGCAGGGCCTCGACGTCGCGGAGTTCAACTACGCGCCGTACGTGCAGGCCATGAAGGACAAGGGCGTGGAGTACGTGCAGATGATCGGCGCCAGCGCGCAGTTCGTGCGGATGGCGCAGGCGATGAAGCAGCAGGGCTTCGAGCCCGAGGTCTTCATGCTCGACCCCACCGCCTACACGAAGGAGTACGTCGGGGGCGGCAGCGACGTCGAGGGCACGAAGCTGTTCATCAACTTCACGCCGTTCGAGGAGCAGGCCAAGAACAAGGAGCTCCAGCTCTACCTGAGCTGGCTCAACCAGGTGAAGCCCGGCGCCCAGCCGAGCTTCTTCGGGCTCTACTCCTGGTCGGCCGCGCGGCTGTTCGTCGAGCGCTCCACCGCGCTCGGCGGCAAGCTCAGCCGCGCCACGCTGGTCGCCGACCTCAAGGGCGTCGCCAAGTGGGACGCCAACGGCCTGCACGCGCCCCAGAACGTCGGGGCCAAGCGCACCGGGGACTGCTGGCGGTTCCTGGAGCTCAAGGGCGGTCGCTGGGTGCCCTCCGGGGGCACGGCGTACTCCTGCAAGGGCACCACCAAGGTCGGCTGATCGCGATGACCGCGCCCGCTGCCGGCCCCGGCCCGCGTCACCTCCGGTGCCACGCGTCGTTGCCCCTCCTACCTGTCCCCGTCCACCGCCAGTCCGCCGAGGAGGTCCGCGCATGAGCACGTTCCTGGCCTTCACGGTCTTCGGTCTCTTCAGCGGCGCGGCGTACGCCATCGCGGCGAGCGGGCTGGTGCTGACCTACACGACCACCCGGGTCTTCAACATCGCCCACGGCGCCCTCGGCATGGTGATGTCGTTCCTGTTCTGGGACTTCAGCGTGCGCCAGGGGATGCCGGTGTGGCTGGCCCTGGTGCTGGTGCTGCTCGTGGTCGCCCCGGCGATCGGCTGGTTCCTCCAGCGCTTCGTGTGCCGCGGGCTGGGGGAGGGCCCGGTGAGCGTCTCGCTGGTGGTGACGGTGGGGCTGCTGGTCGGCTGCATCGGGCTGGCCACCCAGGTCTGGAAGCCCGAGGCGCGCAGCGTGATGCCGTTCCTGCCCGACACCCGGGTGGAGCTGGGCTCCGTCACCGTCACCGGGCACCAGCTGATCACGATCCTGCTCTCGGCGATCGTGGCCGCCGGGCTGTTCCTGCTGCTCAGCCGCACCCGCATCGGCACCGCGATGCGCGCCTCGGTGGACAACCCCGAGCTGCTCAAGCTGTTCGGCGGCCGCCCCGACACCGCAGCCGCGCTGTCCTGGGCGATCGGCACGTCGCTGGCCGCGCTCGCCGGCGTGCTGCTGGTCTCCCAGGTCGGCCTGGACTACTACGCGCTGACCCTGCTGGTCATCAACGCCTACGCCGCCGCGATGTTCGGGCGGCTCAAGAGCCTGCCGATGACGTTCGTGGGCGCGATGGTGCTGGGCCTGTCCACGTCGTACGCCTCGGGCTACCTGCCGACCGAGGGCATCTTCAACAGCGTCCGCAACGTGATGCCGGCGCTGTTCTTGTTCGCGGTGATCGTGGCGCTGCCGCAGGCCCAGCTGCGCATCGGCCAGGTCAAGGGCAGCGTGGCCGCCCCGGTGCCGTCGCTGCCCAAGGCGCTGGCCTGGGGCGGCGTGCTGCTCGGCGTCGTCGCGCTGCTGTCCGGATCGCTGTCGAGCGCCCACCTGCTGCTGCTCGGCACCGCCGCGACCTACGCGATGATCATGCTCTCGCTGGTGCTGCTGACCGGGTACGGCGGCCACGTCTCGCTGGCCCAGCTCTCCTTCGCCGGGGTCGGGGCGCTGGCCTACGCCAAGCTCGACGAGCCGTCGCTCTACGGCCTCGCGCTGGCCTCGCTGATCGCCGCCGGCGTCGGCGCGCTGGTCGCGCTGCCGGTGCTGCGGCTGACCGGGCTCTACCTCGCGCTCGCCACCATGGCCTTCGGCGTGATCATGGACAAGCTGGTCTTCCAGCACGAGTCGGCCTTCGGGTTCAACGGCACCCTGCCGGCCGGGCGGATGTCGTTCTTCGGCACCGCGGTGAGCTCCACCGGCGGCTACGTGATGCTGATGGCCGTCTTCTTCGTGCTGATGGCGCTGTTCCTGCTCGGCCTGCGCCGCGGCCCGCTCGGGCGGGTGCTGATCGCGATGCGCGACAGCCCGGCCGCCTGCGGGACCCTCGGGCTGGACATGCGGTGGTTCCGGGTCGGGCTGTTCGCGCTGTCGGCCGGGATGGCCGGGATGGCTGGCGCGCTGTTCGCCGGGCTGCGCGAGACGATCGGCGCGGCGGACTTCCAGTTCTTCAACAGCCTGCCGCTGCTCCTGCTCGCGGTGGTCTTCGGCGTCACCACCGTCACCGGCGCCACGCTCGGCGGCATCGGGCTGATGCTGATGCCGGTCCTGCAGAGCGACTACCCCGAGCTGTCCGGGCTGGTCTTCGTGGTGATCGGCTTCGGCGCGGTCGCGCTGGGCCGGGACCCGAACGGCCTGGCCAACCTGCTCTTCCAGGGCGGTCACCTCGCGCGGACCCGGCTGCTGCCGCGGCTGCGCGCGCGGCTCCCGGTGCTGCCCGAGCGGGGCATCGGCCCGCCCGGCGCCGCGTCGTACGACGGGGGCGCGGACGCGCCCGCCCCGCAGCAGCCCCAGCAGCCCGAGCAGGAGGAGGTGCGGGTCCATGCCGCTCCTTGAGGTCGACGACGTCGTCGTGCAGTTCGGTGGGGTCACCGCGGTGAACCACGCCTCGTTCGAGGCCCACGCGGGCCGGATCACCGGCCTGATCGGTCCCAACGGCGCCGGCAAGACCACGTGCTTCAACGTGATCAGCGGGCTGCAGAAGCCCACCCGGGGCCAGGTCCGCTTCGAGGGCCGCTCGGTGACCCGGCTCCCGGTGAACCGCCGGGCCCGTCGCGGGATGGGCCGCACCTTCCAGCGCCTGGAGGCGTTCGGGTCGCTGACCGTGCGCGAGAACGTGCGGGTGGCCTTCGACATCCACCGCGGCGTCCTGGGGATGCTGCGCCCGGTGGCCACCGACGTCGACGCGCTGCTCGAGCGGGTCGGCATCGCCGCCTACGCCCACGAGCGCGCCGACTCCATCCCCACCGGCACCGCGCGGCTGCTCGAGCTGGCCCGCTGCCTGGCCGGGGAGCCGGCCCTGCTGCTGCTCGACGAGCCGTCCTCCGGCCTCGACGAGTCCGAGACCGACGCGTTCGGGGACCTGCTCGCCGAGCTCGCCCGCGAGGGCCGCGCGGTCCTCATGGTCGAGCACGACATGGACCTGGTGATGTCGGTGTGCGACGACATCCACGTCCTCGACTTCGGCTCGGTGATCGCCTCCGGCGCACCGAGCGACATCCGCCGCGACGCCGCCGTGCAGAAGGCCTACCTGGGCTACTCCGACGGCGACGACGACGGCCCACGAACAGGTGCGGGTCACGTCGGCCGTGGGGGTGTCGACGTGACCCGTGCCGCTCTCGCCCCGGCCGAGGCGGACGCCACCGACGCCACGATGGTGCTGCCCGCGGTCAGGGAGCCGATCCGATGAGCGTGCCGATCCTCGAGGTCCTCGACCTGCACGCCGCCTACGGCCGCATCGAGGTGCTGCGCGGCGTCGACCTGACCGTGCCGAAGGGCGCGGTGATGGCGCTGCTCGGTCCCAACGGCGCCGGCAAGTCGACGCTGGTCAAGGTGATCTCCGGGCAGAAGCAGGCCACCGGCGGCGACATCCACCTCGCCGGTGTGCACGTCAGCGGCGCCGACTCCGCCGAGCTCGCCCGGGTCGGGCTGTGCACGGTGCCCGAGGGCCGCTCGGTCTTCCCCAACCTCACCGTGCAGGAGAACCTCGTGCTGATGTCGTACGCCGGGGTCCCGGCCGGCGCGGTCCTGGAGACGGCGTTCTCCTACTTCCCGCGGCTCGCCGAGCGCCGCCACCAGCTCGCCGGCACCATGTCGGGCGGGGAGCAGCAGATGCTCGCGATGTCGCGCGCGCTGGCCTCCGACCCCGCGCTGCTGCTCCTCGACGAGCTGTCGATGGGCCTGGCCCCGCTGATCGTCGACGAGCTCTACGACACCGTGGCCCAGATCGCGGAGAGCGGGGTCTCGATCCTGTGCATCGAGCAGTTCGCCCGCACCGCGCTCCGGGTCTCCGACTACGCAGCCGTGATGATCGGCGGCCGCATCGTCGCCACCGGCGAACCCGCCGAGATCCTCGAGACCATGGACGACGTCATCCTCGGAGGTGTCGCATGACCCCCAGATCACACCGACGCTCACGGCGGGCCCGACTGGTCGCCCCGCTGCTCGCCGCCGGTCTCCTGGCCGCCGGGCTGCCCCTGGCCGCCCCGGCCACGGCGAGCGAGGAGGGCGCTCCGAGCGAGAGCGACGGTGACGGCTCGGCCCCGGACTCCGCTGGGGGGACGGAGTCCGGGTCCGGCACGGACGGCGCCTTCAGCGGCTACAACATGTCCGGCTGGGCGGCGCCGATCCGCCTGGAGGTCTACGAGCCGGTGCTGCCGATCCCGGCGGACCCGCAGCTGGAGGTCATGCTCGGGTACAGCAAGGTGCTCGCCGACTCCACCAGCGGCAAGGGCCGGGCCAGCTACCTGTGGCCGGGCGACCCGCTGGGGGAGGGGCTCAAGACGTTCCTGGAGCAGCTCGGCTTCCCGCAGGCCGGCGTCGACGCGCTGGCCGGCAACGGCTACCCGGTGCAGGTGAACTCCGGCTTCCCCTCGGGGCCGGACACCCAGCGCCAGGAGCCGATCCCGGGCGCGGTCATGCGGACCACCGCGAAGGACGGCTCGGTCGTCGCGAAGGCCGGGTTCTCCACCGACTGCGACGTGGAGAAGGGCGACCGTGACCTGTTGGGCGGCCTGCTCGACGGCAGCCTGCTCACCGGCCTCACCGGCGGCCTGCTCGGCGGGGCAGCCGCCCCGCCCGGCGCGGCGCCGGGGGCGGAGATCGAGGAGGAGGCCTGCCCGATCCCCGCCGCGATCGCGGCGCTGGTCGACGTCGACGGGTACGTCGCGCTGACCCGCTCCTCGGTGAGCGGCGGCAAGGCCTCGCTGGTCTCGAAGGCGGCCCTGGGGGAGGTCAAGATCCTCGGTGGCCTGCTCACGCTGTCCGGCATCACCGCGGACGCCTCGGCACTCAGCGACGGCACGAAGGGACGGGCCGAGGGCGCGGCGAGCTTCGGCACCCTGGAGGTGCTCGGCCAGCGGTTCAGCATCGGTCCGGAGGGCGTGGAGGCCGCGGGCCAGCAGTTCCAGATCCCCGGCCTCGGCACCGACCCGGCCCGGGCCCTGAAGAGCCTCGGCATCACCGTCACGCTGCCGAAGGGCAAGCGGACGGTGAAGGGCGACCAGGCGACCACCACCGTGTCCGCGCTCCAGATCGAGGTCGACACCGCGGTCCTCAGCCCGCTGCTCAAGCAGCTCAGGGGCCCGATCGATGAGCTCATCAAGAGCATCCCGTTCCCCGAGGAGGCGGCGATCGTGAAGAGCCTGCTCTCCTCGGTCCCCGACCTCGCGCCGCGGCTGGTGCTGACCCTGGGCACCGCGACCGCCACCGTCGACACCGTGCAGGGCATCGAGCCGCCGGCCGTCGAGCCGCCGAGCGAGCCGACCGAGCCCGGGCCGGACACCGGCACCGAGCCGGGCGGCGACGCGGCGGTGCCGCCGGGCGGCGACACCGGCGCCGGCAGCGACCCCGCGGCACCCGCGCCCGGCGGCGACGTACCCCCGCCGGCGGGGGCGGCGGGGGTGACGCCGCGCCCGGCGGAGAGATGCCGGCGGCCGCACCGGTCGCCGCGGGCCTGCCCGCGCTGTTCTCGATCCCCGGGATGCTCCTGCTCGGCGGACTCGCCCTGGCCGGCGTCGCCGGCTCCTACCTCCGCAAGATCGGCGCGCTCGCCCTCGGGAGCGGGGCGGCCTGCACGCACGGCCTCGACAGCGGCCTGCCCGACCTCCGAAAGGCCTGATCCGCGATGACCACGATGCAGCCCGCCGCCGACTCCCGGCACACCGGCACGCTCCCCGCCCACCTGCCCCGCGCCGGCGGGCGGGGCGCCCAGGCCGGCTCGGGAGCGGCGCCGCTGAAGAACAACCACTACCAGCTGCTCCAGCTCGTGCTGTTCTGGGCGGGCGCGATCCTGCTGCCGCTGGGCCTGGTCGTGATCGTGCTGGGCTGGTACGGCGCCGCGAACACGCCGTACCAGTACGACCAGCTCTCCTACCTCGTCTCCGGCGGCCTGCTCGGGCTCGGGCTGACCTTCTGCGGCGGGTTCCTCTACTTCGGCGCCTGGCTGGCCCGGATCGCCGACGACGGGCGGGAGTCCTCCAAGCGGCTGGCCGACACCCTGCTGGTGCTCGCCGACGTCACCTCCCGATCGGCGGCCCTCAACGACCAGGGCGTCGACGTCTCGGCGCTGCCGGTCACCGCGGGCGACGGCACCACCATCCACCGCCGCGACTGCGCGCTGATCGCCCACCGCGACGACCTGCACCCGGTCGGCGAGGACAACGCCCACCTCACCCCCTGCCGCGTCTGCCGCCCCTGACCCCCTCTTTCGCCGAGTCGGCGCCAATGGCGCGCCGAGTCGGCGCCAATGGCGCGCCGAGTCGGCGCCAATGGCGCGCCGAGTCGGCGCCAGTGGCGCGCTCAGACGTCGAGCACCGGAGTGACCAGCTCGTCGGGGCGTCCGGGCAGTACGCCGGCGACGTAGTCGGCCGCGGTGTCGAAGATGCTGACCTCGTGGCCGGCGCGCTCGGAGAGGTACCACCGGTGCACCAGCACCTCGTGGAAGAACTCCGCCGGGTCGAGCTTGCCGCGCTGCTCGGGCGGGATCATCGCGATCAGCGGCTCGTAGACCTCGGCCAGCCAGCGCGCCGCGACCCGGCTGCGGTCCTCGCGTCCCAGGTCGTGGTGGGCGGTGTACGCCGCGAGGTCGTTGAGCAGCCGTCGCGCCTGGGCGTCCTCGACCTCGAGCCCGGTCAGCGCGCGCAGCTCGCGGCGGTGGTGACCGAGCTCGACGACCTTGGGCTGGATGCGCACCTGGTCGCCGTCGAAGTCGGTGACGATGTCGAGCTCGTCGACGTCGAAGCCGAGGTCGTTGAGGCGCTCGATGCGCTGCTCGATGCGCCACATCTCCGCGACCGAGAACTCCTCGACGTCGGTCAGCTCGGCCCACAGCGCGGTGTAGCGCTCCTGGATCGACATCGCGATCAGGTGGGCGGGGGCGTCCGGGTCCAGGGCCCCGGAGGCCTGGAGGTCGAGGAGCTCGGCGAAGACGTTCTCGGTGGCGATCGTGATGTCGTGCTCGCGCATCGGACGCGACAGCGTCGAGCGCAGCTCCCCGGTCTCGGCGTCGACGAGGTACGCCGCGAACCCGCCCGCGTTGCGCCGGAACAGCACGTTGGACAGCGACACGTCACCCCAGAAGAAGGACGCGAGGTGGAGGCGCACCAGCAGCACCACCAGCGCGTCCACCAGCGCCGGCACCCGGTCGGTGGTCAGTCCGTGGGAGAACAGCGTGCGGTAGGGCAGGGAGAACTGCAGGTGCTCGGTCAGCAGCGCGGAGGGCAGCTCCTCGCCCTGGGCATCGACGCGTCCGGTGACCACGCTGTGCGGCGAGACCGACGGAAGATCGAGCCGCTGGAGGTCGCGCAGCAGCCGGTACTCGCGAAACGCCATCGCCTCGACGGTCTCCTTGACCGCGTAGGTGCGCGGGCCCAGCCGGATGAACCGGACGACGTGGCGCGACAGTCCGCGGGGCAGCGGCAGGACGAGCTCGTTGGTCCAGTCCTCCAGCGGCACCGACCACGGGACCCGCAGCATGGCCGGGTCCGGGCGGGTCGCGACGATGCGCAGCGCCATCGCCCCACCATAGGGGGCACCCCCGCGCCAGGGAACGGGCCTCAGAGGCGCCACACGGTGAGCGAGGCGCCGTCCCCGGCCGGCACCACGACCTCCGCGTCCTCCCGCTCGAGCGGGCCCGGCGCGCCCTCGGTGGCGACCACCACCGTGCCGTCCAGGTCGCCGGCGGGACCCAGGAGCTGCCCGGCCGGGAGTCGTACGGCGGGGCCCGCCGCGCGGCGCGCGGCGACGAGGACGTTGCCGTCGGGGTGCTCGCGCACGAACACCAGGGTGTCGTCGTCGACGTGCGCCCAGCGCAGCCCGCCGCGACGCAGCGCAGTGTGCTCGCGGCGCGCGCTCGCCAGCGCGGCGTACGCGGCGAGGGTGGTGGTGTCCCACCGCTCGCGGTGCTGCCAGGGCATCGGGCGCCGGGAGTCCTCGCCCGCGATCCCCTCCAGGCCGATCTCGTCGCCGGCGAAGACCATCGGCACGCCGGGCAGGGTGAACTGGAGGCCGGCCGCCACCCGGTGCCGCGCGGGGTCCTGGGTGACGGTGCGGATCCGGGCGCTGTCGTGGGAGCCCAGGATGTTCCACGACGCGCTCGCCGCGCGCCAGCCGTAGCGGGCCAGCCACTCGCGGAAGGTGCGCTGCACCAGCGGCCCCGGTCGCACCGGCACCGGCAGCGGGCGCCCGAAGGGACGCGCGGGGGAGTCCGGGGAGCGCAGCCAGGACCACACCGGCCAGGAGAAGCCGGAGTAGTTCATCGTGCCGTGCCAGCCGTCGCCGTCCAGGTCCTCGGAGGCGTCGTGGTTGTGCTCGCCGATGACCAGCGCGTCGGGCCGCTCTGCCTGCGCGGTGCGTCGCACCGCCCGCGCGACCTCGTGGTTGACGTCGAGGGCGCCGAGGCGCCCGGTCATGTTCGCCACGTCGATGCGCCACCCGTCGACGTCGTACGGCGGGCGCAGCCAGCGCGCCACGATCGAGGTGGGCCCCTCGACCATCGTCGCGCGCAGGTCGGGGTCGGCGAGGTTGAGCTTGGGCAGGGTCGCGAACCCCATCCAGCACTCGTAGCCGCCGTCGGTGTCGAAGTGGTACCAGCTGCGGGTCGGGGCGTCGGGGGCGGCGGCCGCGCTCACGAACCACTCGTGGGTGTCGCCGGTGTGGTTGGTCGTCAGGTCGCCGAGCAGGCGCCACCCGCGGGCGTGGACGGCGCGGGCCAGCCGCTCGTACGCCGCGTCGCCGCCGAGCTGCGGGTCGACGCCGTCGAAGGTGGAGGCGTTGTAGCGGTGGTTGCTCTCGCCGGGGAAGACCGGTGTCGTGTACAGGATCGTGGCGCCGACCTCGGCGACGTGGTCGAGGTGCTCCACGATCCCGTCGAGGTCGCCGCCGAAGAGCTGGACAGCGGTGCGCGGGTCGCTGAGCTCGAAGACCACCTCGTCGTCCCAGTCCGCCGGCAGCGCCCAGTCGGGCGTCGCCCGCTCCTCGGCGGCCGCGGAGCGGGCGAAGCGGTCGGGGAAGACCTGGTAGACGACCCCGTCGCGGCCCCAGTCCGGCGCCGGCTCGTGCACGGTGACCCGGAAGTCGAAGGCGTCCGAGACGTCGTGCTCGGCGATCCCCGCCGCGGTCAGCCACCGCTGGTTGCCCTCCGCGTCGGCGAGCAGGAACCGGTAGTGGGTGAGGGGGTTGTGCGCCGGCAGCGTGCCCTCCCACCAGGTGGTGTCGGCGTCGCGCGAGGTGACCGTGCAGGGGTGGTAGACCGGCTCCGCGTCGTACGTCGTGCGCAGCCAGACCTGCTCGACCGGGTCTCCTGCGGCCGTGCGGACACGCACCGTGACGCTGGCGCCGAGCGCCGGCGCCTCGTCGTCGAGGTACGTCGGGGAACCGTCGTGGTGGGGTTCGTGCAGCAGGCTCACCCGCCCAGGGTCCCCGATCGCTGCCGGTCGCACTCCCGGCGAGCTCCCGCGACGTGCGTCACACCCCGACATGCTTGACGTGTGCGTGACACCGGGTCCCGGTTTCGCGCTCGGGGCGAGGCCGGAGGACAATAGGGGCGACCGCGTAACGTCGGTCGCGCCGCCCACGCACCCGAGGTGACAGATGCCCGAAGAGCAGCCCCCTGCTGCCCCGTCGGACGTCCCCGCGCCCGCCGGACGACGCAAGGCCAAGCCGCCGCGTCGCCACACCGTCGCCAAGGTGATCGCCTCGATCGTGGTCACCCTCGGCATGGTCACCGCGCTGGGCACGATCTGGCTCTACCGCGACCTCACCGGCAACATCACCGTGCAGGACATCGCCGACCAGCTCGGCGACGACCGGCCCGACAAGGCGGTCGACGACGGCCCGCAGGAGCCGCTCAACATCTTGGTGATGGGCTCCGATGACCGCGACGGCGACGGCAACAACATCGACGGTCTGACCGGCAGCGGCCAGCGCTCCGACACCACGATCCTCTTCCACCTCTCCGGGGACCGCTCCCACGCCTACGGCGTGAGCATCCCGCGCGACTCCCTGGTCACCCGGCCCGACTGCATCGCCGAGGACGGCAGCGTCATCCCGGGCGCCGAGAACGCGATGTGGAACGACGCGTTCGCCCTCGGCGGCCCGGCCTGCACGATCCAGCAGTTCGAGGAGCTGACCGACGTGCTCGTCGACCACTTCGTGGTGGTCGACTTCGCCGGCTTCAAGGACATGGTCGACGCGATCGACGGCGTGCCGGTGTGCGTGCCCGAGGACATCGAGGACCCCAAGCACGGCATCTTCATCGAGGCAGGCACCCGCGACCTGAGCGGCGACGACGCGCTCAACTACGTGCGTGCCCGCTACACCCTGGGTGACGGTTCCGACATCGGCCGGGTCAAGCGCCAGCAGGCGTTCATCGCGGCGATGGCCAACAAGGTCGTCTCCGGCGGGGTGCTGGCCCGCCCGGACCGGCTGATCGGGTTCCTCCAGGCGGCGACCAGCTCGCTGACCGTGGACCCGGGGCTCAGCAACCCGCTCAAGATCAGCAAGGTGGGCCTCGGCTTCCAAGACATCGGGCTGTCCAACATCCGCTTCATCACGGTGCCGTGGGCCTACGACACCCGCGAGGAGTTCCGCGGCCGTGTCGTGTGGACCGAGGACGCCGAGAAGGTGTGGCAGCGGGTGCGCGACGACGAGCAGATCTCGCGGCGTCTCGACAGCGGCGCGATCAATGCGGCCACCGTCCCGGGCGGTAGCAAGGGCTCGGGCGACTCGGAGGGGTCGGACGGCTCGGACGAGAACGCCGGGGACGGCTCGGGCGAGGACTCCGAGTCCGCGGCTCGCGACGAGGAGCAGCGCCAGGCGCTGGCCGACGCGGGGCTGTGCGTGTGATCGCCGAGCACGGGTCCCGTGAGTCCGGGGCGTCGGACTGGGAGCGCCGCAAGCGCCTCGCCGAGGTCTTCGGCGAGACGCTGCCGGAGACCACGCGCGACGAGCGCGAGCCGGAGCCCGGCCGGGACCGCGGCAACGACGACTGGCTGCGTGCGCAGGTGCCGCCGCACCACGGCTCCTGACCGCGGGTCGGCTCGGGCTCAGACCCCCGGGTTGGTGGCTCCGGGACCGCCGGTGACCCCGGGGTTCGTGGTGCCGCCCTGGGCGGTCCCGCCCTGCTGCGCGGCGAGCAGGTCGCGGATCTCGCCGAGGATCTTGATGTCCTCCGGCGTACCGGGCGGGGCGCTGGGGAAGTAGCGCTCCTTGGCCTTCGTGTACGGCGTGACGATGAAGAAGTAGACGACCGCGGCCAGGATCACGAACGAGATCAGGGCGGTGAGGAACGCGCCGACCGAGACGCCCTTCGGTTCGTAGTCGGAGAAGTCCTTGACGCCGCCGACCTTGCCGACGAGATCCATGATCACGTCCACCAGCGCGGTCACCACTGTCGCGAACGCGCCGCCCATGATGAACGCGACGGCGAGCTCGATGAGGTTGCCGCGCAGGAGGAAGTTCTTGAATCCGCTCAGCATGGGGGCTCCTAGCGTGTCCTGGGGGAAGAAGCGGGGCCCCGCAGGCTAGCGGGCGTAGGAGAAGCTCAGATAGCGCCGGGCAGCTGCGTCGGCCAGGCCGGGAACGTCGCCCTCCAGCGCCCCGACCACCACCAGCCGGCCGCCGAGGCCCTGGGCGCCGGCGTCGGCGGTGTGGTCGGGGACCGCCAGCACCGGCACCGAGCGGGCGACCACCGCGGGCTCACCGCCCTGCGGGTCGGCGGCGATGAGGTCGACCACGTCACCCACCCGCAGCAGCGCGGCCATGGCGGCGTCGGGAAGCCGCACCGGCACCGCGACCAGCCCGGGGTGGGCCTCGGTCAGCGCCGGGCCGACGAGACGTACGTCGGTCACCGCCTCGCCGGTGCGCAGCGGCGAGGCGAGCACCCGGCCGAGCGGGTCCTCGGCGAGCCCGGCGGGCTCGGTGCCCGGCGCGAAGCCGACCTCGACCAGGTCGCCGGCGACCAGCTCCGCACCCGAGGGCAGGTCGTGGGCCGCGACGAGCACGGGACGGCGCTGCGGTGGCGGCTCGGCGCCGGCCTGGAGGCCCGCCGCGACCGCGACCGCGACGAGCACCGCGGCCAGCAGCCGGCGCCGGGCCAGCACCGCACGTCGTACGGCGCGGGCCGCGCGGACCGGCCCGCGCGGGGTGACGGGGGAGAGGTCGAGGGGCATCCCTCGACGCTAGGACGCGCTGCGGCCCCCCGCAGCCGCCCTCCACAGGGTCAGCTGCTGGAGGACGCCGCCGGGGTCGAGGTCGTCGTCGAGGTCGAGGTCGAGGTCGTCGAGGTCGAGGACGAGCCGGAGTCGCTGGATCCCGAGGAGGAGCTGGAGCTCGCGGCCGGCTCGCTCGCGGAGGACGAGGAGCGGCTGTCGGTGCGGTAGAAGCCCGAGCCCTTGAAGACGACGCCGACGGCGTTGTAGAGCTTGCGGAGCTTGCCGGTGCACGCGGGGCACTCGGTCAGGGCGTCCTCGGAGAAGCTCTGGACCTGCTCGAACTGGTGGCCGCACTCGGTGCAGGCGTACTGGTAGGTAGGCATGGGGGCTCCGGGGTGCTCGGGACTGCTCGGCGGCCCGGGAGGGCCGCGCGGGGAAGGTCGTGTCGACGCCGAAATGAGGGTGTTGGCACTCGGCGTGCGCGAGTGCCAATGATACGACACGGCAGAATGGCGCGCGATGAGCAACGCCACATCCTCGCAGGGCCGGGTCCGTCGGTGGGCCCGGTCGTTCGCGAGCCAGCCGCGGGCCGTGCGGCTCACGACGTACGTCGCGGCGGTGCTGGTGCTGGTGCTGCTCGCCGGGACGCTCGCGGTCGCGGCGCTCCAGCAGCGCCCGCTGCCGCAGGTCGACGGCTCCCGTGAGCTCCCCGGGCTGGGCGCCGACGTGGAGGTGCTGCGCGACGAGCACGGCGTACCGCAGCTCTACGGCGACTCCCTGACCGACCTGGTGCGCGCCCAGGGTTACGTGCACGCGCAGGAGCGGTTCTTCGAGATGGACGTGCGCCGGCACGCGACCGCCGGCCGGCTCGCCGAGCTGTTCGGCGAGGACGCGGTCGAGAGCGACGCGCTGGTCCGCACGATGGGCTGGCGTCGGGTCGCGGAGCGCGAGCTGGCGATGGTCGCGCCCGAGACGAGGGAGGCGCTGGAGGCGTACGCCGCCGGCGTGAACGCCTACCTCGCCCAGCACTCCGCCTCTGAGATCGCCGTGGAGTACACCGTGCTGCGCCTCGGCGGGCTGTCCTACAGCCCCGAGGAGTGGACGCCGGTCGACTCGCTGGCCTGGCTCAAGGCGATGGCGTGGGACCTGCGCGGCAACATGGGCGAGGAGATCGGGCGGGTGCTGGCCGAGGCGGAGGTCGGCACCGTGCGGGCCCGCCAGCTGTGGCCGGCGTACCCGTTCGAGGAGCACGCGCCGATCGTCGGCGAGGGTGCGGTGATCGACGGGGTCTTCGAGCCCGGGGCGTCCGGCCCGGACAGCCGCAACCCGCTGCGCCCCGGCTACACCGCCGGCGAGCGCGCGGCCCTGCGCGAGGTCGGCGCGAGCGTGCGGGCGCTGCCGGCCCTGCTCGGGCGCGGCGACGGGATCGGCTCCAACAGCTGGGTGGTGGACGGCGAGCACAGCGAGACCGGCGCGCCGCTGCTCGCCAACGACCCGCACCTGGGCGTCACGATGCCGGGGGTGTGGATGCAGATCGGCCTGCACTGCCGCACGGTCTCCGAGGACTGCCCCCTCGACGTCGCGGGGTTCAGCTTCTCCGGGGTCCCCGGCGTGATGATCGGGCACAACGCCGACATCGCCTGGGGGTTCACCAACCTGGGGCCCGACGTCACCGACCTCTACCTCGAGCGCATCGACGGCGACCGCTGGCTCGACGACAGCGGCTGGCGACCGCTGGGGACCCACACCGAGACGATCGAGGTCGCGGGCGGCGACGACGTCCAGCTCGAGGTGCGCCGGACCGACCAGGGTCCGGTGCTCTCCGGCGTCTCCGACCAGCTCGCCTCGGTCGCGGACGAGCGCGGCGCGCGCGACGGGCGGGAGTACGCCGTGTCGCTCGCGTGGACCGCGCTGGAGCCGGCGCCCACCGCCGACGCGATCCTGGCCCTCAACCTGGCCACCGACTGGGACTCCTTCCGCGCGGCGGCCGCCGACTTCGCGGTGCCGGCGCAGAACCTCGTCTACGCCGACCGGGAGGGACACATCGGCTACCAGGCGCCCGGGCGGGTGCCGGTGCGCAAGTCCGGCAACGACGGCTCGCTGCCCGGGCGCGGCTGGCGGGCGGAGGACGAGTGGACCGGCACCTCGGTGCCGTTCGCGGCGCTGCCGTTCGCGCTCGACCCCGACGAGGGGTTCGTGGTCACCGCCAACCAGGCGGTCGTCGGTCCCGGCTACCCCTACCACCTCACCGACGACTGGGACCGCGGCTACCGCGCGCAGCGGATCCGGGACCGGCTCACCGACCGGCTCGCCGACGTCGGCGCGGTCTCCGTCGACGACATGCTCGACCTCCAGCTGGACCGCCACCACCCGTTCGCCGCCACGCTCACGCCGTACCTGCTCGACGTGGAGCTGCCCGACGGCTACGTCTCCGACGGCCAGCGGGTGCTCGAGGAGTGGGACCACAGCCAGGACGCCGACAGCGCCGGCGCGGCGTACTTCAACGTGGCGTGGCGCAACCTGCTCGAGCTCACCTTCCACGACGAGCTCTCCGAGGAGCTGTGGCCCGACGGCGGGCAGCGCTGGTACGCCGTGGTCGCGCGGCTGCTCGAGCGCCCCGACGACCCGTGGTGGGACGACATGCGGACCCCTCAGCGGGAGACGCGCGACGACGTCCTGGCTGCCGCGCTGAGCGAGGCCCGCGACGACCTGACCCGGCTCTCCGACCGCGACCCCGCCGCCTGGCAGTGGGGTCAGCTGCACCGCCTCGAGCTGCGCTCCCCGTCGCTGGGGGAGTCCGGGATCGCCCTGGTCGAGCGGCTGGTGAACCGCGGCGGCTGGCAGGTCGGCGGCGGCAGCTCGACGGTCGACGCCACCGCCTGGGACGCCGCCGAGGGCTTCGAGGTCACCGCCGCGCCCTCGATGCGGATGGTGGTCTCCCTCGCCGATCTCGACCAGTCGCGCTGGATCAGCCTTACCGGCGTCTCCGGACATCCCGCGAGCGAGCACTACACCGACCAGACCGACCTCTGGGCGCGCGGCGAGACCATCCCCTGGCCCTTCGGTCCCGACGCCGTCGAGGACGCCGCCGAGCACCGGTTGGTGCTCGAGGCGGTCGAGGACGACGAGCGCTGAGACTTCGCGGGGTCCCGCGCGCCGGTGATCGATCTACTCGTCCGGCGGGTGCGTGGTGACGAGCCGGGTCTCCCCGCGGTCCTTCACCAGATGCAACCCTGGGGTGATCGCCAGAGGTACGTCGCCGCGTCGGTCTTCGCCCGATGATGTTGTCGGCAGAGCGGGGCGAGGTTGCAGCTGCCGTGGCGCCGCCTGATCCCTGGGCGGTGTCGCAGCGGCGTGCGTGGCGTTCGCGCCACTCGCGGACCTGGTCGGTAGACACGAGGGAGCGGTCTCCTCGATGTGGGCGATGCCGGCCTCGTCGCGATTGATGGCGCGTGGGAGAGGTGGACGTGGACCGAGGACCGAGGCTTCGGGGTTCGCTGTGGCCGGTGGTCGAGCGGCGTGTGGTGGTTGAGCCAGGCCCGTGTCGAGCGGAGGCCCGTTGGTCGATCTTGTCGAGACCGGAGTCAGAGGGCCGAGCCGGGGCAGGGGTGTGGCCCCGCCGACTGGCTGCTGCCGGCGGGGTCCGGGGCGGTCGATCTACTCGTTCGGCGGGTGCGCGGTGACGAGGCGCGTGGTGCCACCGTCCTTGATCAGGTGCAGACCGTGGGGTGATCGCCAGACGTAGGTGGCCGCGTCGGTCTTGTCGTAGGTCCACGCGGTGTGGGTCTTGGCCCGGTGATGTCGCCGGCAGAGCGGGGCCAGGTTGCAGGAGCAGGTCGGACCGCCGTCGCCATGTGCGGTGGCGTGGTCGGTGTCGCAGCGCCGGGCGGGTCGTTCGCACCAGGGGAAGGCACACACAGGTTGCGCCAGACGGGTCTGCTCGGCCAATCGGTCGGGGATCGCGTAGGCGTCGGTGTGGTGATGAGCCTCGAGATCGATGACCGGCTTGATCACGACCTGCGCGTCGCTGCTGCACCACTCGCGGACCTGGTCGGTCGACACGATGGATCGGGTCTCTTCCACGTGTGCGATGCCGGCCTCGTCGCGAGAGATCGCGGCCGCCGAGAGGTGGACGTGGATGACGACCTGGCGGGGCTTGATCACCGAGGCGGCGCCGTCGCCGTCACCGGCTTCGGCGCGCAGGTCGAAGGCCAGTTGACGCCGGGCAAGCTCACCGGCCGCCATCGACCGGCGCACGTCCAACGACTCGGTGACCCCGAGTTCGGCGAGCCCTTCGGCGCCCTGGCGGATGGCGGTGTCGAGGTCGATCGCGTCGGCAAGGTCGAGAACCCCCTCGACGTGGACGGTGCCGTCGTGGGTCGCCTCGCGGGTGTGGACGTCGAAGCGACGCCCATCGGCCGCCTCGCGGCGCTGCTTCTCCGCGCCCTCGGGGTCGAAGGCGACCCGGGCCTGGTCGACGAGCCGCTCGATCCCGGCCCAGCTGATCTTCCCGACGACGGCAGCGAGCTGGCGGTCCACGAACTCAGCCCCGTCCAGCGGCAGCGTGGTGGTCAGCTGCGCGAGTCGCCGGGCTTTCCAGAGCGGCACTTTGCCGGCGCGGACCAGCTTCCAGGTCCGCTTCAGTCGGTGCGCGAGCTCGAGCGCGTCACCGACCAGCGCCCGTGACGAGTCGGTGGACATGCCGATCGCGGCGCCGAACTCCATCGGCGCGAACTCCGCCACCAACGGCGCACCCTCACCAGCCAGCGGCACCGCGACCTCGCCGAAGACCAACCCGGTGGTCGGCGCCTCGGCGACCGACTCCTCCGGGTGCATCGACGCCCACACGAGAGCGGCCTCTAAGACGTCGATCTCCGCCCGCTGGGCCGCAGCCCGCCGGCGCTGTGCGAACGCCAGCACGGCGGCTGGGGTGTCGCAGTCGGGGAGCTCGTGGTCGGCCATGCCTCATCTTACTCGAACGCGCGTTCGAGTAAAAGGGGTCGGGCGGAACCAGAAGGTAAAGACTTCCGGGTCGCGGCGGCGTCGTCCGGGAGTGGGGTTCGACGCCCTCGACCGACTGACCGAGCCCGACCAACGCGCCGAGCTCGACCCCGAAAAGACCTAGAACCGCACCAACCCCGCGGGGGAGCAGGCGGCGCGGACGGGGCGGTCGTGGGGCTCGGTGGGGACGTCGACGCCGACCTCCTCGTCGTACAGCAGTGCGCAGGTGAAGGTGCCCGCCGGCACTCGGCCGAGCGCCCGGTCGTAGGAGCCGCCGCCGCGGCCCAGGCGCATTCCACGCGCGTCGACCGCGAGGCCGGGCACGAGCACGGCGTCGGCGGTGGCGATCGCGGCGACGCCCAGGGAGTCCTCGGGTTGGAGCAGGCCGAGCTTCGCGGGGGCGAGGGACTGCTCGCCGCGCCAGGTGCCCCAGTCGAGGTCGCCGTCGGACATCAGGCGCGGCAGGATCACCCGGCGTCCGGCGCGGGTCAGTGCCTCGAGCAGGGCGGTGGTGCCGGGCTCGGTGCCCACCGAGACGTACGCCGCGATCGTCGCGGCCCGCGCCACTTCCGGGGTCCCCACGAGGTGTCCGGTGATCGCGCGCGCGGCCGAGCCGATCTCGGTCAGCGGCAGGCGTCGGCGCGCCGTGAGCAGGCGGTCGCGCACGGCGGTCTTGGCCGCCGCCGCTCCGGCCGGTGGGATTCTGGGAGGAATTTGTGGCTCGGGCACACCGCGAGCCTACGATCGGCTCATGGGTAGTGCAGGCCTGACACAGGCGCGCGAGAAGATGATGGCCGCCGGAGTGGACGAGGTGGCGATCGAGACGTTCGCCCACTACTACCGGCTGCTCGAGCACGGCGAGACCGGGATGATCCCCGAGTCGACCATCGAGCCGGTCGACATGGAGGCTCTCGCGGACGTCGAGGTCCCCGACGACGTCGCCGCCGAGGCGGTGCGACACACCGCGGTGATCAAGCTCAACGGCGGTCTCGGGACCTCGATGGGCATGGACCGCGCCAAGTCCCTGCTGTGCGTGCGCCGCGGGCTGTCGTTCCTCGACATCATCGCGCGCCAGGTGCTCCACCTGCGCCAGCAGTACGACGCGACGCTGCCGCTGATCTTCATGAACAGCTTCCGCACCTCCGCCGACACCATGGCCGCGCTGGCGCGCTACGAGGACCTCCCGGTCGAGGGCCTGCCGCTGGAGTTCCTGCAGAACAAGGAGCCCAAGCTCCTCACCAAGGACCTGACCCCTGTCAGCTGGCCGGCCGACCGCGACCTCGAGTGGTGCCCGCCCGGGCACGGTGACATCTACACCGCGCTGCGCGGCACCGGTCTGCTCGAGCGGCTGATCGAGGCGGGCTACCGCTACGTCTTCGTCTCCAACTCCGACAACCTCGGCGCAGTACCCGAGGCCAGGGTCGCGGGCTGGTTCGCCCAGAGCGGCGCGCCGTTCGCGATCGAGGCGGTACGTCGTACTCCCTCCGACCGCAAGGGCGGCCACTTCGCGCGACGCCTCAGCGACGGCCGGATCGTGCTGCGCGAGAGCGCCCAGACCCTCGACGCCGACAAGGACGCGCTCGCCGACCTCGGCCGGCACCGCTTCTGCTCGACCAACAACCTGTGGTTCGACCTGCACGCCATGCAGCGGACCCTCGACGAGCGCTCCGGCATCCTGGGGCTCCCGATGATCCGCAACGTCAAGACCGTCGACCCCGGCGACTCCTCGAGCCCCGAGGTGGTCCAGATCGAGACCGCGATGGGTGCCGCGATCGAGGTGTTCGAGGGATCCCGGCTGATCGAGGTGGGTCGCGACCGGTTCATCCCGGTGAAGACCACCAACGACCTGCTCGTGCTCCGCTCGGACGTCTACGACATCGGCGAGGACTTCGTGCTCGACCAGTCCGCCGCGCAGGTGCCGTTCATCGACCTCGACACCGGCTTCTTCAAGCTGGTCGGCGAGTTCGACAAGCGCTTCCCCGAGGGTGCGCCGTCCCTGCGCCGCGCCAGCGCGTTCCGCGTCGACGGCGACATCACCTTCGGCAAGGGCGTCGAGGTGGTCGGCGACGTCGCGCTGAAGGCCGAGAACGCGCGCCGCGTCGACCCCGGCACGGTCCTCGCGGCGGAGAGCCCGGCCGCGGGTGAGTGACCCCGTGAGTGAGCCCGTGAGCGACCAGAACACGTCCAACCACCTGGTCAGCGTCGAGCAGCACCTCGACCGGGTGCTGCGCGACCTGCGCCCGCTGCCGGACCACCCGCAGCCGCTGATGGACGCACTCGGGCTGGCCTGCGCCGAGGACGTCGTCGCCGAGGTGGCGCTGCCGTCGTTCGACAACTCCGCGATGGACGGGTACGCCGTGGTCCACCGCGACGTCGCCAGCGCCAGCGCCGACGCGCCCGTGCACCTGCCGGTGGTCGGGGAGATCGGGGCCGGCAACGCCCAGCTGCTCGCGCTCTCGCCCGGGACCGCGGCCAAGATCATGACCGGCGCCCCGGTGCCGGCCGGCGCCGACGCGGTCGTGCCCTACGAGTGGACCGACCGTGGCGTCGCCCAGGTCCGCATCGACCGTGCCCCCGTCCGTGGCCAGCACGTCCGCCCGGCCGGGGAGGACGTCTCGATCGGCGACCTCGTCGTCGAGCACGGCACCGTCCTCGGCCCCCGTCACCTCGGGCTGCTGGCCTCGCTGGGTCGCGCCACCGTGCGCTCGCGCCCTCGGCCCCGCGTGGTGGTGCTCTCCACCGGCTCCGAGCTGCGCGACCCCGGCACGCCGCTGGGTCACGACTCGATCTACGACGGCAACTCCTTCCTGCTCGCGGCGGCCGCGCGTCGTGCCGGGGCGCTGGCCTACCGGGTCGGGATCGTCCCCGACGAGCCGGCGGCGTTCCTCGAGGCGCTGCACGACCAGCTGGTGCGCGCCGACGTCGTGGTCACCTCCGGCGGGGTCTCCCAGGGCGACTTCGACGTGGTCAAGGAGGCGCTCGCCCCGGCCGGCGTCTGGTTCGGCGGCGTCGCGATGCAGCCGGGCAAGCCGCAGGGCTTCGGCTTCGTCGGTGAGGACCGCACCCCGATCTTCACGCTGCCGGGCAACCCGGTCTCCTCCTACGTCTCCTTCCAGCTCTTCGTGCTGCCCGCGCTGCGCCGGCTGATGGGCATCGAGCCGCCGGTGCGGCCCACCGTCCCGGCCCGGCTGACGCGGTCGGTCGCCTCGCCCGCGGGCAAGCGGCAGTTCCTGCGCGCGGAGTACGTCGTGGAGAGCAGCGGGGCGAGTGTCGCGCCGGTCGGCGGCGCGGGCTCGCACATGATCGGCGAGCTGGCCTCGGCCAACGCCCTCATCGTCGTACCCGAGGACACCACCACCATCTCCGCCGGCGAGCGGGTCGACGTCCTGCCGCTGGACACCGAGCTCTGACCCTCGGCGGACCCCCGCCTCGTCCACTGGAGGACCCATGACCGACCGCCCGCAGCTGACCCACGTGGACGAGAGCGGCGCGGCGCGCATGGTCGACGTCTCCGGCAAGGAGGTCACCGCGCGCTCGGCGTCCGCCTCCGGGCGGGTGCTCGTGTCCGCCGACGTGGTCGCGCTGCTGCGCGGCGAGGGCGTGCCGAAGGGCGACGCGCTCGGGGTCGCGCGGGTCGCGGGGATCATGGCCGCGAAGCAGACGCCGGCCCTGGTGCCGCTGTGCCATCCGCTGGCGATCTCCGGGGTCACCGTCGACCTCGACGTCGAGGACGACGCGGTCGCGATCCGCGCCACCGTGCGCACCACCGACCGCACCGGGGTCGAGATGGAGGCGCTCACCGCCGTCTCGGTCGCGGCGCTCACGGTCGTCGACATGGTCAAGGCGGTCGACAAGGGTGCGGTGATCACCGACATCCGGGTGGAGACCAAGTCCGGCGGTCGGTCCGGCGACTGGAGCCGCGCGTGAGCGGGGCGCCAGATGAGCCGCACGGGCTGCCCGCGGCCGTCGTCGTCGCCTCCAACCGGGCCGCGGCCGGCGTCTATGAGGACACCACCGGGCCGCTGATCCGCGACGCGCTGTGCCGTCTCGGGTTCACCGTCGGGGAGCCCGCGGTGGTGCCCGACGGAGAGCCGGTGGGTACGGCGATCCGTGCGGCCGTCGACGCCGGGGCCCGGGTCGTGCTGACCACGGGTGGCACCGGCCTCACGCCCACCGACCGGACCCCCGAGGTGACCCGCGCGCTGCTGGACCGTGAGGTGCCGGGCATCGCCGAGGCGATCCGCGCCCACGGGGTCGCCCAGGGGGTGCCCACCGCGGTGCTCTCCCGCGGCCTCGCGGGGGTCGTCGGGCGGTGCCTGGTGGTCAATCTGCCCGGGTCGCGTGGCGGGGTGAAGGACGGGCTCGCGGTGCTCGAGCCGGTGCTGGTGCACGCGGTCGAGCAGGTCGTCGGGAGCGACCATTGAGCGGGGCCCGGGTCTCACCGTCGGCCGGCGTCGCCTGGCCGGTGCGGCTGAGCTCCGGGCCGGTGCTGCTGCGCCCGCTGTCGCTGCGTGACCGCGACGCCTGGCGCGAGGTCCGCTCGCGCAACGCCGCGTGGCTGGTGCGGTGGGACGCCACCGTGCCGCCGGGCGCCGACTCGCGCCCCACGTCGTACCGCGCCCTGGTGCGCGCGCTGCACCGCCAGGCGCGGCAGGGCACGACGTACCCCTTCGCGATCGAGGTCGACGAGCGCTTCGTGGGGCAGGTGACGGTCAACAACGTGGTGCGCGGCTCGGCGCAGTTCGCCTCGATCGGCTACTGGCTGGACCAGGACGTCGCCGGGCGCGGGATCATGCCACGCGCGGTCGCGATGGTGATCGACCACTGCTTCGGGCCGCTGGGGCTGCACCGCATCGAGGTCGCGATCCGCCCGGAGAACTCCAACTCCCTGCGGGTGGTGGAGAAGCTCGGGCTGGCCGAGTACGGCCTCGCGCCGCGCTACCTCCACATCGACGGCGACTGGCGTGACCACCGGCTCTACGCGATCACCCGCGAGGAGTGCCGGGGCTCGATGCTGGAGCGGCTCGAGGGCCCGGAACGCTCCTGAACGGTGCCCGGCCGTCCGGTGGGCGAGACGGGGGCCGAGAAAAGTGGTCTGGTCACACGGGCCACACCAGTTGTTTTGCGACACACCTGCCGAACTGCGGGAGTCGGTGCGGCGGCGCTCATAGGCTCTTGAACCGTGAACCCGAGCGCACTCATCTTCCTCGCCCTGGCCGTGGCGTGGGCGGTCTATCTCGTCCCCAAGGCGCTCAAGCACCACGACGAGGCGGTGCGCAGCCGCTCGGTGGAGCGGTTCTCCGACACGATGCGGGTGCTGGCGCGCCGGGAGCCCGTCGACCGTGGCTCCCGCACCGTGCTCACCCCGGGCCGGGCTCCCTCGGCGCCGGTCGTGCAGACCAAGCCCTCGGGGCCCTCGGTGCCCTCGGTGCCCTCGGCTCCCTCGGCTCCCTCGGCCGGGGTGCCCGCGCCGGGGCCCGTCGTACTCACTCCCGCGCAGCGGCGTGCGCGCCGCGAGGCGGCCAACCGCGCTGCGGCCCGTCGTCGCCGCGTGCTGGTCGCGATCCTCGGCGCCAACGCCGTCGTCATCGGGCTCGCGTCGTTCTCGGTGCTCTCGTGGTGGTGGGTCGCCGCTCCGGTCGCCGTGCTCGTCGCCTGGCTGGTGGCGTGCCGGCTGATGGTGCGCCAGGAGCGCGGCCTCTCCGCCCGTGTCGCGCGCCCCGCGGCTCCCGCTCCGGCCGCAGACGAGTCGCCGGTCGAGGCCGAGCAGGCGCCCGCGACGCCCGCGGCCGAGGAGTCCGACGCGCCCGGTGAGAGCACCGAGGAGTTCAGCGTCGTCACGGTCGCCCCCGACACCGAGTCGGGCCTGTGGGACCCCGTGCCGGTCACCCTCCCGACGTACGTCTCCAAGCCGGCGGCGGCGCGCCGCTCGGTGCGCACCATCGACCTCGACGACACCGGCGTGTGGACCTCGGGCCGCACCGACGCCGACAGCCAGATCGCCCGCGAAGCGGCGGACGCCGAGCGTGCCGAGCGCGCGGCGCG
Organism: Nocardioides sp. dk884; assembly: GCF_009557055.1. Classification (NCBI taxonomy): domain Bacteria; kingdom Bacillati; phylum Actinomycetota; class Actinomycetes; order Propionibacteriales; family Nocardioidaceae; genus Nocardioides; species Nocardioides sp. dk884. The sequence continues at coordinate 3,649,938 of NZ_CP045649.1, read as the reverse complement.
CACCGAGGGCGACGACCAGCGGGCCTTCGGGTCCTGATCCGCCTCGCGCGTCGGGCCGATTGGCTGGCCCGGGGGAGCGGGTGCTAACGTTTCGCCCGCGTCGTCACGACGCGATGGGGCTGTGGCGCAGTTGGTAGCGCGTCTCGTTCGCAATGAGAAGGTCAGGGGTTCGAATCCCCTCAGCTCCACCGAAGACACGAACGGCCGGCGAGGATCTCGCCGGCCGTTCGTGCGTTCCGGCCCGCGCAACCGCCGGGCGTCACCCGGGTGGGTGAGATCGTCCGGAGTGCCAACGGGGGACAAGGCAGCTGGTCCCCACCAGCGGGGATCCGTTGGTACGACGTCGAGAGACGTCCCTGTCTGAATGCGAGACGACGATGCTGACCCTGAGTGTCATTCTGGCCGCCCTCGCCCTCGCGGCGTTCGTCACCCACGTGCTCATCCCGTCCTGGCAACAGGACGCGGAGCGCCGAGCCGGCGGGCTGCACGCCGGACGCCGCCTGCAGGACGCCGACCGGACGCCGCGCGACGGGTTCGCGCGGTGACGCAGGGAGCCCGGCTCCCGGGTCTGGCTCGCGACCCGCTCGCATAGGCGCTGAGACCGGGGATACCGAGGCGTTCCACATCCGGGTCCACACGGATCGACTGGAAGGAGCGACACGATGGCAACAGGTGAAACCGGTTTCGACGACGTGGTCTTCGACCTCATCTCGATGCAGTACCACTCGCTCAAGGCGGGTCACGACTACGGGCAGTACGTGCGCGACGCCGAGAACGCCGGCAAGACCGAGATCGCGGAGTTCTTCCGCCAGGTCATGGCCGAGGACTCCGCGCGGGCGCATCGCTGCCACGAGTTCCTGCGTGATCTGGGCGGGGTGGACGTGACCTCTCCCCAGGGAGCCGACTGAGCGGTCCGTGTGAGCGGTAGTCCGCCACACAGGGGTCGTGAATCTGCTGATTCGCGACCGCTGTGTGTCGGACTATCTCCCCCCCCGCCGTGGACGGACCGCGGTCAGTCGGCGCCGAGCAGGGACAGCGCGGCGAGGATCGCGGTGTCGCGCAGCTGACGTACGTCGTCGCCGTCCTCGGCCGCCCGGGCGACGAGCTCGCGCAGGCCGCCGATGAGCACGAGGGCGAGCGGGGCGCGGGCGGCGAACAGCTCGCCGGCGCCCGCCTCCTCGGCCACCCGGGCGATCAGGGAGGCGAAGGAGTCGTTGGCCATCCGGGTGAGCTCGCGCCCCGCGGCGCCGAGTGCCGGGACCTCCCGGATCCAGGCCAGGGTCAGCCCCGGGTCGGCCGCGACCTCCTCCACCCAGGCGCTCACGGCCTGGATGACCTGCTCGGTCAGCGGCAGCGAGGGGTCGATCGCCGCCTCGATGCTGGCGACGGTCTGGGTGTTGCGGTCCTGCAGCAGCGCGACCAGGCACGCGTCGCGGTCGGCGAAGTGCTGGTAGAAGGTGCGCCGCGAGGTGCGGGCGCGGCGTACGACCTCGGACACGGTGACCTCGGAGAACGGGTTGTCCCGCAGCGCCTCGGCCATGGCGGCGAGCAGGCGGGCGCGGTGCTCGCCCGGCGGAGCGGAGGCGGGTGCGTGGTCAGCGTGGGTCATCGGGGACTCCTTGCTGTGTCGGGTCCTCCGTCGTACGGTAGTTGGTACGGCGACGTACCGACTGGGAGGCGCTCGTGGGACCGACTCTGGCACAGGCCCGCCCGCGCCTCGACCGAGGACGGGCGGCGGTGCGGTGGGGCCTGGGCCATGCGCTGCCCCGCGCGGCGATGACGCTGGCGGCTCGTCGCGGCGACCTGCACGCCCGGCTGGTGGTGCGCAGCGGTGCGGGTGGCGAGGAGTTCTGGAGCATCGCCGAGGAGGTACGCCGCGCCGGGCCGCTGACCCGCAGCCGCTTCGCCCACGTCACCTCCTCCCACGCGGTGGTGCGCGAGGCGCTCGGCAGCCCCGACCTGCGCTCCGGGGTCGCGGTCGCGCCCGCCCGCGGACCGCTCGCCCACCTCGCCGCCTGGGGGTACGCCGACGCGCCGCTCGGCCCGCTGTCGCCGCCCTCGCTGCTGGTCACCGAGCCGCCGGACCACACCCGCTACCGCAAGCTGGTCACCCGGGTCTTCTCCGCGCGCGCCGTGCAGGACCTCACCGAGCGGACCCGCGCGATCGCCGAGCGGCTCGCCGACGACCTCGAGCGGCGCGCCCGCACCGAGCCGACCCTCGACCTGGTCCCGGCGTACTGCGCGCTGCTGCCGGTCACGGTGATCGCCGAGATCCTCGGCGTGCCCGAGCGCGAGCGCGAGGTGGTGCTGCGCCTCGGCAGCGCCGCCGCCCCGAGCCTGGACCTGGGGCTGTCCTGGTCGCGCTTCCACGCCGTCGAGGCCGCGCTGCGCGACTTCGAGCGGTGGCTGACCCACCACCTCGAGCAGGTACGCCGCGCGCCGGGGGAGGACCTGCTCAGCCAGCTGGTGGCCGCGCAGCACGACGACGGCAGCGGCGGCCTCACCGACACCGAGCTGCGCTCCACCGCCGGGCTGGTGCTCGCGGCCGGCTTCGAGACCACCGTCAACCTGCTCGGCAACGGCGTCGCGCTGCTGGCCGCCCACCCCGAGCAACGCGAGCTGCTGCGCGCGCAGCCCGAGCGCTGGCCCGACGCCGTCGAGGAGGTGCTGCGCCTGGACCCGCCGGTGCTGCTCACCGGCCGGGTCGCGGCCCGCGACACCGTGCTCGCCGGGGTGGAGGTGCCGGCCGGGTCGGTGATCACCGTGCTGCTGGCGGCCGCCAACCGCGACCCCGAGGTGTTCGAGGACCCCGCGCGCTTCGACGTGACCCGGGCCAACGCCCGCGAGCACGTCTCGTTCTCCTCCGGGCGCCACTACTGCCTGGGTGCGGCGCTCGCCCGGATGGAGGGCCAGGTGGGCCTGGAGACGCTCACCCGGCGCTTCCCCGCGCTGACCGTGGAGAGCGGGGTCAGGCGCCCGACCCGGATCCTGCGCGGCTACGACCAGCTCCGGGTCTCCCCGCGAGCCGGTTGTGCTCCGGAGGTGGCAGCGCGCTAGCATCGGTGCCAAGCACCAACTCCCGGGACTCGCCGTCCCCTGGTCCGCGTCCTGTCGGATCCACGCGCACGGCCCCCGGGAAACCGCATCACGATCGCCGGGCGATCGGCCCGCGACTTCGTCGTACGACGCCAGACGAGGGGCCCGGCGTGCACCACGTGCGGGGTGCCGCACGCTCCGACCGGGGCGGAAGGCAGTCCAGAGGAGGACCCTTGGCCCGAGGAGGCCAGCGCCAGTCCGGCGCTACGCGCACCGCACCGCGAGCCCGTCGTCGTCAGCGAGAGCTGGACAACGAGGGGCTCATCCCCGTGCTGGCGCGCGCCGTGCGCGAGGTCGAGACCGGGGTGCAGCGCAAGGCGGTGCGTCCCTCGACCCGGACCAAGTTCCAGGTCGTGGCCCTGCTGGTGCGCGAGGAACGGACCCGGGTCAAGAACGACACCGAGCTCAGCGAGGGCCGCCGCGCCGAGGAGCTCAAGCGCCTCGACGGCATCGGCACCATCCTGGCCAAGACCGCCGCCCGCGACCCCTCCCTGCTCGCGCTGCTCGCCGAGGACGCCAAGGTCACCGAGGAGGCCCGCGAGCTGCGCCGCGAGATGGTGCTGGCCGCCGGCCTCGAGCCGGTCGTCGAGGAGGAGCCCGAGCCCGAGGCGGCCGCCTCGCCGTTCGCCCACCCCGAGCGCCAGGTCGTCCCGCAGTCGGTGATCGCGCGCAAGCTGGCCAACCCGTTCCTCGCCCCCGACTTCTCCTTCGCCGACCGCAACGGCCACCCGCGCCGCCTCGCCGGCTGGGAGCTGCTCGGCCCGCTGTTCCGCTCCTTCGAGCAGGCCGGGCCGAGTGCCTGCATGCCGCTGCCCGAGGAGAGCGCCGTACGCGCCCCGCAGGGTCTGGAGCTGATGCCGCACCAGGCGCGCGTGATCGCCGCGGCCGCTGCCGGGCACCGCACCTTCCTGCTCGCCGACGAGCCCGGCCTGGGCAAGACCGCGCAGGCGCTGATGGCCGCGCACGCCGCCGACGCCTACCCGCTGCTGGTCGTCGTCCCCAACGTCGTCAAGACCAACTGGGCCCGCGAGGCGCACCTGTGGACGCCGGGGCGCACCGCCACCGTCATCCACGGCGACGGCCACGACGTCGACGGCTTCGCCGACATCGTCGTGATCAACTACGAGATCCTCGACCGCCACGTCGGCTGGCTGAGCGACTTCGGGTTCCGCGGGATGGTCGTCGACGAGGCGCACTTCATCAAGAACAAGTCCTCCCAGCGCTCCCAGCACGTGCTCCACATCGCCGACCGGATCCGCGAGCGGATCGCCTCACCGCTGATGATGGCGCTCACCGGTACGCCGCTGATCAACGACATCGAGGACTTCCGCGCGATCTGGCAGTTCCTCGGCTGGATCGACGACGTCAAGCCGCTCGGCGCGCTGATGGAGGCCCTCGAGGACACCGGCCTGACCCCGGCCGAGCCGGCGTTCTATCCCGCCGCCCGCGGCTGCGTGGTCAACATGGGCATCGTGCGCCGCCGCAAGATCGACGTCGCCAAGGACATCCCCGCCCGCCGGGTCGCCGACCTGCCGGTCGAGCTCGACGACGAGGCCGGCCGGTCGATCCGGGCCGCCGAGCGCGAGCTGGCCCGCCGCCTCGTGGAGCGCTACCTCTCCGCCCTGGAGGTGCGCGGCCAGTCCTACGACGGCATCGACGAGGAGCTCGTACGCCGCGTCGCGACGTGGGAGCGCGAGGACACCGTGTCGGCCAAGGACGGCGAGAACGTCTTCAGCATGATGCGGCGCATCGGCCAGGCGAAGGCCGGCCTCGCGGCCGACTACGCCGCGCAGCTGGCGCGCAGCGTCGGCAAGGTCGTGTTCTTCGCCAAGCACGTCGACGTCATGGACGCCGCGGAGGAGACCTTCGCCCGCCGCGGGCTGAAGTACTCCTCGATCCGCGGCGACCAGACCCCGAAGGCGCGCCAGAAGGCGATCGACGCGTTCGTCGAGGACCCCGAGGTCGCGATCGTCGTCTGCTCGCTCAGCGCGGCCGGTGTCGGGCTGAACCTGCAGGTGGCCTCCAACCTGGTGCTGGCCGAGCTGTCGTGGACCGACGCCGAGCAGACCCAGGCGATCGACCGGATCCACCGCATCGGCCAGGAGGAGCCGGTCACCGCGTGGCGCATCATCGCCGCGCAGACGATCGACACCCGGATCGCGGAGCTCATCGACTCCAAGGCCGGCCTCGCCGCCCGCGCGCTCGACGGCTCCGATGAGGAGATCGGCGGCTCCGCGGACGTCCAGCTCGAGGCGCTCGTCAGCCTGCTCACCGACGCCCTGCGCCAGCGCTTCGGCGGCTGACCCCCGCCCCCGCTGCGGGGGTCAGCGGGGTCCGACGAGGGCGGGGCCGAACACGAAGCGGTCCACCTCGAGGCGCAGCGCGACGCGGTGCGGGTTGGGGCGGGGGGAGCGGTAGCGCGCGGTGTAGCGCTCGATCGCCCGGGCGACGGAGTGCTCGTCGTCGCAGACCGTGGCGGTGCCCTCCAGGGTCGACCAGCGGGGCCCGTCGACGGCGCACGCCGCCACCGGGGCGTGCGGCCCGGCGGCGCGTAGGTGGGCGACCTTGCGCGAGCCCTCGCTGGTGATCACCCAGGCGCACTTCTGCTCCAGGTCCAAGGCGACCCCCACCGGTACGACGTGGGGCCGGCCGTCGGGGCGCAGCGTCGTGAGCGTGCAGACGTGGTACTCGGTCCAGAAGCCGAGCACCGGTGCGGGGATCGCGTCCCAGCCGGGGCGGAAGGTCGTCATCGCGTCAGTATCCGGGGCGGGTCAGCGCGCGGCCGACATCGACGTGCCTGTGCGCACCCGGCGCCCGCCTCCGCTGCGCTCGCGCGGCCCGCTCGGCAGCACCGCGGCGGCGAGCAGCAGCACCACCGCGCAGACACCGGCCGCCGCGGCCGTGGGCAGCGACTCGGGGGTCTCGGCGGTGCGCCCGACGGCCACCCACGCCAGCCCCCAGGCGCTGGCCAGCGCGACCGCCCAGCGGGCGCCGTAGCGCCAGAAGAACCCCACCTCGAGCGTGGTCAGCAGGGCCAGCAGCGCGATCGTGCCGACCACCGCGATCGTGTCCGCGGAGGAGACGTCCCAGCGCGAGTCGCCGACCGCCGCGGCGGCGTTGGCGCAGGTGGCCACCGCCACCCAGCCGAGGTAGAGCCCGAACGTCGCGTCCACGGCCAGCCGGTCCACCCAGCCCTCGGCGCGGTGCCGGGCCAGGCGGCGTACCAGCTCGAAGAGGACGGCGAGCAGCACCACGATCACCGCGACGCTGAGCCAGACCAGGTCGGCCTGGGTGATGAGCAGCCAGGTCGCGTTGAGCACCATCGAGGCGGCCGCCAGCCACCCGGTCGCGCGGGCCCGGGCGTCGGTGGCGTTGCCGGGCAGCAGCTGCCAGATCGTGTACGCCGCCAGCCCGACGTAGATCACCGACCAGATCGAGAACGCCGTGCCGGCGGGCGCCACCAGGGTGGCGTCCGCGGAGAGCGCACCCCCGGCCGTCTCGGCGACCGGGGTGCCGATCACGCCGGTGCCGACCAGGGTGCCGACGACGCAGAACACCTCCGCGAGCACGACGACGAGCTGGCGGACGCGGTCGGTGCGGGTGGGGGCCATGGCCCGCTGTACCCCGACGCGCTCAGATCCAGCGCTCGAACCAGATCCGGTCCAGCCATTCGCCGTGGGTGAGCAGGCCGTGGGTGAACAGCGGCCAGAACCACGCGAAGTTCAGCAGCGCCAGCACCACGAACGCCCCCGACACGATCACCCCGGCCGTACGCCGCGGGGTGGGCGCCCGCGAGGGCCCGATCATCCGGCCCATCGCCAGGGTCAGCGCGAGCACCACGAACGGCAGCGTGAGGACCGCGTAGAAGGAGAAGATCGGCCGGTCGTCGTAGAGCAGCCACGGCAGCCAGGTCGAGGCGGTGCCGACCACCGCGACGCCGAAGCGCCAGTCCCGCGCGCCGACCCAGGCGAGGAGCGCGAAGGCGAGCGCGAGCAGCCCGCCCCACCAGATCACCGGGGTGCCGATCAGCAGCACCTGGCGCAGGCAGTCGCTGTCCGGCGCCGCGTCGCAGCCGCGGGTGCCGGGCTCGATGCCGGTGTCCGCGGAGACCCCGACCGGGCGGTTGAGCAGCAGCCAGCCCACCGGCTTGGAGGCGTAGGTGTGCTCGGAGTCGTTGAGGAAGTGGGTGTGGAAGGTGTAGACGTCGCGGTGGTAGTGCCACAGCGAGCGCAGCGACTGGACCACCTCGCCGAGCCCGTCGGCATCCGGCTCCTCGGCGGTCGGCCAGGTGGCGTCGCCCTCGGAGACCGCGCGGTCGCCCTCCATGTGGCTGTAGCGGGTGTACTGCGTGGAGGAGAGGTGCTCCTCGTACTCGTCGGCGTGCACCAGCCAGCCGGTCCAGGTCGCGGTGTAGACGACGCCGGCGAGCACGACCAGGTAGCCGAACGCCGGCAGGCCGTCGGTCAGCGCCGCGCGCAGCACCGGGCGTCGTACGCCGAGGGTGCGCCGGGCGCCCGCGCTCCACAGCCAGCACAGCAGCCCGAACGCCGCCAGCGGGTACAGCGCCGTCCACTTGACGCCGATCGCCAGGCCCCACGCCACCCCGCCGGCGAGCAGCCACGGGCGCCACAGCAGCGCCCGCACCGGCCCCCAGCCGTGGGTGACCTGGTCAGGGACCAGTCGGGCGAGGCGGGCCCGGGACCAGTCGCGGTCGTTGACGATGCACGCCACGCCGCACAGCGTGAACAGGGCCAGGAAGATGTCGAGCAGCGCCAGGCGGGAGAGCACGAAGTGCAGCCCGTCCAGGCTGAGCAGCAGCCCGGCCACGCAGCCGAGCAGGGTGGATCCGGTCATCCGGCGCACCAGGCGACACATGACCAGCACCATCAGCGCGCCCGCGACGGCGGCCGAGACCCGCCAGCCGAACGGGTTCATCCCGAAGGCCCACTCGCCGAGCGCGATCAGCCACTTGCCCACGTCGGGGTGCACGATCATCGACGGGTCGTCGGTCCACAGCCCGGTCGTGGTGCCGTCGAGGATCTGCTCGTCGGCGTCGTCGACATAGCTGCGCACGTAGCCGTGGTGGAGCAGCGACCACGCGTCCTTGGCGTAGTAGGTCTCGTCGAAGGCGAACTCGCGCGGCGTGCCGAGGTGCCACAGCCGCAGCACCAGGGCCAGCAGCGCGACCCCGAGCGGGGCCACCCAGCCGACCAGCGGGTCGCGGCCGGTCAGTCGTCCGCGCATCCGGACCCAGGCCGAGGGGCGCGCCTCGACGGGGACCCGGGGCGGGCCGGCGGGGGCGACCGGGCGGGTGGACGTCACGGGCACGAACAATACGGGCGCACCGGGCCGGGCTGGCCCCTGCTGGGCCGATCCGTGCTGACATGATCGAGCCATGACTGGCGTGCTCGTCCTGGCCGCGACTCCGATCGGGCAGGTCGGCGACGCTCCGCCCCGGCTGACCCAGGAGCTGACGACGGCGGACGTGATCGCCGCGGAGGACACCCGGCGCTTCAAGCGGCTCACCACCGACCTCGGGGTCACCGTGACCGCACGCGTGGTGTCCTACTTCGAGGGCAACGAGTCCGCGCGCACCCCGGTGCTGCTCGAGGCGCTGCTCGCCGGCGAGCGGGTGCTGCTGGTGACCGACGCCGGGATGCCGAGCGTGTCGGACCCCGGCTACCGCCTCGTCGCCGCCGCGGTCGAGCACGACGTACGGGTCACCGCGGTGCCCGGCCCGTCCGCGGTGCTGACCGCGCTCGCGGTGAGCGGGCTGCCGGTGGACCGGTTCTGCTTCGAGGGCTTCTTGCCGCGCAAGGCCGGCGAGCGCGCCCGCCGCCTCGCCGGGCTGGCCCGCGAGGAGCGCACGATGGTCTTCTTCGAGGCCCCGCACCGCACCGAGGCCGCGCTGGCGGCGATGGCGGAGGCGTTCGGGGAGGACCGGCCCGGGGCGGTGTGCCGCGAGCTGACCAAGACCCACGAGGAGGTACGCCGCGGCCCGCTGGGCGAGCTCGTGGCCTGGGCCGCCGACGGGGTACGGGGAGAGGTGACCGTGGTGGTCTCCGGGGCGGAGCCCGGGAGCACGATCGGGACCGATCCCGAGAGCCTGCGCGCCGCGGTCGCCGAGCGTGAGGAGGACGGGATGACACGCAAGGAGGCGATCGCGGAGGTCGCGAAGGTGGCCGGGGTGCCCAAGCGCGAGGTCTACGACCTCGTGCACCGGGGGAGCGGGGCATGAGCGCCCGGCTGACCTCCTTCGAGCGCGACGGGCTGGTCTTCGACGTCCGCGACGAGGGCCCGCTCGACGGTGACCCGGTGGTCCTGCTGCACGGGTTCCCCGAGCGCGCCACCAGCTGGCGCCGCGTCGAGCCGCTGCTCGCCGAGCACGGCCTGCGCACCTACGCCCCCGACCAGCGCGGCTACTCCCCGGGCGCGCGCCCGTCGGGGCGGCACGCCTATCGCACCGGCGAGCTGGTCGCCGACATCGTGGCGCTGGTGGACCGCATCGGCGCGCCGGTGCACCTGGTCGGCCACGACTGGGGCGCCGCCGTCGGCTGGGGGCTGGTGATGACCCGCCCCGACCTGGTGCGCACCTGGACGGCCGTCTCGGTGCCGCACACGGGTGCGTTCATGTCCTCGATGCTGACCTCCACCCAGGGCCTGCACTCGACCTACATGGGCTTCTTCCAGGTGCCGGTGGTCCCCGAGCTGCTCGCCCGGCGCGGGCTGTTCGAGCCCTGGCTGCGGCGCGCGGGGATGGGCGACGACGACGTGGCCCGGTTCCGCACCGAGGTGCTGGAGTACGGCGCCCTGCCCGGCGGGCTGGCCTGGTACCGCGCGCTGCCGTTCGCCCTCGGCGGCGCTGCCGGGCGCAAGGTCACCGTGCCGACCACGATGGTGTGGAGCGACGGTGACGTCGCGATCACCCGGGCCCCGGTGGAGGCGACGTCGGCGTGGGTCGACGCGCCGTACGAGCTGGTCGTGCTCGAGGGCGTCTCGCACTGGATCCCGACCCACGCGCCGCGCGCCCTCGCCGACGCCGTGCTGGCCCGCACCGGGGCGGCATGAGCGGGCGCCCTCCGGTGCCGGAGCCGCTGCCGCACCCGGTCGTCGACAACCACTGCCACCTCGACATCGCCCGCGGCGAGGAACCGGCGCTGCCGGTGGCCGAGGCACTGGCGGCCGCCGCCGAGGTCGGGGTCACCCGGATCGTGCAGATCGGCTGCGACCTGCCCGGGGCCCGGTGGGCGGTCGAGGCCGCCGCGACGTACGACGCGGTGGTCGCGGGCGTCGCGCTGCACCCCAACGAGGCGCCGCGGCTGGCGGCGACCCCGGGAGGCCTGGACGCGGCGATGGCCGAGATCGAGGAGCTGGCCGGCGCGCACCCGAAGGTCCGCGCGGTGGGGGAGACCGGTCTCGACCACTTCCGCACCGGCGAGGACGGCCGGGCCGCCCAGGTCGAGTCGTTCCGTCGCCACATCGACCTGGCCAAGCGGCTCGACAAGACCCTGGTGATCCACGACCGCGACGCCCACCAGGAGGTGCTGGCGGTGTTGGAGGAGGACGGCGCCCCGCCGCGGTGGGTGATGCACTGCTTCTCCGGCGACGCCGACTTCGCGCGCGCCTGCCTGGACCGCGGGGCCTACCTCTCCTTCGCCGGCACCGTCACCTTCCGCAACGCCCAGCCGCTGCGGGATGCGCTCGCGGTCACGCCGCAGGACCGGGTGCTGGTCGAGACCGACGCGCCGTACCTCACCCCGCACCCGCATCGCGGCGCCACCAACGCGTCCTACCTCGTCCCGCTCACGATGCGCCTGATGGCCGAGGTGCGCGGCGAGGACCTCGGCGAGCTCTGTGCGGCCGTCGACGCCAACACCGAGCGGGCCTTCGGGGGCGGCTGGTAGCGGGGCCCGAACCTGCACTCCGCACCCCCGGAAATCGGCCCTCGGCGAGCACGAGACCCTGCCCACACCTCCACAACATGTGGGACGAGGGTTTGCAATCGGCCCGAGATCTTGTTGCAGTAGACGACTTGTAGGCCGGGATCGGGTCGATCAGACCAGTGCACCGCGGCCGGCCAGGGCCCCCATCACGGCCGCCAGCCGCCCTCAGCACGACCTCAGCACTGGTGAGCGCGAGCGTGTGCTCGCACTGACACCCGAGGCCCGGAGAGCACGACCTATGGAGAATCGTGGCTTCCACGCTGTCCACCCGCGCCCGTCTGGGCCGTCTCACCCGTAGCCGAGCCGTCCTCGGCGTCCTGGCGACGGTCGTCGTCCTGGCGGTCGCCGGCACCACCCTCGGCTACAGCGCTCTCACGACCACGGTGACCCTGTCCCTCGACGGCGAGTCCCGCGAGGTCCGGGCGATGGGCGGCACCGTCGGCGACGTCCTGGAGTCCGAGGGGATCGAGGTCGGCAAGCACGACATCGTCGCCCCGGGCATCGAGGAGGAGGTCTCCGACGGCTCGAAGATCTCGGTCCGCTTCGGCCGCCCCCTCGAGGTCACCGTCGACGGCGAGACCCAGACCTACTGGGTGACCTCCACCGAGGTCGACGACGCGCTGGGAGAGATCGGGCGATCCTTCGCCGCCGCCCGGCTCTCCACCAGCCGTGGCGCGCTGATCAGCCGCGACGGCCTCGAGCTCGACGTGGTCACCCCCAAGAAGCTCACCTTCGCCATCGGCGCCCGCAAGCCGGTGACCAAGCAGGTCACCGTCCTCACCGTGCGCGAGGCGCTCGCCGCCATGGACGTCAAGGTCGGCAAGCTCGACATCGTCAAGCCCGGCCTGAAGACCAAGGTGGAGGACGGCGACAAGATCGTCCTCACCGACATCCGCAAGGACACCCGCGTCGTCAAGGGTGAGCGCATCGACTTCTCGACCGAGGAGCGCGAGGACGCCTCGATCTACGAGGGCGAGGAGGAGGTCGAGCGCGAGGGCCGCGCGGGCAGCCGCGACGTCACCTACCGCCTCACCTACCGCAACGGCGAGATCGTCGACCGCGAGGTCGTGAAGCAGACCGTCACCGCCAAGCCCGTCTCGCGCATCGTGCTGGTCGGCACCAAGGAGAAGCCCGAGCCGGCCCCCGCCGCGCCCGCGGCCAACTACGCCGGTGGCGACACCGTGTGGGACCGCCTGGCGCAGTGCGAGTCCGGCGGCAACTGGGCCACCAACACCGGCAACGGCTACTACGGCGGCCTGCAGTTCAGCGCCGCCACCTGGGCCTCCGTCGGCGGCACCGGCCTGCCGCACCAGCACAGCCGCGAGGAGCAGATCAAGCGCGGGCAGATCCTGCAGTCGCGTGCCGGCTGGGGCCAGTGGCCGCACTGCTCCTCCCAGCTCGGCCTGCGCTGAGCACCGCCCAGCAGGCCGCCTCGACTGCGGGAACCGGGCCCACGCTGACTACGCTGGCGCCTATGTCTGACACCTCCGCCGGTCCGAAGCTCCTCGGACCGGCGGAGGTGCGTCAGCTCGCGGCCGAGCTCGACCTGCGCCCCACCAAGCAGCGCGGTCAGAACTTCGTGATCGACGCCAACACCGTGCGCCGCATCGTGCGCGAGTCCGGGGTGGGCTCCGGCGACGTCGTGGTCGAGGTCGGGCCGGGTCTCGGCTCGCTCACCCTGGCGCTGCTCGAGGTCGCCGGCCGGGTCACCGCCATCGAGCTGGACCCGGTGCTCGCCGCCCGGCTGCCGCAGACCATCGCCGAGCACGCACCCGCCCAGGCCGACCGCTTCGAGCTGGTCCTCGGCGACGCGATGCGGGTCACCGAGGTCCCGGGCCCCGCACCGACGGCCCTGGTCGCGAACCTGCCCTACAACGTCTCGGTGCCGGTGCTGCTGCACCTGCTCGAGCTGCTGCCGAGCCTCGAGCGCGGCCTGGTGATGGTGCAGGCCGAGGTCGCCGACCGGCTGGCCGCCCGCCCCGGCTCCAAGGTGTACGGCGTCCCGTCGGTCAAGGCTGCCTGGTACGCCGACGTGCGCCGCGCCGGCTCGATCGGGCGCAACGTCTTCTGGCCGGCTCCCAACGTCGACTCCGGGCTGGTCGCCTGGACCCGCCGGGAGCCGCCGACCACCACTGCGACGCGCGAGGAGGTCTTCGCCGTCATCGACGCCGCGTTCGCCCAGCGCCGCAAGGCCCTGCGCGGCGTGCTGAAGCCGCTCGCCGGCTCCGCTGCGGTCCTCGACGCCGCGCTCACCAGCGCCGGCATCGACCCGTTGGCCCGCGGCGAGTCGCTGCGCATCGAGCAGTTCGTCGCCCTCACCGAGGGCATCGTCGCCGCGCGCCGCGAGGAGCGCGGATGAGCGAGCGCACCGTCCGTGCCCCCGCGAAGATCAACCTGCACCTCGGCGTCGGTGCCCCGCGCGAGGACGGCTTCCACCCGCTGGTGACCGTCTACCAGGCCGTGGGCCTGCACGACGACGTCACCGTGCGCGCGGCGGACGACTGGTCGGTCGAGGTGGCGGTCGCCGACTGGATGGCCGGCGTCGAGCTGCCGTCGGTGGCCGACAACATCGTCACCCGCGCCGCCGACCTGCTCGCCGCGCACCACGGCGTACCGCGTCGCGGGGCGGCGTACGTCGCCAAGGCGATCCCGGTCGCCGGCGGGATGGCCGGCGGCTCCGCGGACGCCGCGGCCGCGCTCGTCGCGCTGGACCGGCTCTGGGGCACCGAGACCGCCGACGAGGACCTGCTGCGCCTGGCCGCCGAGCTCGGCAGCGACGTCCCGTTCGCCCTGGTCGGCGGCACCGCGCTGGGCACCGGACGCGGCGAGGTCGTCGAGCGGGTCACCGACGCCGGCACCTGGTGGTGGGTCGCGGTGCCCTCCGCTGAGGGACTGTCCACCCCGGCGGTCTACCGCCACTTCGACGCGATGTTCCCCGACGCCGACCCCGAGCCGCGCGGCGCCGACGCGCTGCTGGCCGCACTGGCCGCCGGCGACGTCGACGCGTTGGCCGCGGCCCTGCACAACGACCTCCAGGCCCCCGCCCTGGACCTGCGCCCCGAGCTCGGCGACCTGGTCGCCCGCGGCGAGGAGGCCGGCGCGCTGCGCGGCCTGCTCTCCGGCTCGGGCCCCACCTGCCTGTTCCTCTGCCGCGACGGCGACCACGCCCGCGAGGTCGCCGCGGCCCTCGACGCCGGCGATCCCGGCGACCCCCCGCACCCGACCGTCCTCGTCGCCAACGGCGCGGTCTCGGGAGCCCACCTCGTGGAGTACGCGTGAGCACCGCCCCGAACAACCTGATCAACCTCGAGCGCGTCTCGAAGTCCTACGGCGTCCGCCCGTTGCTGAGCGAGGTCTCCCTCGGCATCGGCGCCGGTGAGCGGATCGGCATCGTCGGCCGCAACGGCGACGGCAAGACCACGCTGCTCGAGGTGATGACCGGCATCGAGGAACCCGACAGCGGCCGGGTCTCGCGCACCCGCGGGCTGCTGATCGGCTACCTGCACCAGGGCGACGAGCTCTCCGACGAGCACACCGTGCGCGAGGCCGTGCTCGCCGGGCTCGCCGACCACGAGTGGGCCGCCGACCCGCGCACCCGCGAGGTCGTGGAGGTGCTGCTGGCCGGGATCGACCTGGACCGGCCGGTCGTGGGTCTCTCCGGCGGCGAGCGGCGCCGGTGCTCGCTGGCCGCGCTGCTGATCGGCGAGCACGACCTGCTGGTGCTCGACGAGCCCACCAACCACCTCGACGTCGAGGCGGTCGCCTGGCTGGCCGCCCACGTCGCCGCCCGGCCCTCCGCGCTCGTCGTGGTCACCCACGACCGCTGGTTCCTCGACGCGGTGTGCCAGTGGACCTGGGAGGTCCACGACGGCGCCGTGGACGCCTACGAGGGCGGGTACGCCGCGTTCGTGCTCGCCAAGGCCGAGCGCCAGCGCCAGTCCGCGGCCTCCGAGGTACGCCGGCAGAACCTGGTCCGCAAGGAGCTGGCCTGGCTGCGCCGCGGCGCCCCCGCGCGCACCTCGAAGCCGAAGTTCCGCATCGACGCCGCGAACGCGCTGATCGAGGACGTGCCGCCGCCGCGCGACCGGCTCGAGCTGCAGAAGTTCGCCACCCAGCGACTCGGCAAGGACGTGCTCGACGTCGAGGACGTCGACCTGTTCCGCGGCGAGCGCCAGCTGCTGCACCACGCGACCTGGCGCATCGGCCCCGGCGACCGGATCGGCATCGTCGGCGTCAACGGCGCCGGCAAGACCTCGCTGCTCTCGCTGCTGTCCGGGGACCTGGAGCCCAGCGCCGGCAAGGTGAAGACCGGGCGCACCGTGGCGCTGCGCCACCTGACCCAGCAGCTCGACAACCTCGACCCGACCGCTCGGGTGCTGCCCACCGTGGAGCGGGTGCGCCAGCTGACCCGCACCACCGACGGCGGCGAGATCACCGCGACCTCGATGCTGGAGCGCTTCGGGTTCACCGGCGACCGGCTCACCGCGCGCATCGGGGACCTCTCCGGTGGCGAGCGGCGCCGCTTCCAGCTGCTCATGCTGCTGCTCGACGAGCCCAACGTGCTGCTCCTCGACGAGCCCACCAACGACCTCGACATCGACACCCTCAACGTGCTCGAGGACTTCCTCGACCGCTGGCCCGGCACCCTGATCGTGGTCTCTCACGACCGGTACTTCCTGGAGCGGGTCACCGACTCGATCTGGGCGCTGCTCGGCGACGGCACCGTCTCGATGCTGCCGCGCGGGGTGGAGGAGTACCTCGAGCGCCGCGAGGCCTCGCTGGCCGCCGAGGACGCCGCCCTCGCAGCGGCGGCCGCGGCCCCCGCCGTACCGACCGCGGCGGGGTCCTCCCCGAAGGCGCGCTCCGGCTCGGCCGAGGAGCGGACGGCGCGCAAGGCGCTGGCGCGGGTGGAGAAGCGGCTGGCGAAGATCGCGGAGCAGGAGACCGTGCTCGAGGAGAAGATGGCAGCCAACCTCGAGGACTACGCGCTGCTCGCCGACCTCGGCAAGCAGATGTCGGCGCTCGCGGCGGAGAAGGACACCCTCGAGCTGGAGTGGCTCGAGGCGTCCGAGCAGCTCGGCTGAGGTTGGGTCGGTCGACCCGGCCGGACTCGGCCGGGGTCAGCTGAACGGGACCAGCAGGGTGCGCAGCAGCGCGGCCAGCTGAGCCTGCTGGTCGGTGTCGAGGTCGGCGAGGATCCCGGCCTCGGCCTCGAGCAGCTCGGTGAACGCGCTGTCCACCGCGCGCTTGCCGTCGGCCGTGAGCCGCACCAGCACCCCGCGGCGGTCGTGCGGGTCAGGCAGCCGCTCGACGAAGCCGCGCGCCGCCAGCCGGTCGACCCGGTTGGTCATCGTCCCGCTGGTCACCAGCGTCTCGCGCAGCAGCCGCCCGGGCGAGAGCTCGTACGGCGTGCCGGCGCGGCGCAGCGCGGCCAGCACGTCGAACTCCCAGGCCTCGATGTCGTGCTGGGTGAACGCGGCGCGGCGGGCCAGGTCGAGGTGTCGCGCGAGGCGGGAGATCCGGCTGAAGACGGCGACGGGGGCCAGGTCCAGGTCCGCGCGCTCGCGTCCCCAGGCCTCCACCAGCTCGTCGACCTCGTCCCGCATGGCGTCATGGTAGCGCCCCGGTCGAGAATCTTGACATCGAGAGACTCTGGGAGCAGGGTGGAATTACCTCGACGTCAAGAGACTTCGGGGGTTTCCGACCCGGGAGGCTTCGATGAGCATGCCGTCCACCCCGCGTGACCCGTCCCGCCCGTTCGGCTGGGACCCCGAGCGCTATCTCGCCTACGGCGACGAGCGCGGGCGCCCGTTCCTCGACCTGATGGCGCGCGTCGGCGCCACTGCGCCGCAGCGGGTGGTCGACCTCGGCTGCGGTCCGGGCCACCTCACCGTGCTGCTGGCGGCCCGCTGGCCGCAGGCCGAGGTGCTCGGCATCGACGCGAGCCCGGAGATGGTGGAGCGGGCCCGCGCCGACCATCCCGGCCTGACGGTCGAGCTGGGGGACCTGCGCTCGTGGGTGCCGACGGCGCCGGTGGACGTGCTGGTGGCCAACGCGGTGCTGCAGTGGGTGCCCGGCCACCTGTCCCTGCTGGCCCGGCTGCTCGAGGCGGTCCGGCCGGGTGGCTGGCTGGCCTTCCAGGTGCCGGGCAACTTCGCCGAGCCCAGCCACGCGCTGCGCCGCGAGCTCGCCGCGCAGGAGCCGTACGCCGCCCACACCGCCGGCGCGGCGGAACCGGACGCCCACGACCCGGCGGTCTACCTCGCGGCGCTGGCCGGCCTCGGCTGCGCGGTCGACGCCTGGGAGACGACCTACTTGCACGTGCTGCAGGGCCCGGACCCGGTGCTGGGCTGGATCTCCGGGACCGGGGCGCGCCCGACCCTGGAGGCACTCGAGGCGGCGTCCCCGCGACTGCGCGCGTCCTTCGAGGAGGAGCTTCGCCGCCGCCTCGCCGCGGCGTACCCCGCCACGTCGTACGGCGTGGTGCTGCCGTTTCGCCGGGTCTTCGTGGTCGCCCGGCGTGGGGAGGGGTCGTGACGCCCGCCGGGGCGCGGGGCGAGGCCCCGCTGCGCCTGCACCACGTGCAGGTCTCCTGCCCGCCCGGCGGCGAGGAGCTCGCCCGGCGGTTCTGGGCCGAGGGACTGGGGCTGGTCGAGGTCGAGGAGCCCCAGGCGCTGCGCTCGCGCGGCGGCGCCTGGTTCCGCTCGCACGACGCTGACGGCGCGATCGTCGCCGAGATCCACGTCGGCGTGGAGGAGCCGTTCGTGCCTGCCCGGCGCGCGCACCCCGCGCTGCTGCTGGCCGACCCGGCCGCGCTCGAGGAGACCGGCGCGCGACTGGAGACGCTCGGCTTCGAGGTCGACCACCGCGAGCGGCACACCTTCGCCGGCTACGAGCGGTTGCACGTCCGCGACGGGCACGGCAACCGGGTGGAGCTGCTGGCCGAGGCCGCTGCGCGGCACTGAGACAGTCGGAGAGGCCCCGAGACAAGACAGGGGCCCCTCGAGCGAAGCGGGGGGAGCTACGCCCGAGGGGCCGCGGCATACGCTAGCAGTCCTCGGCGACGAGTGAGAGCACCCCCAGGTCACGGATCGCCGCGCAGGCCCGGGCGACCATGGCCGCGAACATCCGGTCCCCGCGCTCGGTGCGGGTGCCGTAGGCGCAGCCGAAGACCGACACCAGCGGTCCCTGGAGCATCGCGAAGCGGTAGTCCTCCCACGCGTCGGATGCGGAGTAGTCGCCGACGCCGTGCGCGAGCAGTCCGGCGTGCCAGGTCGCGACCAGCTCGCGCTCGTGGGCGCGGCGGTCGCCTACCGAGAGCCCGGTGCCGAGGAAGTACGCCAGGTCGCGCGCCGGCAGGGCCAGCGACAGGGTCTGCCAGTCGAGCGCCACGCAGCCGGCGGAGCCGTCGGGCGCGAACATCAGGTTGTCGAGGCGGTAGTCGCCGTGCACGAGCCCGAACCGCTCGCTGCGGGCGAGGGCCCAGCGCTCGCACAGCGGCACGCAGGCCTCCAGCGTCGCGGCGTCGGCGGGGTCCACGAGGTCGCCGAGCCCGGCCAGGAAGATCTCGGTCGCGGGCCCGTAGAGCTCGGCGAGCAGCGCGGCGTCCTCGGGGCCGGTGCGGTCCAGGCCCTCGATCGCGAGGAGGGTCGGGTCGCACCAGCGCGGTCCGTGCAGCCCGGCGAGGTTGACCACCGCGTCGTGTGCCTGGGCCGGTGAGCAGCCGGCGACCTGGTCGCCCTGCACCCGCGGCGCGAGGTCCTCCAGGAGCAGGGTGAAGTCGGCGCCGTCGCCGCTCCAGGCGGCGTGGTGCACCCGCGGCACCCGGACCGCCACGGTCGGCGCGATCTCGGCGTAGAAGCGCAGCTCGCAGCGGTAGGCGCCGGCCACCATCGCCCGCGCCGCGGGATCGGGCGTGGGCAGCTTGGCGAGCAGTACGCCGGGGAGGCGGGCACCGACGTCCGGCCCGGTGAGCCGCAGCCGGAAGCAGCTGCCCATCTGGCCGGTGCCGACCGGCTCGGCGACGACGGTCTCGACCCGGCCGCCCAGGGCCTCCGAGAGCCACTGCGGGCTCAGCTCCTCCCGCGTGGTGGCGACGGGCGCGGTGCTCATCGCAGCCACCCGGGGTTGCGCGGCAGTGCGTCGAGCCCGTCGGGGCGCACCGTCCGCCAGGCGTCCAGCACCGGCGCCAGCTCGGCCGGGGTGGCGCCGTGCAGGATCACGCTGTCGGCGCCCGCGTCGAGCTGGTCGCGCACCCGGGCGGCGCACTGGGCGGGGGAGCCGGACGCCGCGGGCAGCCACTCCGCCGGCAGCAGTGCGGCCAGCCGGGTGAGCTCGTCGACCGTGCCGACCGCGTCGAACGCTCCGGCGTACCCGCTCACCAGCGGGTCCTCGCGGAAGCGGCGCAGCACCTCGGGGTCCCAGCCGTTCGCGCCGACGAGCACCTCGCCGTACCCCTGGAGGTAGGTGGCGAGGCGACCGACCAGGCGGCGCAGCCGCTGCTCGTCGGTGACGGGATCGGGGACTGTCGCGAGCACCGCCCAGACCCGCACCGCGGCCGGGTCGCGCCCGGCCTCCTCTGCCGCGCGCCGCACGGTGGCCACCGAGCGGGCCAGGGTCTCGTCGGTGAGGAAGGTGTGCAGCACGACGCCGTCGGCGACCCGCCCGGCGAGGGCGAGCGACCTCGGGCCGATGGCGGTCATCAGCACCGGCACGTGCTCATCGAAGGACGGGTCCTGGGAGAGGTAGGGGTAGCTGCCGGCCGGCCCGTCGTGCCCGAACGCCTCGCCGCGCCACAGCCGCCGGTAGATCCCGATCGCGTCGGTGAGCTGGGCGCTCGTCACCCGGGGCAGGCCCATGACGTCGAAGAGCAGGTCGAAGCCGCGCCCGAGGCCGAGGGCGTAGCGCCCGTGGCTCATCCGGTGCAGCGTCGTGGCCATCGTGGCGGTGACCAGCGGGTGCCGGGTGTTGTGGTTGGTCGCGGCGGTACCGATCCCGATCTGCTCGGAGGCGGCCACGGCAGCCCCGGCCAGGACGCCGGCGTCCTTGAGGTTGAATCGCTCGGAGAGGAAGACCGCTCCGATGCCCAGCCGTTCGGCCAGGCGGACCTCCTCCAGCAGGTCGGCGGGGGAGGAGGTGTGCCCCGCCAGCCCGTAGCAGCCGATCTCCGGCAGCGGCGCGTGTGATGTGGCGTGGGTCACGTCGCGGACGCTAGCAGCGCTTCCTTCCGATTGACACGTGTCAGTACGCCGAGTCGGCGCCAATGGCGCGGCGAGTCGGCGCTTGTGGCGCTAGTTACCGATCGGTAATGTGCGCGCATGAGTTCAGTCCTCACGATGTGGCAGAAGACCAGCGCGGTCCCGGGAGTGGGCGCCCGGGTCTTCTCGATCCTGTTCGCCCAGAAGGCGCCGTACTTCGCGAGCGTGCGCCCGCGGTTCACCGTCCTGGAGCCGAACCGCGCCGAGCTGGTGGTCCGCAGCCGGCGCCGGGTGCACAACCACCTCGGGACCGTGCACGCGATCGCGCTGTGCAACGGTCTCGAGGCGGCGATGGGTGCCCTGGCGGAGGTGAGCGTGCCGGCGGACCGCCGCTGGATCCCGAAGGGGATGGAGGTCAGCTACACCGCGAAGGCGACCGGCGACGTCACCTGCATCGCCGAGACCGACCCGGCCCAGTGGAGCGGCACGGACCCGGACCTTCCGGTCCGGGTCCGTGGGGAGCTCGCCGACGGCACCGTGGTGATCGAGGGCGTCATCCGGCTCTGGGTGACGCCGCGGCGCTAACGGGGGCTAGACGGCCCGACCGCCGTCCATGTTGCCGACGGAGGTCAGGTCGATCGGGTTCTTCTCGCCGACGAGCCTGCGCTGGAGTGCCGTCGCGATGGCCGTCAGCACCAGGTTGACCAGGATGTAGATCGCGGTGATGACCAGTGCGGTCGGCACCTGGTTCTTGAAGTCCAGCGTGATCTGCTTGTACACGAACGTGAGGCCGGGCGCGATGATGTAGGAACCCAGGCTGGTGTCCTTGAGCGCGACCACGCACTGGCTGATCAGTGCCGGGAGCATCATCTTGACCGCCTGCGGCAGCTGGATCTGCACCATCACCTGGGTCTTGCGCATGCCCAGCGCGTACGCCGCTTCGACCTGTCCACGCGGGACGGCGTTCACGCCGGCGCGGAAGACCTCGGCGAGGACGGAGCCGTTGTAGAGCGTCAGCGCGATGATGACGCACCACATCGGCGACAGCGGGGCGTCGCCGACGGCCAGCAGGTAGAAGAGGAAGATCATCAGCATCAGCACCGGCACCGCGCGGAAGAACTCCACGATCACCCAGCACGGCCAGCGCACCCAGCCGTGATCGGACATCTTGCCGACGCCGAAGACCAGGCCGAACACGACGGCGAAGATGATCGCACCGAAGGCCATCTGGAGGGTGTCGAGCAGACCCTGCAGGATCACCTCGACGTACGCCGGGGTGAGGAAGACCTCCCACTTGTCGTACTCCAGCTGGCCGGTGACCTGCATCCGCCACACGAAGAACCCGATCACGGCGAGGAGCGCCAGCCAGGTCAGCACGGAGTAGAGACGGTGGCGCGCGATGGTGCGCGGGCCCGGGGCGTCGAAGAGGACGTTGCCGCTCATCTCAGGCCACCTTCCACTTGCGCTCGAGTGCGTAGGAGGACAGTGCGACCGCCTCGACGATGATGATGTAGCCGATGGCGAAGAGCAGGAAGATCTCCGGGCGCTGGCTGCCGTAGTCGTTGGTGAGCGAGCGCATGGTGGCGGTCGCCTCGGCCATGCCGAACGCCGCGGCGACGGAAGTGTTCTTGATCAGCGCCACCTGCACGCTGGTCAGCGGCGGCACGACCGCGCGCAGCGCCTGGGGGAGCACCACGTAACGCATGCTCTGGAAGAAGGTGAGGCCGACGGCGCGAGCCGCCTCGGCCTGGCCGACGTCCACGGAGTTGACCCCGGAGCGGAACGCCTCGCAGACGAAGGCCGAGGTGTAGAGCGTCAGCGCGATGGTGGAACGCACGAAGAACGCCGACACGCTCCAGCCGGCGATCTCGATGTTCTCGACCCACTTGAAGTTGTAGCCGAGCTTGGGCATCGCCGCCGCCATGAAGACGAAGATCATCAGCAGCGGCGTGTTGCGGAAGATGGTCACATAGAGGCCAGCGGCGCGTCGCATGACGCTGACCGGGCCGACCCGCAGCGAGGCGAGGATCAGCCCCAGCACGAGCGAGGCGAGCCCCGAGACGACGAACAGCGCGAGGGTGACGCCGAAGGCCTTGAGGTACTCGTCGAAGTTCGAGAAGACCGCCTCCACCGGCGTGTCCCCTTCCGTGAAGGACCGGCGGGAGCCCGTCAGGGCTCCCGCCGGTCAGTGGCGTGCAGAGCTCAGGACTGGCAGTCGTCGAGCTCGGGCTGCTCGGGGGCCTCGACGCCGGACTCGCCGAGGGTGACGTCGAACGCCTCCTCCCACGAGCCGTCCTCGAAGGACGTCGTCAGCGTGTCGTTGATCCACTGGCACATCTCGGGGCTGTCCTTGGAGTAGCCGATGCCGTAGCGCTCCTCGGAGAACGGCTCCCCGACGACCTTCAGCTCGTCGGGCTGCTCGGCGGCGTACCCGAGGAGGATCGAGCCGTCGGTGGTCATTGCATCGACGGTACCGTCGAGGACCTGATCGACGCACTCGGAGTAGGTGTCGAAGCCGCGGGGCTTGGCACCCTCCTTCTTGACGTTCTCGAGCGAGGTCGAGCCGGTGACCGAGCAGACCTCCATGCCCTTGATGTCCTCGACGCCGTTGATCTCGTCGTTGTCGGAGCGGACCAGGAGCTGCTGACCGGTCACGTAGTACGGACCGGCCTGGCCGACGACCTTGCGGCGGTCGTCGGTGATGGAGTAGGTGGCGATGACGAGGTCGACCTCGCCCTCCTCGAGGAACGGCTCACGGTTGTCGGAGATGGTCTCCTTCCACGTGATGTCCTCGGGGGCGATGCCGAGCGAGCCCGCGAGGATCTTGCCGACCTCCGGGTCGAAGCCCTTGGGCATGTCGTCGGTGGCGCCCTTGAAGCCCAGGCCGGGCTGGTCGTACTTGACGCCGATGGTGATGGTGCCGTCCTCGGCGAGCTCCTTCATGCGGGTGCCGTCCTCGAACTCGTCGGCGGCGTTCTCCGCGACGTCGACGTCGCGGGTCTCGGTGTCGTCGTTGCCGGCGTTGCCGCAGGCGGCGATGGACGTGGCCAGGACGGCGGTGGCTGCCGCTGCCGTGAACCTGCGGAGGGTCGGGCGAGGTCGCATGCTGTCTCCTTCAGTGCTTGAGGATCTTGCCGAGGAAGTCCTTGGCTCGATCGCTCTTCGGGTTGGTGAAGAACTCGTCGGGAGTGTTCTCCTCGACGATCGCGCCGTCGGACATGAAGACCACCCGGTCGGCTGCTGTGCGGGCGAAACCCATCTCGTGGGTGACCACGACCATGGTCATGCCGCGCTTGGCCAGATCGACCATGACCTCGAGGACCTCCGAGATCATCTCCGGGTCGAGCGCCGAGGTCGGCTCGTCGAAGAGCATCACCTTCGGGTCCATCGCCAGCGCGCGCGCGATCGCGACGCGCTGCTGCTGACCACCGGAGAGCTGCGCGGGGTACTTGTCGGCCTGGTGTGCGACGCCGACGCGCTCAAGGAGCTCGCGGGCGCGCTTCTCGGCGTCGGCCTTGGACTGCTTGCGGACCTTGATGGGGCCCAGGGTGACGTTCTCGAGGATCGTCTTGTGCGCGAACAGGTTGAAGCTCTGGAAGACCATCCCGACGTCGGCGCGCAGCGCCGCGAGGCCCTTGCCCTCCTGGGGCAGGGCCTGGCCGTCGAGGCTGATCGTGCCCTTGTCGATGGTCTCGAGGCGGTTGATCGTGCGGCACAGCGTCGACTTGCCCGACCCTGAGGGGCCAATGACCACGACGACCTCGCCCTTGCCGATCGACAGCTCGATGTCCTGCAGGACGTGGAGGTTGCCGAACCACTTGTCGACGTGGTCCAGCACCACCAGGGGTTCACTCATGTTTTCCTCCGTGCCCAGCCGGGGGAGGGGTGAACCCCCGAGGATCGGGTAGGTGGGTAGGTGTGTCCGAACTGTGACCTGATCGCGGGGCGGTCCGGTCCGCTCGTCGGTGTCGTCGGCTGCGTTCTACCGCGGTTCGGGGAGGATATCCCAGTGAGCACCCACGATGCCTTCAGCACCATCTCCGTACGGCGCGCCGACGGCACCCGCGAGGTCCACGAGTGCGCGCGCTTCCTCGGCATCCGCGACGGTTTCCTGTTCCTGGAGGACGGCGTGCCGACCGATCGCGCGGGCATGGGGATCAAGACCGCCCAGACCCACATGCTCCCGCTCGCCGACGTCGCCGCCCTCGACATCGAGACCCATGCGGACAGCGACGACAACAGCGAGACCGGCCTGGCGCTGGAGTCCGCCGGGCTGCTGAACTTCGACGGGTCGGTGTACGCCGGCTGAGCCGGCCGCGCTGTCCGTCCGCGACACCCTGAACTGGCGCACGCGCCAGCAATCGTCAGCCGTTGCCCTGGTCGAAGATGCGCCAAGGAGTATCGGACGAGTCACGCACCAACCGGTAGCCCCACGTCGTGGTTCCCCCGGGCATCGAGACGTCGCCGTGGAAGAGGCGCCAGTCCAGGTCGAAGGTCACCGGGACGTTGACAACCTCTTCGGGAGCCGAGCGGCCGGAGAACTCAGGGCGTTCGGTGAAGTGGTCGCGCACGTCCACATCCGTCAGGCTCGCGACCTGGCGGCACCACGACGTGGCGCTGTCCTTGGCATCGCTGGTCATGACGGCCTCGGCGGTGTCGCAGTCGTGGGCGTTCAGGGCGTCGAGGTACGCCGTCACCACCTGCTCCGGGGTGGCGTCGTTCGCGGGAACCGCGACGTCACCGGACTGACGTGGGGCAAGGAGCAGGTAGGTCGCGACGCCCACGACGACGAGAACGACTACGCCGACGACAGGCGCTACGAAGCGCCTTGACACTGTGATCATCGGCGCATCCTCCCAATCCACGCAGGCGTGGAACGTCCGAGTTCTCGGATGACCCTTCACGCTCGTAGGCTTGAGCGGTTATGAGCAACGCGCGCACGTATGAGGTCCGCACCTACGGGTGCCAGATGAACGTCCACGACTCCGAGCGCCTGACCGGGCTGCTGGAGGACTCGGGCTACCTGCCCTCGCCCGCCGGCGAGCAGGCCGACGTCGTCGTGTTCAACACCTGCGCGGTGCGCGAGAACGCGGACAACAAGCTCTACGGCAACCTCTCCCACCTCGCGCCGATCAAGGCCGCCAACCCGGGCATGCAGATCGCCGTCGGCGGCTGCCTGGCGCAGAAGGACCGCTCGACGATCACTGCGCGGGCGCCGTACGTCGACGTGGTCTTCGGCACCCACAACATCGGCTCGCTGCCGGTGCTGCTGGAGCGGGCGCGCGTGCAGGAGGAGGCCCAGGTCGAGATCCTGGAGAGCCTCGACGTCTTCCCCTCGACGCTGCCCACCAAGCGCGAGTCGGCGTACGCCGCCTGGGTGTCGATCTCGGTCGGCTGCAACAACACCTGCACCTTCTGCATCGTCCCGGCGCTGCGCGGCAAGGAGAAGGACCGCCGCCCCGGCGACATCCTCGCCGAGGTCCGCGCGCTCGTCGCCGAGGGCGTCAGCGAGATCACCCTGCTGGGCCAGAACGTCAACGCGTACGGCGTGGAGTTCGGCGACCGCCAGGCCTTCTCCAAGCTGCTGCGCGCGTGCGGCGAGATCGAGGGCCTGGAGCGGGTGCGCTTCACCAGCCCGCACCCGGCGGAGTTCACCGACGACGTCATCGAGGCGATGGCCGAGACGCCGAACGTGATGCCGAGCCTGCACATGCCGCTGCAGTCCGGCTCCGACCGGCTGCTGCGTGCGATGCGCCGCTCCTACCGCTCCTCGAAGTTCCTCGGCATCATCGAGCGGGTCCGCGCTGCGATGCCGGACGCCGCGATCACCACCGACATCATCGTCGGCTTCCCCGGCGAGACCGAGGAGGACTTCCTCGAGACGATGCGGGTGGTGCGCGAGTCGCGCTTCTCCAGCGCCTTCACCTTCCAGTACTCCAAGCGCCCCGGCACCCCCGCCGCCGACCTGCCCGACCAGGTGCCGGCCGACGTGGTCAAGGACCGCTACCTGCGCCTGGCCGACCTGGTCAACGAGGTCGCCTGGGAGGAGAACAAGTTGGTCGTCGGTCGCACCGTCGAGCTGATGGTCGCCGAGGGGGAGGGCCGCAAGGACGCCGCCACCGCGCGCCTGTCCGGCCGGGCCCCCGACAACCGGCTCGTGCACTTCGCGGCCGACTTCTCCCGCGTGGACGCCGACTCCGTGCGCCCCGGCGACATGGTCACCGTCGAGGTCACCTACGCCGCGCCGCACCACCTGGTCGCCGACGGCCCGGTCCTCGGCGTACGACGCACGCGCTCGGGCGACGCCTGGGAGGCGCGCACCGCCGCGCCGCAGGCCTCCGGCGTCTCGCTGGGCATGCCCGCGATCGGCGTACCGGCGCCGCTGCCGGACGCCGCTCCCGCCTGCGGAGTCTGAGGCACGCGACAGCCTCTGGCCGCGCCGCCGCAGCCCGGCCCCACTCAACACCGAACCCCTCTCGACCGTGGTCGAGAGGGGTTCGGTGCGTCGGGGGCTCAGCGCGTCAGCGCGTCACCTTCACCTTGCGGGTGAGGACCACGCGGGCGACGTCGTCGTTGCCCTGGTAGGTCACCACGAGCGGCGCCTTGGTCCGCAGCTGCTTGGCGGTGAAGAACGCCTGCTTCAGCTTCGGCAGCCGTACGACGGCGCGGCCGTCGACCAGGCGGGCCTGGACGGTCTTCTTGCCGAGCTTGACCGTCACCGGGCCGTTCGTGGCCGCGCCGGTCAGGCCGCGGACGGTGAGGGTCGCGGTGACCGTCGGTCGCTTGCCGAGCCGGACCGTCTTCGCGGTGACGGCGACCTTGAGGCTCGCCGCCAGCTTGGCGCTGGTGGCGCTGACCGCCTCGCTGGTGGCGGGATCCCACCGGCGGTCGGCCGGGACGAACGCGGCGGTGTAGCTCCGCCTGCCCAGGGGCGCCCGGTCGACCTGCAGGGTCGCGACGCCGTCCGTCACGGCGACCGTGCCCAGGACGGTGGCGCCGTCACGGAACTCGACGCTGCCCTCGGGGGCGGGGTCGCCGGCCACCTCGGCGGTGAGCGTCGCCGCGCGGCCGAGCGTGGTCACCGTGAGGGCGAGTCCGGCCTCGGCGACGGGCGCGACGACCAGCGTGGCCGTGGCCGCGCCGGAGGTGCCGACGGCGTTGAGCGCCACCACCGAGACCTCGTGCTCGCCCGGGGCGAGGTCGGCGACGTCGAGCACGGCCTCGGTCGCGTCGGCCGCGACCTCCTCGGTGAGCTCGCCGACGCTCACCTTGTAGCCGGTCACCGGCGTGCCCCCGTCGGAGGCGGGCGCCTCCCAGACGACGCGGGCCGACCGGTCCCGCGGCTCGAAGTCCGCCGTCAGCGCACGCGGGGCGCCGGGCTCGACCATCACGTCGGCCGAGGCCTCGGCCGACGACTGGCTCCACCGCTTGCTCGTGGGCACGACGACCGCGACGTAGGTCTGCCGGCCCAGCGGCTGGTCGGTGAGCGTGATCTGCGCGACGCCGCGGGTCGTCGTCGCGGAGGCGAGCGGCGTGTTCCCGCGCCGCACGGTCACCTGGCCGTCGACGAGGGTGTCGTCCGTGCTGGACCGGGTGGTGACCTGCAGGGTCACCGTGCGCCCGCGGGTGGCGGCGGTCATCGTCGTGCGGCTCGCCGTGGGAGCCGGGACCTCGAGCTCGGCGCGGGCGGGCGTGGACGTGCCCTGCGCGTTCACGGCCTGGACCTGGACGCCGAACGTGCCGGTCCCGGCCGGGAGGGTGTGCGAGGTGGCCGACGCCGCGACGGTGTGGGTGGCACCGCCCGCGGTCACGCGGTACGCCGTGACGGCCGAGCCGCCGTGGTGCTCGGGCGCCCGCCAGGTCGTGGTGACCTCGCGGGTGTCCTGGTCCAGGCTCAGGGCGAGGTCGCGCACCGTCGACGGGGCGGTCCGGGTCGTCGTCGCGGTGGCGGTGCGGGACGGGTTCCAGCGCTTGTCCGCGGGGACGTACTCCGCCGTCAGCTCGGTGCCGACGACGTCCTCGTAGGGCACCGTCACGGTCGCCTCGCCCCGCACCAGCGCGACGGGCGCCGCGAGCTCGCGAGCACCGTCCGTCACCCGCACGGTGCCCTCGGCCGTCGTGGTGCTGGAGGTGACCCGGGTGCGCAGGCTCACCGTCTTGGCGGCGTCGCCGTAGGTGGCCGTGAGCGCCGTGGTGGTCGTGGCCGGCGCCGGGGACCTGAAGGTCGTCCCGGCCACGTGGCCGTCGCCGAGGGCGTTGTTGGCGTTGACGTAGACCTGCAGGTCCCCGGCCGGGACGTCGGTGAAGGTGTGTCGCCGCGCCGAGGCGTCGAGCCGGATCGTCGGCATCTTGCCGAGCTGTTCGCCGACGGTGTAGCCGGTGACGGGGTGCCCGCCGTTCTCGGCGGGGGGCTGCCAGGTGACCGTCAGGTTGCGGGTCGCGGGGTCGAAGCTGTGCGTGAACGCGGTCGGCTGCAGCGGCGGGGTCTTGACCGGTACGCCGTCACACCCGGTCACGCTCCAGTCGTAGTAGCCCAGCACGCCGTAGTCGTTCTGGTACTCGCCCCTGGCGTCGATCATGATCGTCAGGTAGTACGTGTCTCTCGGCAGGCCCTTGACGGTGGTGTCGATGTCCTCGCGGTTCGTCGGGGCGTGCTCCAAGACGACGTTCTTGGCGTCGTCCGGGATGGCGTTGTTCACCCTGATCCGGATGTCGTTGTTCGAGCCCTTGGGGGCGATGTTGACGCGGACCTTCACGTCGCCCTGACAGGTCCCCAGCTGGAAGGCGTCGATGTCCTGGGCCTGGTGGTGACCGTCCTCGCCGCTGGTCGCGGCAGTACGCGAGATCTTCGCGTCCTGCCAGTTGTCCGGCCCGCCGTCCGCGCGCGAGCCGAGCCGGCCGCGGATGATCGCCAGGTCGTCCTGCGTGGGCCGGGTGGCGTCCGGCCAGGCGCCGTTCGCCCACCGGGTGTGGTCCTTGCCGTAGCTGTTGCCCATGATGGGTGCCCAGCCGCTGTGGCCGGCGTAGTACTCCGTGCTGCCCTTGCCGTGGTGGCGCAGGCCGAGGTTGTGGCCGATCTCGTGGCTGGTCGCCTCGGCCATGTCGTCCGCGGAGTTCCCCGTCCCGCGGGTGAGGGTCCAGGCCGGCTTGTGCTGGTGCCAGTACGGGTCGATCCCCACGTAGGCGATGCCGCCGCAGCCCTCGTCGCACAGCGCCTTGTGCGCGGCCCGGTCGCCGGTGATGACCGCGTGGTAGCCGCGGAAGGTGAGCAGGTCGGCGGGGGCGATCGTGGTGACGTTGACGTTGAAGGGGTGGAAGTCCTCGGCGACGCGCTGCCAGACCTCGATCACGGCGCGCTTCTCGTCGTCGTTGAACGCCGCGCCGTTGTTCTTCGGGTCCCAGCCGGGGACGCTGCCGGAGAGCCCGTGGCTCTGCTGCCACGCCGAGCCGTAGGACGAGGAGATCTCGACGCCGTCGAAGTCGAGGTAGATCGTCCTGCTCGCCCCGGGCAGCGAGTTGAGGTTGAACGCGTCCTTGACGTCGATGTTGCGCGGGATGGCCGCGACCTCGGGGCCCTGGTCCTGGTCGCCGTCGATGCCGTGGTCGTGGTCGTCCGGGCTCGTGGACGCGTCGCGCAGGTGTGCCGGGGCGGCGGGGTCGACGAACAGCAGGTCGCCCTGCGGCGTCACCTGCAAGGTGTCGTGCGTGGCGAGGTCGTGACGCAGCTCGGCGACGGAGAGGTCGTTGTGCTCGGCGACGTCGCGCAGCGACGGACGGTCGAGCAGGTCGAGCGCCTCCGGGCCGGGGGTCGGTTCGGCGAGCAGGTCGGACAGGTCCGGTCCCTCGTCGCCGCCTGTGCCGCCCTGGACGGCGGGGGTGCTCGGAGAAGGGGCGGCCTGGGCGCTGGGCGTGGCGCCCAGGGTGCTGAGCACCAGCGCGCTGCCGAGCGCGAAGGTCGCGCCCAGCCTGAGGGCGCGCCGGCGCCGGGAGTGGAACAGGGAGTGCACGTGCAGTCCTCCGTGAACGGGCGCACTCCCGAGAGCGCGCAGGGTCGTTTGAAGAGACGACTTTAAACGGAGACTGCGCGCATTTAATACTCCGTCTTACGGAGTGTCGTGATAGGGGCGGGACGGCCCGGATCAGGGTTGGTACGGCTTGTCCGCCGAGCGCGGGTCGGCGCTGGGGTAGCCCGCCTTGGGCTCCAGCCCGGCGGGGTTCTCCTCGCGGCCGCCGGGGGACTGCTCCGGGGGAGCGGTCTCCTCTGGGTCCGGCTCGTCCTCGGGGCCGACCGCAGGCACCCCGCCCGGCCCCGCACCCGTGGTGACGTCGCGCTCGCCGGTGCGGGCGGTCTGACCGGGACCGGTGGGCCCGACCCGCTCGCTGCTGACTCCCAGGTCGCCGTCGCGGTCGTGCGTGGGATCCGGGCTGCTGGCCTCCGGCGAGGAGTCGGGGGCGGGACCGGGCTCGCTCATGCCGGCGACTCGTGCTCGGCGGGCGTGGGGTCCCCGTCGTCGCGGGTCGCCTCGGTGCTGGTGTCCTCGCCCTCCTGGAGGGTGTCCGGGGCGGTGGCGGTGTCGACGGCCGGGTTGTCCTCCAGCGTCAGGTCCGCGGGGACGGCGCTGTGCTCCTCCGGCAGCGCGTCCGCGCCGCCGGGGTTGGGCTCACCGGGCTCGATCACCGGGTCGGGCTTGGGGCCGAGGTCGACCTCGTCGTTGCTCATGCAGTGCTCCCTTCGAAGCCGAGGGTCAGGTAAGGAGGGGCGGTACCCGCCCGGATCGCCTCCAACACCACCCGCTCGTGCGGCACCATCGGCTCGGGCAGCGCCGCGAGGGGGAACCAGCGCAGCGCGGCACAGCGCTCGGGCTCGCGCACCCGAGGGGTGCCGCGCCACGAGCGCGCGGTGAAGAAGAAGTCGACCCGCTCGCCGATCGGCTCGCCGCCGCCGGTGCGCTGCAGCGCGGTGACGAAGGCGAGGTCGAGGTCGTGCACGCCGATCTCCTCGACCGCCTCGCGGCGGGCGGCGTCGTACGCCGTCTCGCCGCGCTCCACGTGGCCGGCCGCGGCGGCCGCCCAGTGCTCATCCATGAAGCCGGTGCCGCGGCGCAGCTGCAACAGCACCTCGTCTCCGTCGGCGCCCTCGCGCAACGCGAAGACGTACGCCGCGGGGACGAGCAGGTGGCGCCCGGGCGGCGGCGCGGTCACTCCTCGTCCGTCTCCTCGACGAGCAGGTCCTGCGGGGTCTCGGCGGGCTCGCCGTCGGGGTCGTAGACGGTGCCGGTGTCGGGGGAGACCCGCTCGTCCTCGTCGGGGAGGTACTCCTCGGAGTCGGGGCCCTCGGCGGGCTCGACCTCCTCGGCCACCACGTCCTCGGGCACTTCGGGGGAGAGCTCGCTCATCGCGTGCCACCTTCGCCACTGCCGCGCGGGCGGTCGAGACGGGTGAGGGCGTCCTTCGCCTTCGCCACCCCGGAGTCGATCTTGCCGGCGTGCTTGCCACCGGTGCGCTGGTCGATCGTCTGGGCGGCCTTGTCGATGCCGCCGGAGATCTTGTCCCCGTGCTTGTGCACCGCATCGCCCAGCTTGGCCTTGGCGTCGTCGAGGAATCCCATGGGTCTCTCCTGCCGCTGTCGGGATGGATCTTCCACGGTAGCCAGCCCCGGCTACTGCGAGGGCTGGTCGAGGGAGGTGCCGGCGTTCTCGGCCTGCACCGCGGCGTCGACGGCGTCCTGCTGCGGGCGGTCGCCCTTCGGCGTGGGCACGTCGCGGTCGTCAGCGAGGTCCTGCGACACCTCGTCGGCCCGGGTGTCGGTGGGCTGCTGCTCAGGGTGGGATTCGGTCATGAGGTGCCCGTACCCGCATCCGGACCCCGCTCACCCGGGGACGCCGTGTGGCGACCCCGGGAGGCGCGGGTCAGCGCGGGTGCGTGTGGGCGATGTAGACGTCGCAGTGCGCCTTGTGGGCGATCTCGCTGGCGATGCTGCCCAGCACCCGGGCCAGGCCCTGCATGCGCTTGTTGCCGACCACGATCAGGTCGGCGCCGAGGTCGTCGGCGGCCCGGACGATCGCCTCGGCGGGCTGGCCCACGGCGGCGGCGGTGTGGACCTTGAGGTCGGGGAACTCCATGCGCAGCGAGTCGGTGACCTCGTTGGCCACGGACAGTGCGTCGCCCTCGGAGCTGTAGACGAACTCGTCGCCGCCGGCCTTGAACCGCTCGACCTCGAACTTGCCGTACGCCGAGAGCACGTGGAGCTCGGCACCCAGCGACAGCGCCAGCCTTGCCGCGGTGCGAGCCGCCTCCGCGGCGGTCTCGCTGGCGTCCACGCCGGTCACGATCCTGGTCGTCATCTGCACTCCTGTGGGGGTCGGCGAATCTGCTCAGGATCCTAGGGGGAGCCGCCGACGCTCCGGAGGCCTCGTCGCAGTCAGCGAACGTCGGTCGCGAAACCGACGCTGGTGTAGGCGGGCACGTCCCCGCCCGCCAGCAGGTCGAGCACGACCCGCTCGTGCGGCACGACCGGCTCGGGCAGCGCCGCGAGCGGGAACCAGCGCAGCTCCGCGCACTTGTCGGGCTCGACCACCCGAGGCTCCCCGCCCCAGGTCCGCGCGGTGAAGAAGAAGTCGACCCGCTCGTCGATCGGGTCGGCGTGCAGGGTGCGCTGCATCGTGGTGAGGAAGGCCAGCTCGAGGTCCTCGACACCGATCTCCTCGATCGCCTCGCGGCGCGCCGCGTCGTACGCCGTCTCGCCGGGCTCCACGTGGCCGGCGGCCGCCGCGGCCCAGAAGCCGTCCATGTAGGGGGTGTTCTGCCGCAGCTGGAGGAGCACCTCGGTGCCCTGCGAGCCGTCGCGCAGCAGGTAGACGTAGGACGCGGGGACGACGACGAAGCGGCCCTGGTGGGGGTCGGGCTGGGGGTCGGGGGATCCCATGCGGTTCTCCTGGGGCGGCGCGGTGGGGCGAGGGGGCGGTGGCACACGCTAGCGGCCTTGCGACACTTCTCCCGTGTCCGAGCAGCCCTCCGCCTCGCGGGTCCCGGTCGTCGCCGTGGTCGGGGCGACCGCGTCCGGCAAGACCGCGCTCTCCCTCGACCTGGCCGAGCGCCTCGGCGGCGACATCGTCAACACCGACGCCATGCAGCTCTACCGGGGCATGGACATCGGCACCGCGAAGCTGCCCCCGGCCGAGCGGCGCGGGATCACCCACCACCTGCTCGACACCCTCGGCGTGCGCGACGCCGCCAGCGTGGCGGAGTTCCAGGGCTGGGCGCGCGAGGTGATCGCCCGGCTGCGGGCCGCCGGACGCCCGCCGGTGCTGGTCGGTGGCTCCGCGCTCTACACCCGCGCGGTGCTCGACCGCTTCGAGTTCCCCGGCACCGACCCCGCGGTCCGCGAGCGGCTCGAGGCCGAGCTCGCCGAGATCGGGCCCGCCGCGCTGCACGCCCGGCTGCGCCGCGTCGACCCCGAGGCCGCCGCGTCGATCCTGGTGGAGAACGGTCGCCGGATCGTCCGCGCCCTCGAGGTCGTCGAGATCACCGGGCGGCCGTTCTCGGCGTCCCTGCCACGCCTGGAGTACGTCGACCCACACACCGTGCAGATCGGCGTCGACATCGACCGGCCCGCGCTCGACGCGCGCATCGAGCAGCGGGTGGCGCAGATGTTCGCCGACGGCTTCGTCGCGGAGGTCGAGCGGCTGCTCGCCGAGGGCCTGGCCGAGGGCCGCACCGCCTCGCGCGCGATCGGCTACCGCGAGGTCGCGGCCCACCTCGCCGGGGAGCTCTCCGAGGACGAGGCCCGCGAGCGCACGGTGATCGCCACCCGCCGCTTCGCGCGGCGCCAGAACGGCTGGTTCCGCAAGGACCCCCGCATACGGTGGGTGCGGTACGACGACCCCGACCGCGTCGAGCGCGCCCTGGAGGCCATCCGTGACATCCGTCCCGACGACCGATCCCGAGGACGCTGACGCCGCAGCCGGCTCCGCCACCCCCGAGGCGTTCGACCGGGTGGAGGAGGTCCTGGCCACGACCCGCGGCCTCCGCGACGGCGCCGTCGTCGGCGTCACCGCCGGGGGCGTCAGCCGGGTCTGGCAGCGCGGGCCCCTGCCGGACGGCGCCGGATCGATCTTCGAGATCGGCTCGGTGACCAAGACGTTCACTGCCCTGCTGCTGGCCGACCTCGCGCGGGAGGGGGTGGTCGCGCTGGAGGACCCCGTGGCGGCGTACCTCCCGGTCGCGCCGCCGGTCGTGGGCCGGCCGATCACGCTCGAGGACCTGGCCACCCACCACTCGGGCCTGCCCCGGCTCCCCGCGGGGATGACCGGCCCCGCGCTGACCGGTCGCGGCGGGGCGCTGGACCGGCGCGACCCCTACGCCCACCTCGACGAGGCCGCGATGACCGAGGCCTTACGTCTCACCACGCCGACCGGCCCGCCCGGGGAGCGGTTCTCCTACTCCAACTTCGGTGCGGGCCTCCTCGGCTGGGCGCTCGCGCGCCGGCTCTCCACGACGTACGACGCCCTGGTGGCGCAGCGGCTGACCGGCCCGCTCGGTCTGCACGACACCTGGATCGACCCGCCCGCCGAGGCGCGGCGGCGGGTGGCGACCGGGCACGGCTGGTGGGGACGCGAGGCGCACCCGTGGCACCTGGCCGGGCTGGCCGGTGCGGGCGGTCTGCGCTCGACCGCGGCCGACCTGCTGAGGTTCCTCGCGGTGTTCGCCGAGGGCGCGGCCGGGCCGCTCGCCGCCGCGGCCGCGGCGACCACGCGCGCCCGCCACGAGGTCGGGCGTCTCGAGGCCGGCCTCGGCTGGCTGCGGATGCCCGCCGGCCGGGCGCCGAAGCGCCTCGGCCTGAGCGAGACAGTGCTCTTCCACGACGGTGGCACCGGCGGCTTCCGCTCGTTCGCCGGCCTGGCGCCGGCCACCGGGGCGGCCGCCGTCGTCCTCTCCGCCCGGGCCCGCGGGATCAGCGGCACGGGGTTCCGGGTGCTCGCCGCTGCGACCGGCGGCTGAGCAACTTCGGTCGGGCGCGGCGGGGTGCTCGGCGCCAGACTGGCTCCATGGCTGACACCACCCCGGGGCGCGACCGGCTCCGCGAGCTGCTGGACGCGGTCCTCGAGGAGGACAACGCGACGCTGACGCAGATGGCCAGCGAGGCGTTCACCTCGCCGTACCACTTCAACCGCCAGCTCTCCCGCGGCGCCGGCGAGCCGCCGGTGGCGATGCGGCGCCGGGTGATGCTGGAGCGTGCGGCCTGGCAGCTGCGCCAGGGCGCCTCGGTGACCGACACCGCCTGGGCCGCGGGGTACGAGTCCGTCGAGGGGTTCAGCCGCGCCTTCGCCCGGGCCTTCGGCCAGCCGCCGAGCGCCGTGCCCGCCGAGCCCGGCACCCACTGGCTGCCCGCCCCCAACGGCATCCACTTCCACCCGCCGACCTCGCTGTGGGTCGAGGGGCCCGCGTCGCAGGCGGCTGGCGAGGCGACGATGCTGATGGTCCACCACGACCTCGACGACACCCGTGACCTGCTGGAGGCCGCCAAGGGGCTCAGCGACGCCGAGTGGCGCGCGGTCCGGCTGCCCGGTCACGCCCCGCTGCCCTTCGACGGGGAGGAGGCCACCCCGGCCGCGGTGCTGCACCACCTGGTGCGGACCAAGGAGATATGGCTGGCCTCGATCACCGGCGCCGACGAACCGCCCGCCGGAGCGGACGACCCCGCCGCCCTGCTCGCGCGCCACGATGCGGTCGCTCCCCGCTGGCTGGCGGCGCTGCGCGACATCGAGCGCCGCGGCGCCTGGGGCGACCGGCTCATCGACGCGCTGTGCGAGCCACCGGAGAGCTTCGTGCTCGGCAGCGTGGTCGCGCACGTCCTGACCTACGCCGCCCACCGGCGCCAGCTGGCCCGCTGGCTGCTCGGCGCCGCCGCCCCCGGCTGGCCCGAGGGCGACCCGATCAGCTGGCTGAGCCGACGCACCGGAGGACTCCCATGACCCGCACCACCTACTACACCGCGACCACGCTCGACGGCTTCCTCGCCGACGAGCACGACTCGCTCGACTGGCTGCTCAGCCAGGACATCGACGAGCGCGGCGCGATGAACTACGACGACTTCTACGCCCGGATCGGCGCGCTCGCGATGGGCGCCACGACGTACGAATGGGGGCGGCGGCACTTCGCGAGCACCGGGGAGAAGTGGCCCTACGACGTGGCCTCGTGGGTCTTCACCCACCGCGACCTGCCCGCGGTCGGCGAGCGGATCACCTTCACCGCCGAGCCTGTGGCGCAGGTGCACGCCGCGATGGTCGAGGCCGCGAGGGCGGCCGGCGACAAGGACGTGTGGATCGTCGGCGGCGGCGACCTGGCCGGACAGTTCGCCGACCACGGGCTGCTCGACGACGTGGTGGTCTCGATCGCCCCGGTGACCCTGGGCGCCGGGCGCCCGCTGCTGCCGCGCCCGCTCGACCTGCGCCTGGTCGAGCACGCCCGCAACCGGGCGTTCCTCTGCGCGCGCTACGAGGTCGTCGGGCCCGGCTGAGGAGACGCCGCGTGGCCGGTGCGAGCAGGATCACGGAAACGGGGTACACGGGGCATGGACCGCACGTCACGGGAGGACCACCATGCGCCGCACTGCCACTGCCCTGCTCGCCCTCAGCCTCGCCGCGGTGGCGGTCCCCGCCACCGCCCCCGGAGCCACCGCCGCGCCACCGGGCAGCGGGAACGGTCCGAACGGTGCCGTGCCGGAGCCGCGCAAGGTCGCCACCGCCGTCGGTGCCGGCGGCGCGGTCTCGACGGTGGACCCCTACGCCACGCAGGTGGGCCTGCGGGTGCTGCGCCGCGGCGGCAACGCCGTCGACGCGGCGGTCGCAGCCGCGGCCACCCTCGGGGTGACCGAGCCGTACAGCGCCGGGATCGGCGGCGGCGGCTACTTCGTGCACTACGACGCGAAGACCGGACGGGTGCGCACCATCGACGGCCGCGAGACCGCGCCGTCGCGGATGCGCTCGGACTCCTTCATCGACCCCGCCACCGGGGAGCCGTACCGGTTCACCCCCGAGCTGGTCACCAGCGGCGTGTCCGTCGGGGTGCCGGGCACCCCCGCCACCTGGGAGGACGCGCTGGGTCGCTGGGGCACCTGGGAGCTCGCCGACGCGCTGCGGCCGGCCACCCGGATCGCGCGCCAGGGTTTCGTGGTCGACCAGACCTTCCACGACCAGACCGACGACAACGCCGAGCGCTTCGGCGCCTTCACCTCGACCCGCAAGCTGTTCCTGCGCGGTGGCAAGGCCCCGCGGGTCGGCAGCGTGCTGCGCAACCGCGACCTCGCCGAGACCTACGACCTCCTCGCGCGCCGCGGCGCCGAGGCGTTCTACCGCGGCTCGCTGGCCCGCGACGTGGTCCGCACGGTGCGCACGCCCCCGAAGACCCGCACCACCGACCTGCCGGTGCCGCCCGGCCGGATGCGGCTGGCCGACCTGCGCGAGTACCGCACCGCCAAGCAGGCGGCCACCCGCAGCCGCTACCGCGACGTGGTCGTGCACGGCATGGCCCCCTCCTCCAGCGGCGGCACCACGATCGGTGAGGCGCTCAACATCCTGGAGCGCTTCGACCTCGAGGACCTTGACGACACCGAGGCCATGCACCACTACCTCGAGGCCAGCGCGCTGGC
Source organism: Nocardioides sp. dk884 (assembly GCF_009557055.1). NCBI lineage: Bacteria > Bacillati > Actinomycetota > Actinomycetes > Propionibacteriales > Nocardioidaceae > Nocardioides > Nocardioides sp. dk884. Next base: position 3,612,052 of record NZ_CP045649.1, on the reverse strand, counting down.
CTTCGCCGACCGCGGCAAGTACGTCGGCGACCCCGCCTTCGTCGACGTCCCGGTCTCCGACCTGCTGAGCGACCGGTTCGCCGCGGAGCGCGCCTGCGAGCTCGACCCGGCGCAGGCGGCGACCAAGCCGGTGGCCGCCGGGGATGTCACGTCGTACGACGGGCGCTGCGACGCTCCGGCGCCGGCCGGGGAGGTCGCGGAGGACACCGAGAACATCTCCACCACCAACCTCACCGTGGCCGACCGGTGGGGCAACGTCGTGGAGTACACCCTCACCATCGAGCAGACCGGTGGCTCGGGCATCGTCGTCCCGGGGCGCGGGTTCCTGCTCAACAACGAGCTCACCGACTTCAGCACCGTCTACGACCCGCAGGACCCGAACCGGATCCAGCCCGGCAAGCGCCCGCGCAGCTCGATGTCGCCGACGATCATCACCCGTGACGGCAAGCCGGTGCTCGCGCTCGGCTCACCCGGTGGCTCCACGATCATCACCACGGTGCTGCAGATGATCGTGGGCGTCGTGGACCGCGGCCTGAGCCTGCCCGAGGCGATCGCGGCCCCGCGCGCCGCGCAGCGCAACACCGCCGCGGTGACCGCGGAGCCGGCGTTCATCGACGCCTTCGGCCCGGGCCTCACGGCGCTCGGCCACACCCTGACGCCCTCGGGCGATGCGTTCACCAGCGCCGCGGAGATCGGGGCGGCCACCGCGATCGGCTTCGGCCCGCGCGGCCGGCTCACCGCGGTGGCCGAGCCGGAGCGGCGCGGCGGCGGCAGCGCGGCCGTGGTGAAGCCGGTGCGCTGAGCCGCGCTGAGCCCGGCGGGCGGCGGACTGGGTAGGTTGGGCGGGTGAACCCGTCGACCCAGCCGCCGCCCGACTGGGCGACGATCGCCAGCGTCGAGGAGCTCCTCGAGGTGATCGGGGAGCCGCAGCCGCGGGCCCGCGACAAGGCCCGCCACGCGCTGCTCGAGGCGGACCGCGCCTGGCTGGCGGCCTCGCCGTTCTGCGTGATGGCGACCGCCTCGGCGGCGGGGGAGTGCGACGCCTCGCCCAAGGGCGACCCGGCCGGCTCGTTGGTCCACGTCATCGACGAGCGCACGATCGCGCTGGCCGAGCGACCGGGCAACCGGCGCGCCGACGGCTATCGCAACATCGTGGAGAACCCGCACGTCGGGCTGGAGTTCTTCATCCCCGGCCGCGGCGACACGCTGCGCATCAACGGCCGCGCCCGCCTGGTCAGCGACGCCCCCTTCTTCGAGGAGATGGTGGTGCGCGGTCACCGACCGGTGCTGGCGGTGGTGGTCGAGATCGAGGAGCTGTTCTCCCACTGCGCCAAGGCGTTCCTGCGCTCGGGGCTGTGGGACCCCGAGACCTGGGACCCCGAGGCGGTGGTGCCGCGGCGCGCGGTGCTGGCCGCCGAGACCGAGCCGACCGGGATGAGCCTGGCCGAGCTCGACGAGCACTACCGTCCGGAGAACTACGCGAAGGGGCTCTACGCCTGATGCACTACGAGTTCCTCAAGGGTCACGGCACCGAGAACGACTTCGTGATCCTGCCCGACCACGACACCGCCGTGCACGGCGAGCTGGACGCCGCCCGGGTCCGCGCGCTGTGCGACCGGCGTGCCGGCATCGGCGGCGACGGCGTGCTGCGCGTGGTGCGCACCGAGGCGTACGCCGCCGCGCGCGATCACGTCGACCCGGCCGAGGCGACCTGGTTCATGGACTACCGCAACGCCGACGGCTCGGTCTCGGAGATGTGCGGCAACGGGGTGCGCGTCTTCGCGCGCCACCTGGTCGAGGCGGGCCTGGTCGACGCCGGCGCCCCGATCCCGGTCGGCACCCGCGACGGGATCAAGACCGTCACCGTCGACGGCGACGCGGTCACCGTGGACATGGGCGTGGCTCGCGTCCTGGGCGGCACGGTGGTCTCGGTCGGCGCGCACACCTGGCCGGCGCTGCACGTCGACATGGGCAACCCGCACGCGGTGGCCCGGGTGGAGTCGCTGGACCCCGCCGGCCCGGTCGGGTCGCTGCTGGAGTCCCCGGCGTACGACCCGGAGGTCTACCCGCACGGCGTCAACGTCGAGTTCGTCGTCCCGCGCGGCCCGCACCACGTCGAGATGCGCGTCCACGAGCGCGGCTCGGGGGAGACCCGCTCCTGCGGCACCGGCGCCTGCGCGGTCATGGTCGCCACCGCCATCCACGAGCACCACGGCACGATCGGCTCGCCCCCCGCGGCCGACGCGACGTACCGCGTCGACGTCCCCGGCGGCTCGCTGTCGATCACCTGGACCACCGAGGGCCGGGTGCTCCTCACCGGCCCAGCCGTCCTCGTCGCCCGGGGGACCACCGCCCTGTGACCCGGCCCGTCGGTTGAATCGAGACTTCTGAGCGTTGAATCGAGGGTGTCGACCGGTCGAGTCGAGCCTCGGGACGTACGCCGGCGCGCAGCGTCTCCTGTGATCCGACCCACGTGACGCACATCGCACCCTCGCCCCTATGCTCCGGCGCATGGACATCAACGGAGCAAGCGCGATCGTCACCGGCGGAGCCTCGGGCATCGGGGCCGCCGCTGCCCGGCAGCTCGCCGCCCGCGGCGCGCGCGTCGTGGTCGCGGACCTGCAGGACGAGCGCGGCCAGAGCCTCGCCGACGAGATCGGCGGCGTCTTCGCGCACGTCGACGTCACCCGCACCGAGGAGATCACCGCGGCCGTCGAGCTCGCCGCCCAGCTCGCGCCGCTGCGCGCGGTGGTCAACTCCGCCGGCATCGGGTTCGCCCAGCGCACCATCGGGCGCGACGGCACGCTGGAGTCCGCGCACTCCCTGGAGGCCTTCACCAAGGTCGTCGCGATCAACCTGATCGGCACCTTCGACATGGTCCGCCAGGCCGCGACCGCGATGAGCGGCAACGAGCCCGACGCCGACGGGTGCCGCGGAGCGATCGTCAACCTCGCCAGCGTGGCGGCCTTCGACGGCCAGATCGGGCAGGCGTCGTACTCCGCCTCCAAGGGCGGCGTGGTCGGCATGACGCTGCCGGTCGCCCGCGACCTGGCCGCCGCCGGGATCCGGCTCAACACCGTGGCCCCCGGCCTGATCGACACCCCGATCTACGGCGAGGGCCCCGAGTCGGAGGCGTTCAAGGCCAAGCTGGGGGAGTCGGTGCTGTTCCCGCGGCGCCTCGGCAGCCCCGACGAGCTCGCCTCGATGGTGCTGGAGTGCCTCACCAACTCCTACATGAACGGCGAGGTCGTCCGCGTCGACGGCGGCATCCGGATGCCTCCGAAGTGAGCGGGGGGAGAGGGCTGAGTCCTTCCGGTCCGGGGTACCGAGCGGGTCCTGGACGCCGGGCATAGTTAATCGGTCGCGGGCGTTCACCCGGGGACCTACTCTGGAAGGCGTATGACGAACTCTTCTGCATCTCACTTCAGCCTCGACCACGAGCTCGAGGAGACCACCGGCTGGGACGACACCGACCCGGCCACGGACCGCCTCGACACGGCGACCGAGGAGCCCGACGACGAGCCGTTCGCCGAGGACACCTCCGACGGTGCCTCCGATTGGGCCGACGAGCCGGACCCCGAGGAGGAGCCGACCGTCGGCGCGATGGAGCTGGCCGAGCGCCACGCCCTGCGTCGCGTCGCCACCCTGCGCACCGACCTCGAGGACATCACCGAGGTCGAGTACCGCCAGCTGCGCCTCGAGCGCGTCGTGCTGGTCGGTGTCTGGACCGAGGGATCGGTCGAGGACGCCGAGAACTCCATGGCCGAGCTCGCGCTGCTCGCCGAGACCGCCGGCTCGGAGGTGCTGGAGGCCATCTACCAGCGCCGCCAGACGCCCGACCCCGCGACGTACATCGGCCGCGGCAAGGTCGAGGGACTCAAGGAGATCGTCGCCGCCACCGGCGCCGACACCGTGATCTGTGACGGCGAGCTGGCCCCCAGCCAGCTGCGCAACCTCGAGGACCGGCTCAAGGTCAAGGTCGTCGACCGCACCGCGCTGATCCTCGACATCTTCGCCCAGCACGCGAAGTCCAAGGAGGGCCAGGCGCAGGTCGAGCTGGCGCAGCTCAGCTACATGAAGCAGCGCCTGCGCGGCTGGGGTGGCAACCTCTCGCGCCAGGTCGGTGGTCGGGTCGCCGGCGGTGCCGGTATCGGCGGCCGCGGTCCCGGTGAGACCAAGATCGAGACCGACCGGCGCCGCATCAACACCAAGATCGCCAAGCTGCGCCGCGAGCTGAAGGAGATGAAGGGGACCCGCGACACCAAGCGCTCGGAGCGTCGTCGCCACCAGATCCCCAGCGTCGCGATCGCTGGCTACACCAACGCCGGCAAGTCCTCGCTGCTCAACCGGCTCACCAACGCCGGCGTGCTGGTGGAGGACTCGCTGTTCGCCACGCTGGACCCGACCACGCGTCGCACCACGACCGACGACGGGCGCGTCTACACGATGAGCGACACCGTCGGCTTCGTGCGCCACCTGCCCCACCAGCTGGTCGAGGCGTTCCGCTCCACGCTGGAGGAGGTCGCCGACGCCGACCTGATCCTGCACGTCGTGGACGGCTCGCACCCCGACCCGGAGGGCCAGATCTCCGCGGTCCGCGCGGTGCTGGCCGACATCGACGCCGCCGGGGTCCCCGAGCTGATCGTCATCAACAAGGCCGACCAGGCCGATCCGATGGTGATCGCCCGGCTCCAGCAGCGCGAGCCGCACTGCGTGGTGGTCTCGGCCAAGACCGGCGAGGGCATCCCCGAGGCGCTGGCGGTGATCGAGAGCGAGCTGCCCCACCCCGACGTGGAGTTCCGGGTGCTGCTGCCCTACGAGCGCGGCGACCTGGTCAACCGGATCCACCAGCAGGGCGAGATCGATTCCCTGGAGCACACCGCCGACGGCTCGCTGGTCAGTGGTCGCGCCAACGCCGACCTCGCCGGCGAGCTCGAGGAGTACGCCGTCCGCGCTCCCGCCTGACCGGCTCGGCGCGCCCCGGTCACGCACCGGGGCGTGCCGGGTCAGATGACGAAATCGGTCACGGTGCCACCCAACCGCGCGAACCGGGTGCCGTCGGCGCCGGGTTGTCCGACAATGGTGCGGTGGTACGTCGCGGGGCCCCTCTCATCGGTGACCCGTCCGCGCAGGCGGGCGGGCGGGTGTCGCCGGGAGTGCCCCAGGGAGTGTCCCAGGGACGGTCACGGCGCCGTCGCCGGCTGGCCGCGGTCCTCGCCGCCCTCGTCGTGGGCGCCACCGGGACCGTGTGGGTGGCCGGCCAGGCCATCGGCGGGGACGCCGGGCGCTGTGAGCGCTTCACGGCCGCCGCCACCGACCGCGCCGGCACCGTGACCGGGACCGGGCGCTCGGTGCTCGTGGTCGGCGACTCCTACGCCGCCGGCCTGCTGCTCGAGGACCCGCTCGCGGCCTGGCCCACGCGTCTCGACGGGCGCCTGCGGGTGGCGGGGTTCTCCGGTTCCGGCTTCAGCCGCGCGGCGAGCGGGTGCGGGGACGTCTCCTTCGCCACCCGCGCCGCGGACGCGCTGCGCGCCCACCCGGACGCCGAGGTCGTCGTCGTCGAGGGCGGTCTCAACGACCACGACCAGCGCCACGCCGAGATCGTCGCGGGCTTCACGCGGCTGACCCAGGCCGTCGGCGCCCGCCCGCTCGTGGTGGTCGGCCCGCCGCTCGCCCCGGCGCGCACCGAGCAGGCCCGGCGCGTGGACGCGCTGCTGGCCCGCCTGGCCGCCCGGCACGGCGCGACGTACGTCTCGACGAGCGGGCTCACGCTGCCCTACCTCCCCGACGGGCTGCACCTCACACCCGAGGGCCACACGGCGTTCGGCGAGCACGTCGCGGCGGTGCTCACACGGTTGTGAGGACGCCGTCGGCATCGTCGGTGGCCGCGGTTAGGGTTCTCCGGTGTCCTCCACTGTCGAGCAGACCTCCGTCCGCGACGTCCTCGCGACGGCCGTGCGTGCGCTCGGCGGCAGCGAGCGCGCCGGGCAGGTACAGATGGCCGAGGCGGTCGGTCGGGCGATGGAGGACGAGCAGCACCTGCTCGTCCAGGCCGGCACCGGCACCGGCAAGTCGCTGGCCTACCTCGTGCCCAGCCTGCTGCACCGCGAGCGCGTCGTGGTCGCCACCGCGACGCTGGCGCTGCAGCACCAGCTCGTCGAGCGCGACATCCCGCGCCTGACCACCGCGCTCAAGGGCCAGCCGGGCGTCGACACGTCGTACGCCGTGCTCAAGGGCCGTTCCAACTACGCCTGCCTCCACCGGGTCCGCGAGGGCGTGCCGGACGACCAGGGCGCGCTGGTGCAGCTGCCGGAGGGCTCGATGGGCGCCAAGGTGCTCGAGCTGCGCGCCTGGGCCGACAAGGAGGCCGAGGACGGCGGCAGCGGCGAGCGCGACAACGCCCCGCGCCACACCGACAAGGAGTGGCGCCAGGTCAGCGTCAGCCACCGTGAGTGCCTCGGCGCCGCCAAGTGCCCGTTCGGCCAGGAGTGCTTCGCCGAGCTGGCCAAGGAGAAGGCCCAGAAGTCCCACCTGATCATCACCAACCACTCGCTGCTGGCCATCGACGCGGTCGAGGGCGTCCCGATGATCCCCGACTACAACGTCGTGGTGATCGACGAGGCCCACGAGCTGACCCAGCGGGTCACCCAGGCCGCCACCGACGAGCTGTGGGCCGCCGAGGTGGAGCGGGCCGCCCGGCGCGCGCAGCGCTACGTCGACGGCAGCGAGGCCGACGACCTCTCCGACGCCGCCGACGCGCTGCGCGCCGCGATGGGCGAGGCCCGGCCGGGTCGCCTCGAGCAGCTCCCGCTCGACCTCGGCGACGCGCTCGTGCTGGTCCGCGACAGCGCGCGTGCGGCGATCTCGGCGTTCCCCAAGGACAAGGACCGCGACGGGGAGGCCGACGCCGGCCGCACCCAAGCCCGCGGCACCCTGCAGGAGGTCTTCACGACCGCGGAGCGGATGGCCGCCGAGCTCGACTCCGACGTGCTGTGGATGACCGAGGGCTCCGAGCGGATGCCCCCGCGCCTGTGCGTGGCGCCGCTGCAGGTCTGGGGCCAGATGCGCGACAAGCTGCTCAACGAGAAGACCGTCGTGTTCACCTCCGCCACGCTGATGCTGGGTGGCGACTTCAGCTCGGTGGCGACGAGCGTCGGGCTCAAGCCGTCCGAGCGGATCATCGACGGCTCGCCGACCGCGGCCGCACCGGGGGAGGGCCAGCCCTGGCGGGGTCTCGACGTCGGGTCGCCGTTCGACTATGGCCAGCAGGGCATCCTCTACGTCGCCCGCCACCTCCCGCCGCCGGGGCGCGACGGGCTGGTCAAGGCCCAGCTCGACGAGATCGTGGAGCTCATCGACGCCGCCGACGGCCGGGCGCTCGGCCTGTTCTCCTCGCGCCGCGCGGCCGAGGCCGCGGCCGAGGAGGTCCGCAAGCGGCTGCCGCACCTCACCACGCTCGCGCAGGGCGACGCCCAGCTGCCCGAGCTGGCCAAGCAGTTCGTCGCCGACCCGCACACCTGCCTGTTCGGCACGCTGACGCTCTGGCAGGGCCTCGACGTCCCGGGCGAGACCTGCCAGCTGGTGCTGATCGACCGGATCCCGTTCCCGCGACCCGACGACCCGCTGATGTCGGCGCGGCAGAAGGCGGCCGACAAGGCCGGCGGCAACGGCTTCATGCAGGTCGCCGCCACCCACGCCGCGCTGCTGATGGCCCAGGGCGCCGGACGCCTGATCCGCACCACCTCCGACCGCGGTGTGGTCGCGGTCCTCGACCCCCGACTGGCGACCGCCCGCTACGGCGGCTTCCTCAAGGCCAGCCTGCCGTCGATGTGGACGACCACCGATCCCGGGATCGTGCGCCAGGCGCTGGCCCGGCTCGCCGGCAAGCCGACCGCCTGAGGCTCGCCGTCGACCGTCGGTCGCCGGTCGGCGGTCGGCTCAACGCACCGCGCGAGCGACCAGGGAGAAGCGCCGAGCATCGTCGGTCGGTGTGCCCGCGCAGGAGAAGCGGCTGCCACGCCAGCAGGTGAGCCGGGTGCTGGCGTTGACCAGCGTGACGTCGACGTGGCGCACCCCCGCCAACGGGACGGCGATCCGTCCTGCGCCGGTGCGGTCCAGGGCGACGCGGTGCCGGGTGCGGGTGCCGTCGGCGGCGAGCGTGGTCACCACGGCCGCCGGCGCGCTGGCTCGTGGCGGCAGGTCCAGGCGAAGTCGCAGCCGCCATCCGCGCCCGCGCAGCGTGGTGGCCGGGGTGAGCCGGACACTGGCCGAGGCGAGGTGGTCCAGGCGCACCCGGTGCCGGACGGCGGCCCGGCCGACGCCCAGCGCCGCGACCGGCCGGGCCGCGGGGTAGCCCCGCCCCTCGTCGTACGACGCCGCGGGGGCGAGGTTGTCGGCGGCGAAGCCCGCCAGCGCCGCGGGCAGGGTCGTCCCGCGGGCGCGCAGCACGGTGCTGATCGCGGCCAGGGAGTGGTCCTGGACGTGCGGCCCTGTGGAGTCCGCGGCCTCCCAGATGTCGCGGACCACTGTCGCCAGACCCCCCTGCGCGGTCGGCAGCCGCTCGCCGAGCCAACGGAAGAAGATCCAGCTCCCGTAGACCCGCAGCGCGTCGGCGCGGTCCGCCCGGCCGCGGTCGTCCAGGGAACGCCTCGGCTGGCGCAGCGGGCTGCGGTGCAGGTACTGGCGGTTGTCGTCGACGTCGTCGAACAGCTCGTCCTCGACCCAGGCGGCGGTGGCCTCCATGAGCCAGGCGTCCTGGGTGGCGTCGTAGGCGAACTGCACGGCGTGGAAGTACTCGTGGGCCGCTGTCACCTGGAGGTTCTCCAGCGGCGTGTTGCCCGGGAACTGCGTGCCGTCGTAGTCGTCGTCGAGCACGCAGTAGGCCGCACGGGCGTTGGCGCCGATGACCGGGACAGGAGCGTCGCTCGCGCAGTAGCCGTACAGCCCCTGGTCGCCGATGTCGGCAAGGTAGATGTCCGTGCGGGCGTCACCGCCGAGCGGGCCGTCGCCGAGCGGCGCCCGGTATCCCGCCGACCGCAGGCGCGCGTGCACCGAGACGAGGGTGTCCAGCACCAGGTCGACCTGGTCGGGCACCCCGTTGCCGGAGAGGTCGGCGAGGTCGGGGCTGTCCGCGCTCGCCGGGTTCGACGCCCAGTGCACGCAGAGGACCGCGGTGCAGCGCACCCGCGGTGCGGCGCGAGGGCCCCACCCGTGACCGGCGGGATCCGCGCGGCCGTCGGTGGGTCGGGCGAGCAGGCGTCGCGCTGCGGCGCGCTCGCCGGCCGGCAGGGCATCCAGGGTGAGTGCCAGGTCCCGCAGGGCGATCGTGGCGTCGCCAGCGCGCAGGCCGCTGGACTCGGGGGCCAGCGCGCGGCGTGCCCCGGCCAGGGCGGCCCGGGCCCGGCGCAGCGGCACCGCCTCGGTGGGCACGCTCAGCGGGGTCGTCGCCGAGCCGGTCGCGGGGCCAGCCGAGGGGCCAGCCGAGCGAGGCGGGCCGGGATCGGCGTGTGCCGGGGTCGGGGCGAGGGCGGTGAGGACGGCGAGGCAGAGCGCTGGAAGGCCCAGGGCGCGTGCTCGGCAGGGGCCGGGCGAGGACGGGCGCCGCCGGGCGGCGCGAGGGGCTGGCACGAGGTGATCCTGTCACCCCGTGCCGGCCCGGCTCGGACTCGCCACGGACCCGGCGCGAGGGACCTCAGACCCGGCGCAGGACCGCGGTGACCTTGCCCAGGATCGAGGCGTGGGTGCCGTCGATGGGCTCGTAGGCGTCGTTGTGGGGGAGCAGCCAGACCTTGCCGTCCTTGCGCTGGAAGGTCTTCACGGTGGCCTCGCCCTCGATCAGAGCGGCCACCATGTCGCCGTTGTTGGCGGTCTGCTGCTGGCGGATCACCACGTAGTCGCCGTTGCACACCGCCGCGTCGATCATCGAGTCACCGGAGACCTCGAGCAGGAACAGCTGTCCGTCACCGACCAGCTGACGTGGGAGCGGGAAGACGTCCTCGACCCGCTCCTCGGCGAGGATCGGCCCGCCTGCGGCGATACGGCCCACCACCGGCACGTAGGAGGGGGCCGGCACGCTGTCGCCGATGCCGGTCTCGTCAACCGAGGAGCCCTCGCCCGAGGACATGGCCTTGCGGGCGGCCATCACCTCGGGCAGGAACACCTCCAGGGCACGCGGACGGTGCGGGTCGCGCTTGATGAAGCCCTTCTGCTCGAGGACCTTCAGCTGGTGCGCCACGCTCGAGGAGCTGGTCAGGCCGACGGCCTGACCGATCTCGCGCATGCTCGGCGGGTAGCCGCGCTTCTCGATGCAGTCGGTGATGTGGGTGAGCACCCGCACCTGGCGCGGGGTGAGTCCGGTCGCGTCAGCAGGACCGTCGGGGAGCTCAGCGACCCCGTCGCTCTTCTTCTTGGCCATCTGTGCCTTCCCTCGGGTCGTCGTCCGGGTTGTCCGCGCCTCCGGCGGATCGGGCGTCGTCCCGGGTCCGGTGGCGTGAGGGCCACCGTAGCGACATCCACCCCCAGAGTTCAAACATCTGTTCGAAGTGCGTGTCGCGGGCCTGCCTGCGCGGCCGAGACGGGCGATGCGTCGAACATTCGTTCGCCCAGATGCTTGCGTTCCTCGAACACCTGCTCTAGCGTCGTACATGTGTTCGATCGAACGTCTGGTCGAACGTCGATCCGGTCCCGTTTCGGCGGGACTGTCGGTGGCGGGCGTTAGACATCTTCTCGACGCCGCGATCCGAGGCTGACACCACTTCCCCAGGAGCCACGATGAGCACGCTGAACCCCACGACCATGATCATCACCTCTCGTCCGGCGACCGGCCGGTCCGTGCGGCTGACCCGCCGAGGCCGCGTGGTGGTCTTCCTGTTCTGCGTGGCGGTCCTGCTGGGCGTCGGGTTCGCCCTCGCCGGCGGCTCGATGGCGACGGCGGAGAGGGGCTCGGCGGAGCCCACGGAGATCATCACGGTCGGCACCGGTCAGACCCTGTGGGACATCGCCGCCGAGCTCAGCGACGACGGTGACGTGCGCGAGGAGATGCGCCACATCGAGCGGCTCAACGCCCTCGACTCCACGATGCTCGTCGCCGGTCAGCGCCTCGCGGTGCCCACCAGCTGAGGCACGCCAGACATCGCCGGTCGCCTCGACCCCGACCGGCGAGCAGGGGAAGACAGGGGGCGGAGCCTGATGGCTCCGCCCCCTGGTCGTTCCTCGAGGTCGAGGTCGTTCAGCGGGCCGCGCGTCGTCCGCCTGGCACCGTCGTGCGTGTCGCCGGGGTGCTCGCGGCGACGGGGTCCTGCGTCGGGGCGGCTGCGGGATCGGGCGACGAGGAGGGGCCGGAGGTGAGGCAGAGCTCGCGCAGCAGGCGTGCGATGAGCATGAGGGCCACAAACAGGCAGGCCACGGCGCCGGTCGAGGCGAGCGCCAGGAGCCACCAGCCTCCGGAGTCGCCGCCGCGCGCGCTGGCACCGAAGTCGATCGCGGCGTAGACGAGGTATCCCCAGGCGATGACGGCCAGCGTCACGCCTCCGGCCAGGGCGAGCAGGCGTGGCTGCACCGTCGGAGTCTTCTTGGTGCCCCGCCTCGAACCCGCCCGCTTGCCCTTGCTTGCCACGGGGTCATTGTCGCTGATCGCGCGCCCGGGCGCTCGGCGACCCGCACGTCGACCCCGCCCCTTTTGAGCCACGTCCGTGCGGCGTCCGATTCGCGCCTGATCCGTGCCGCTTGCGGTGTCGCGCCGGCGTCCGGCGAAGGCTGGCAGGGCTCTGACCTGCGGTTTCGAAGGCGGTCCGTACCGGGGGCCTCGATCGTGTCGCGCGGGCTTGCAGAGGATCCGCCGCACGCGTACGGTTACCCCTACATCTAGTACTTACAGCGCTGTAGTTATCCACATCTAGTGCACAGCTCAGCGGCGCAAGACTCACAGATGTGAGTGAGTTCTACACAGCAGACCCCCCGTTATCCACACCCTGAGGCACTTCCGCCCCGGGCTGTTGTGGCGCGCCTGAGAGGAGCCCCGGATGCACTGTCCCTACTGCCGGAACACCGACACCCGGGTGATCGACTCCCGGGTCGCGGACGACGGGGGCTCGATCCGGCGACGCCGCACCTGCGGGTCCTGCGCCAAGCGGTTCTCGACCGTCGAGCTCATGCAGCTGATGGTCCTCAAGCGCTCCGGCGCGAGCGAGCCGTTCACCCGGGAGAAGGCGGTGTCCGGGGTGCGCAAGGCCTGCAAGGGCCGGCCCGTGAGCGAGGACCAGCTCGCCTGCCTCGGTCAGGCGGTCGAGGACGCCCTGCGGCTCGCCGGTCAGGCGGAGATCCCGGCCCACGAGGTGGGCCTGGCGATCCTCGGCCCGCTGCGCGAGCTCGACGAGGTGGCCTACCTGCGCTTCGCCAGCGTCTATCGCGCCTTCGAGTCGGCGGACGACTTCGCCGCCGAGATCGCCACGCTCCGCGCCGAGCGGAGTCCCGGCCAGCCCGCCGCATCGGGCTGACCTCTCGAACAGCCCGGTGCGTAGTGGGGAAGCTGCGCACCGGGCCTTCCACCAGCTTCCCCCGCCACTGTCGGTGCTCGGAGAGACCATCGACAGTGAGAGCACCGACCGGAGCACCACCACAGCATGAGCACCACCACCAGCAGCACGAGCCACGACGCATCAGAGGAGACGGGCATGACGGAGACGGTCACCAGCGCAACCAGGGGGCGCAAGGCCGCGAAGAAGGGCCTGAAGGTCGAGCGGGTGTTCAGCACCGCGGGGGTGCACCCCTACGACGAGATCAACTGGGAGCGTCGCGACGTCGTCCAGACCAACTGGCGCACCGGTGAGACCGTCTTCGAGCAGCGCGACGTCGAGTTCCCCGACTTCTGGTCGGTCAACGCCTCGACCATCGTGACCACCAAGTACTTCCGTGGCGCCGTCGGCACCGACTCCCGCGAGAACGGTCTCAAGCAGCTCATCGACCGGGTGGTGCACACCTACACCAAGGCCGGCCTCGAGAACGGCTACTTCGCCAGCGCGGCGGACGCCGAGGTCTTCGAGCACGAGCTCACCTGGCTGCTCGTGCACCAGTACTTCTCCTTCAACAGCCCCGTCTGGTTCAACGTCGGCACCGAGTCGCCCCAGCAGGTCTCCGCCTGCTTCATCCTCTCCGTCGACGACTCCATGGACTCGATCCTGAACTGGTACAAGGAGGAGGGGTTCATCTTCAAGGGCGGCTCCGGTGCCGGCCTCAACATCTCCCGCATCCGCTCCTCCAAGGAGCTGCTGCGCTCCTCCGGTGGCACCGCCTCCGGTCCGGTCTCCTTCATGCGCGGTGCCGACGCCTCCGCCGGCACGATCAAGTCCGGTGGCGCCACCCGTCGCGCCGCCAAGATGGTCGTGCTGGACGTGGACCACCCCGACATCGAGGAGTTCGTCGAGACCAAGGCGCGCGAGGAGGACAAGATCCGCGCGCTGCGCGACGCCGGGTTCGACATGGACCTCGGCGGCAAGGACATCACCTCGGTCCAGTACCAGAACGCCAACAACTCGGTCCGTGTCTCCGATGAGTTCATGCGCGCCGTGGAGGAGGGCACCGACTTCGGTCTGCGCTCGCGCACCACCGGCGAGATCATCGAGCGCGTCGACGCCCGTGAGCTGTTCCGCAAGATCTCCAAGGCCGCCTGGGAGTGCGCCGACCCGGGTCTGCAGTACGACGACACGATCAACGACTGGCACACCAACCCCGAGACCGGGCGGATCACCGCATCCAACCCGTGCTCGGAGTACATGTCGCTCGACAACTCCTCGTGCAACCTCGCCTCGCTGAACCTGCTGAAGTTCCTCAAGGACGACGACACCTTCGACGGCGAGGTCTTCGCGAAGGCCGTGGAGTTCATCATCACCGCGATGGACATCTCCATCTGCTTCGCCGACTTCCCGACCGAGTCGATCGGTGAGACCACCCGCGACTACCGCCAGCTCGGCATCGGCTACGCCAACCTCGGCGCGCTGCTGATGGCGATGGGTCTGGGCTACGACTCCGACGGCGGTCGTGCGATGGCCGCGACCATCACCTCGCTGATGACCGGCACCTCCTACAAGCGCTCCGCCGAGCTCGCCGCGATCGTCGGCCCGTACGCCGGCTACGCCCGCAACGCCGAGGCCCACAAGCGGGTCATGCGCAAGCACCAGGCGGCCAACGACACCGTGCGTCCGCTGCACGTCGCCGACGAGCAGGTCCACACGCTCGCCACCCAGGCCTGGGCCGACGTCATCGCGCTGGGGGAGACCAACGGCTTCCGCAACGCGCAGGCCTCGGTGCTCGCGCCCACCGGCACCATCGGCTTCATGATGGACTGCGACACCACCGGCATCGAGCCGGACTTCTCGCTGGTCAAGTTCAAGAAGCTCGTCGGCGGCGGCTCGATGCAGATCGTCAACCAGACGGTGCCGCGCGCGCTCAAGAAGCTCGGCTACCAGCCCGAGCAGATCGAGGCGATCGTCGAGTACATCGCCGAGCACGGCCACGTCATCGACGCCCCCGGCCTCAAGACCGAGCACTACGAGGTCTTCGACTGCGCGATGGGCGCCCGCGCCCTCAAGGCCATGGGCCACGTGCGGATGATGGCGGCGGCTCAGCCGTTCCTGTCCGGCGCGATCTCCAAGACGGTCAACCTGCCGGAGACGGCGACCGTGGAGGAGATCGAGGACGTCTACATGCAGTCCTGGAAGCTCGGCCTCAAGGCCACCGCGATCTACCGCGACAACTGCAAGGTCGGCCAGCCGCTGTCCGGCGGCAAGGGTGAGAACAAGGGCACCGAGGCCAAGCCGGCCGAGGTCGAGACCAAGGTCGTCGAGAAGGTCGTCTACGCCCCGACCCGCAAGCGCCTGCCCAAGTCGCGCGTCTCGCGCACCACGTCGTTCACCGTCGGCGGCGCCGAGGGTTACATGACCTCCGGTGCGCACGACGACGGCGAGCTCGGCGAGGTCTTCCTCAAGCTCGGCAAGCAGGGCTCGACCCTGTCGGGCGTGATGGACGCGTTCTCGATCGCCGTCTCGATCGGCCTGCAGTACGGCGTCCCGCTGGAGACCTACGTCTCGAAGTTCACCAACCTGCGCTTCGAGCCCGCCGGCCTCACCGACGACCCGGACGTGCGGATGTCGCAGTCGATCATGGACTACATCTTCCGTCGCCTGGCCCTGGACTACTTGCCCTTCGAGCAGCGCGCTGCGCTGGGCATCTACTCCGCCGACGAGCGTCAGCGCCACCTCGAGACCGGCTCGTATGAGTCGGTGGAGGAGACCGGCGCCGCCGCCGAGCTCATCGAGGACGCGCCCGCCGCGACCACCCCGGTCGTCCCGCTGGCGAAGCCGGCCCCGGCCGACGCCCACACCTCGGCCGAGCTCATGGAGAAGATCACCGGCTCCGCGGTCGACTCCCCGCTCTGCTTCACCTGCGGCACCAAGATGCGCCCCGCCGGCTCCTGCCACGTGTGCGAGGGCTGCGGCAGCACCTCTGGCTGCAGCTGAGTCGTCACCCGGTGAGGGTGGGCCGACCCTGATCCCCTGAGGGGAGTGACGGCGAGTCCACGAGCGGCAGCCACGCGAACCCGGCCCCTCCGTGTGGGGGGTCGGGTTCGTTGCGCTTGTGCGCGAGACTGGCGACATGGGCCTGACCGTGCATGTCGCCGCCTGGCAGCTGGAAGAAGACGGCGGCGTCATCGCCGTGGGTGACCAGCTCGCTGCGTGGCTGGAGTTCCGCGAGAGCAGTCGAGGGGACCAGGGTCCCGATCAGCACCACCGGCTGACCGGTCTCGCCCGGGCCATTCCTCCGTGGGCCGGAGCGGAGGGTGGCAGGCATCCGACGGTCATCGACGCCGACGGCGCGACCATCTACTGGGATGCGCCACGACCGGTCACCGGCCCCGTCGGCCTCATCGGTGTCCTCGCAGCGAACAACGTCGACGCCCCTGACGGGTTTCCGATGACCGAGGGCCTCGTGACGCGGGTCCGCATGGAGTGGCAGGACCACCGACCCGGTGACGGCGCTGCCTGGTACCCCGTCCCGGGCACGGCCCGCTACGAGGACCTCCAGTCCAGCTACCTGCCGCACGCTGGCCCCATCGACCCTGTGACGCGGGTTGTGTGGACGGGCGTTCTTGTCGACCTCGAGGTGACGGGCACCTAGTCGTCGTCACCGTCCGGATGGTCGCAACCCGCGCGCCTTTATCCACAGATTCAGTCTTTACCTTCCGAGCCATTTCGAACGCTTTCGAACATTGGTAGAATCGGTCCTACGGAACCAGTTCTCCACCACGTCCTCTCGGGAGGCGACGATGGCCGACACGGCTCATCCCTACCTCGCCGACGTGGGGTGCGCGGAGGCATTTCTCGACAAGATCGCCGACCGTGATCCGACATTCCTGTCGATCTCGGAGAAGCGCCAGGCATTGCGAATGACGGCCCATCTGGCCTCGCGGGCGCAGGCGATGCATGCGCGGGTGATCGCGTGCGCCGATGACGTGGCCGACGCCGATGGCTGTCGCGACGTGGCCGCGTGGGTCGCGCGCCGCACCCACACCGCGGGGCCGAACGCGCGGCGGTTGCAGCGGCTCGGGGTGGCGTGCGAGCGACGTTGGCACCGCGTCGGGACCGCGCTTGCGGGCGGGCATGTGAGCCTCGACCAGGGGCACGTGATGGTCGCTGCGCTCGACGACCTGTCCGACGCGTTCTCGCTGGTCGAGGCCACCGCGGAGGAGTGGTCGGCGATGCTGGCCCGGGCGGAGACCTACCTGGTCGAGCAGGCCGCGGACTTCGGGCCGCGTGAGCTCGGCCGCCTGGCGGAGCGGCTGCTGGAGGTGGTCGCGCCGGAGTGGGCGGAGGAGGTCGAGGAGGAGCAGCTGCGCGCTGCGGAGCGCCGAGCCCGGCGGCGTACGACGCTGGGGGTGCGGCATGTCGGCGACGGCTCGGCGATCATCTGCGCTCAGGTCCCGGAGTCAGTGGCGCTGCGGCTGAGCACGATGCTGGAGTCGTTCACCAACCCTCGGCGGGCAGCCGATGAGCCGGCGGCGGACGGGCGGCGGGTGCCCTACGAGCGGCGGTTGGGTGAGGCGTTCTGCTCGTTGCTTGAGAGCATCGACCCGTCCCGGCTGCCGTTGCACGGCGGGGACGCCACGACGCTGGTGATCACCATGGACCTGGCGGCCCTGGTCGACGGCCTCGGCTCCGCGACGCTCGCGGACGGTTCCCGGATCACCGCCGGCGAGGCCCGGCGTCTAGCCTGCACGGCCAATCTCGTCCCCGCAGTCCTCGGCACGCCTTCGGTGCCGCTCGACCTCGGTCGCACAAACCGGCTCTTCAGTCCAGGTCAGAGAAAAGCCCTCGCCATTCGCGACAAAGAATGCCGCGCCGCCGGCTGCACCATTCCCTCGACGTGGTGCGAGGCGCATCATGTGGATCCGTGGTCAGCGGGCGGGAAGACCGATCTCGACAAAGGCATTCTTCTGTGTGGTCATCATCATCATCTGATCCACGACGACCGTTATCTGCATCAACGGATGCCGAACGGCGATCTTCGGTTCACGCGACGGACATAACCAATCGCGATTGGTCACTGAACAGCCACCGTGGCCGCCTGGAAGAAGTCGGCAGGAAGCGGGTGCGCCAGTTTCCAGGTGATGGCGATGGGGCGCTCACCCTCGTGGGACGAATAGGTGGCGGGTCCGAGAAAGAGGTACGGCGCGGTCCCGAGGGGGTTCTGCGCGGTCTCGCGCACGAACAGTAGGACGTTGCTCGTGCCACTGAGATAGCGCTGACCGGTCGGCGAGGCGACCGTCGTGGCGTTCTGCGACTCCCAGTGGAAGAGGGAGGGGCTGATCGGGTAGTCGCGGTACATCGTGGTGGGGGAGTACTCGGCCTCAGACTTCTTGAGCGTCGCCATGAGCAGGTCGGCGTTCGCAGCAGGTGCGTAGGCAACGCCCTGCATCATGCTCGTCGGCTTCCGCTTCAGCGTCGCGTAGTCGACGGCGGCGAGCATCTCCTCGCGCTGATAGCGCCCGTGGACGCGCAGCGGATAGGGCGCGAGTGACCCCGTGAGCGGTGTCGTGACGTGCGAGGTGGCGTCGAGCGCGAGCTCGATGATGCCGCTCAACTCGTCTCGGACGGCCTCCTCCCGCCGCAGTGCCCTGAGACCGGCGTCGTAGGAGGGGAAGGAGCCGCCGTCGGGCCACAGCGAGAAGAACAGCATGCGGGCGAACCGCTGGTCGCTCTCGCCGAGGTCGGCGTAGTCGGGGGCGTCATCTCGGAGCAGGCGGAGGTAGGCGCCGGCCCGGTCGGGATCGTCGACGTGGGCGAGGGCACGTCCTCGTTTGAGGAGCTTCGGTGCGTAGTCCTCGCGCAGTCGCACGGGCAGACCGGCGTCGAGACGCAGTCCCGTCCAGGACTTGCTGCCTGACCGCAGGACGTCCGAGAGCGGAAGTCCCGATCGCGCCAGGAAGTCGGCAAGCGTGGTATCGCCGATGGAGCGCAGATCCTGGACGACCTGGGGCCAGCGCCGCGAGACCTGGGCCTTCACGTTGTCGAGGATCGTCTGCTGGGCCGTCCGGTCGAGCACGATCTGGCAGCCCGACGGGAGGAACGGAAAGCTCTGCTCGATGTCGCGCACCAGCTCGCCCCGGGCGCGACCGGTGAGAGCGCGCAGCTTGACGTCCCACCGGAACTCCTTGCGGTGGTGCCCGACGAAGTCAAGAGCCGTGAGCACGGCCTTGTCCTGGGTACGCCGCAGGCCACGACCGAACTGCTGCAGGAACACCGTGGCGCTCTCGGTCGGCCGTAGGAAGAGAACGGTATCGACGTCGGGGATGTCGAGTCCCTCGTTGAAGAGGTCGACGGCGAAAAGGACATTGACCCGGCGAGCGCGCAGGTCGCTGAGGGCGTGCTGCCGCTCGGCGGCCGGAGTCTCCGCGCTGACCGCGGCGGCCGCGATACCCGCTCGTGCGAAGACCTGAGCCATGTAGTGCGCGTGCGCCACGCTGACACAGAAGCCCAGAGCGCGCATGGCGCCGAGGTCGGCGATCTTGTCCCGCAGCTCGCGCAGCACGATGGCTGCGCGCGCGTCGTTGCCGGTGTAGACGCGATCGAGCTCGGCGTCGTCGTACCGACCGCGCCGCCAGGAGATCGAGGAGAGATCGGTGTTGTCGGCGACCGCGAAGTAGTGGAACGGGCACAGCAGGTCGGACTCCAAGGCGTCCCAGAGCCGAAGCTCGGAGGCGATCCGTCCGTCGAAGAAGTCGCGGACGTCGGTGCCGTCCGCGCGCTCCGGGGTCGCGGTCATTCCCAGGAGCTCGCCCGGGCGGAGATGGCCGAGGAGGCGCCGATAGCTGGGCGCTTCGGCGTGGTGGAACTCATCGATGACCACCACGTCGAACGCGTCGGGCGGGATATGGGAGATGCCGTAAGCGTTGAGTGACTGAATGCTGGCGAACACCTGCTCGCCACGCTCGGGCCGCGTGCCTGCGTACCAGGTCTCTCCGAAGTCACCGTCAGAAAGCACCTCGCGGTACGTCCGCAGCGACTGATCGAGGATCTCGCGGCGGTGGGCCACGAACAGCAGCGACGGTCGCTTGCCACCGGCCAGGCGCCGATAGTCGAGGGCTGCGATGACCGTCTTTCCTGTGCCGGTGGCGGCAACGACGAGATTGCGGTGCCGGTCGTGCACGGACCGCTCGACGGACAGATCGTCGAGGATCTTCTGCTGATAGGCGTAGGGGCGCACCTCCAGCCCCGAGAGGGTCAGAGTGACCCGGTCGTACTGTTTGCGCCCGCTGGCCTCCAGCAGCGCGTCATCCAACCGGTCGCGGTCCCGCTCGGGGTCGTAGGGCTCGAAGCTCGCGTCGTGCCAGTAGGAGTCGAAGGTCGCCTCGAACTTCTGCAACAAGCTGGGGGTCGCCACCTGCGAGAGACGCACGTTCCACTCGACGCCGTCGAGAAGCGCCGCGCGGGAGAGGTTCGAGGAGCCGACGTAGGCGGTGTCGAACCCGGTCTGCCGACGAAACAGCCAGGCCTTGGCGTGCAGCCGGGTGCGCTGCGCGTCGTACTGCACGCGGATCTCGGCACCGAACTCCTCGGCCAAGCGGTCGAGCGCGCGGCGCTCCGTGGAGCCGAGGTAGGTCGTGGTCACGACACGGAACCGGATGCCGTCGCGGCGAAGTTGCCTGAGTCGATCCTCGAGCAGCCGTACGCCGTGCCAGCGCACGAAGGCACACAGCAGATCGACGGAGTCCGCAGAGGACATCTCGGCCTTGATCTCCGAGGCCAGGCTGGGCTCATCGCGGGCATTGGTGAGCAAGGCCGCCTCTGCCAACGGGGTCTTGGGACGCAGCTCGAACCTGCTGCTACCCACCGCCGGGTCATCCGGGACGAGGGACAACAGTTGGCGCACCGGGGGCTCGATGCTCGCGCTCGGGTCGAGCGCGCCGAGGACGGCGTTGACCGTCAGCACCCGCTGATCGCGGTCGCGGATGCCCTCCAAGTGACGCTGCACCACGCTCGCGACATGTTGAGCCACGACGTGAGGTTCGTCCGCGGGGTCCACCGCGAGCTCATGCGGGCTGAGATCGGCGAGACCCTGCAAACGGGTGGCGAGCTCGGTGGTGATGATGGATTCGTAGAGGCCCTCGCGCACGCGGCGAGCTTGCCAGGCGCGCGGCGACGGTCGTCCGCACCGCGCCGAGAGTGCCGACGTTGCGGAGGGTCGGCTAGGACCCGAGCATCGCCCACCGTCCCTCGGAGACGACCTCGACCGCGCCGCCGACGACCTTGATCGCCGTCTGCTCGTCGATGACGTACGCCGGGGCGCCGAGGCCGGCGGCCCAGCGCTCGGCGTGGGCCATGGTGTTGGTCGGGAACGCGTCGAGGTGCGGGAAGATCGAGAAGTCGACAATGCCGAGGGTGCGGTCGTCCGGGGCGCCGGGCCACTCGACGAAGTAGTCGCCGATCCGCGGCGTCATCGCCATGCTGCCGGCGCTCACGCCCACCCAGACGGTGTCGGGGAGCGAGGGCAGGAGGTCGGCGAGCCTGGACTCCCGCACCCAGTGGCACAGGTAGGTGGCGTCGCCGCCGTCGACGAGCAGCGCGTCGGCGTCGCGCACCCAGGGGACCCAGCGCTCGGCGCCGATGGTGGGCAGCGCGGTCAGCTCCAGGACGCCGAGTGACGCCCAACCGAGGCCGGTGAAGGGCTGGTGCCTGGGCTCGGCCGCCACCAGGCCCCGCACCGAGGACGGCCCGCACATCGGGTGCCCCCACTGCGCGGTGGGGACGACCAGCGCGTGGGACTCGGCGACCGGCTTGCCGAGGAGCTCCTCGAGCGCGGCGTGGATGCTGGGGTTGGTGACGCCGCCGGAGGTGAGCAACAGCTTCACGATGACTCCTCGGTCGGCTACAGAGAGGGGGTGTCCTGGAGACCCAGGCCTCACTGCACCTGGCCGCCCGGCGCGACCGGCGCCGCGTCCGGGTCCGGGTCCCGGTCGGGAGTCGGGGCGTCCTTGCCGTGCCAGTGCCGGGGGAGCCCGATGGCAGGGATGAGGATGAACGCCATGAGCACGAACGCGACCCAGAAGGCGAAGCCGTAGGAGTCGGCGAGGAGCGGGCCGATGATCGGCAGCTCCTCGCGCGGGATCGACGACAGCTCGGTGCTGCCGCCACCGCTGCCGCGGCTCTGCGACTCCACGCCGCGCTCGATCAGCCGGTGGGTGAAGTGATGCGTGAGCGCGGTGATCAGCAGCGCGCTGCCGAGGGACGCGCCGACCTGCTGGGTGGCCGAGAGGGTCGGGGCCGCGCGCGAGGCCTTGTCCTTGCTCAGGGTGCTGTACGCCGAGGAGATGGTCGGCATCATGACCGCGCCCAGTCCGATGCCGCGGACGAAGAGGGCGAGCGAGAGCCAGAGGTAGGAGGTGTCCGTGCCGACCTGCGTGAACGGCAGCGTGCCGGCGAGGGCGAGCACGACGCCGACGGGGACGACGTACCCCGCACCGATCCGGTCGGTGAGCCGGCCGGTGAGGACGACCGCCACGACCGCGCCGAGGCCCTGGGGTGCGAGCAGCAACCCGGCGTCGAGCGCGCTCTCCTGGCGCACGGTCTGGTAGTACAGCGGCAGCAGCAGCATCCCGCCGAACATGCCGATGCCGACCAGGAAGATCACCGCTGTGCTGCTGGCGAAGACCCGGTTGGTGAGCAGCCGGACGTCGATGATCGACTTCGCCCCGCGGACGAGGCTGTAGGCGACGTAGGCCACCAGCCCCACTCCGCCGCCGATGAGCCAGCCGAGCACCCCCGCCTTGTCGAACCCGCCCTGCGAGCTGGCCTCGGAGAGGCCGTAGAGCAGGCTCGCCAGGCTGCCGGAGAGCAGCACGAGCCCGACCACGTCGAGCACGCCGGCGTCCTCCTCCGGCCGGCCGCCGGGCAGCTTCCACACCGCCAGCGCGATCGCGATGAGCCCGACGGGGACGTTGACCACGAAGATCCAGTGCCAGGTCGTGTACTCCACCAGCAGGCCGCCGAGCACCGGGCCGAACACCGGTCCCAGCAGCATCGGGATGCCCAGGATGGACATCGCGCTGCCCATCCGGTCCTGCCCCGCGGCCTTGGCGATCATCGCCTGCCCGGCCGGCAGCAGCATGCCGCCGCCGAGGCCCTGGAGGATGCGGAACCCGATCAGGCTCTCGATGTTCCACGCGGCCGCGCACAGCGCCGACCCGAGCATGAACAGCGTGACCGCGGTGATCCAGATCGTCTTCGACCCGAACCGGTCCATGGCCCACCCGGTGATCGGGATGACCATCGCGACCGCGAGCAGGTAGCCGGTGACCACCCACTGCGTCTTGTTCAAGGAGGCGTCGAGGTCGGAGCTCAGCGTGTCGAGCGCGACGTTCACGATCGTGCTGTCGAGCACCGGCATCAGCATGCCGGCCACGACGACCAGGCCGGTGACGAGCACGGCCCGCGGGATCCTGCCCGTCTCGTTCGAGGTGGTTGCCATGCCGGCTCCAGCCACTGGGGTTCGGGGGAGGGGGTTCAGGGGGTCGTCGCTCGTGACCCGGCGCGCGGCCGGGCCACTCCCGTCACGGTACGACGGCGGTGTGACCTGGGTCATGGTCGAACGGCACTGTGAAGTGGGCAATCACGCACTTGCGGCGAAACCGGAACACCTGACCGGCGCCGGTGTTGTGCACGGGCATGGATCTCTTCACCCCCGTGACCCTCGGCGACCTCGAGCTGGCCAACCGTCTCGCGATGGCACCGCTGACCCGCATGCGCGCCGGGACGAGCGGCGTACCGAACGACCTGCTCGTCGAGCACTACGCCCAGCGCGCCGGCCTCGGGCTGATCGTCACCGAGGGGACCTACCCCCGCCACGAGTCCCAGGGGTTCGTCGGCCAGCCGGGCATCGTGAACGACGAGCAGCAGGCCGGCTGGGCGCGGGTCGCCGACGCCGTGCACGCGCGCGGCGGGCGGATCGTCCTGCAGGTGATGCACGCCGGCCGGGTGACCCACCCCGACGTCAACGGCGGGCGCCGCGTCGAGGCGCCGAGCGCGATCGCCATCCAGGGCGAGGGCCACACCGAGAAGGGCAAGCAGGCCTTCCCGGTGCCGCACGCCCTCACCACCGAGGAGGCCCAGGAGATCAAGGCCGACTTCGTCGCGGCCGCCCGGCGCGCCATCGCCGCCGGACTCGACGGGGTGGAGGTGCACGGCGCCAACGGCTACCTCCTCCACGAGTTCCTCTCGCCGGCGTCCAACCAGCGCACCGACCAGTACGGCGGGTCGCCCGAGGCCCGCGCGCGGTTCGTCGTCGAGGTGGTGACGGCGGTCGCCGAGGCCGTCGGGCCCGGCCGGGTCGGCCTGCGGATCTCCCCGGAGCACAACGTCCAGGACGCCCTCGAGACCGACCGCGACGACGTCCTCGCGACGTACGGCGCGCTGCTCGACCAGCTGCGTCCGCTAGGCCTGGCCTACCTCTCGGTGCTGCACGCCGAGCCGGCCGGCGACCTCGCCCAGGAGCTGCGCCGCCGCTTCGCCGGTCCGTTCATGGCCAACAGCGGCTTCGGCCAGGTGACCACGCGCGAGGAGGCGGTCCGGCTGATCGAGGCGGCACACGCCGACGTCGTGGCGGTCGGACGTGCCGCGATCGCCAACCCCGACCTGGCCGAGCGCTGGCGCGGCGAGCACCCCGAGAACGCCCCGGACCCGGCGACCTTCTACAGCCCCGGGGCGGTCGGCTACACCGACTACCCGTTCCTCACCGCCTGAGCTGAGCTGAGCGGGACCAGCCGCGGCTGACGGCGCGCGCGCCCGAGCCCGGCTGGTCGCCGGCGTACCGCACTCTGGGCACGACGGTGCACGGATCCTCATCCCGGCGGCGTCGCGTGCCTACGGTCCACGGCATGCCTCTCACCGGACGACTGCGCAACCTCGGCTACGACGCGTTCCTGCGCGTCGACACCGGCGGGATCGTGGAGACCGACATCGCCGACGGCTGCCACGCGGCCACCTGTGACTACACGACCGTCGCCACGGCGCTCCAGAGGCTCGAGCCCGGCCCCGACGACGTGCTGGTCGACATCGGATGCGGCAAGGGGCGGGTCGTCTGCGTCGCGGCACGGATGCAGGTGGGGCGCGTGATCGGGCTCGACCTGGGCCCGGCGGTCGTGCGGATCGCCTCCGACAACCTCCAGCGCCTCCGCGGCGCCCGCTCGCCGGCCGAGGTGGTCCTCGCCGACGCGGTGACCTACGACTACCGCGACGTCACCTGCGCCTACCTGTTCAACCCCTTCGAGCACTTCGTGCTCGACCGGGTGCTGATGAAGATCCGCGACGACCGGGCGGGCCGGCCGTTCCGGTGCCTGTTCCTCAACCTCAGCGACGTGCAGCGCGAGACCTTCACCCGCCACGACTGGCTCACGCTCACCGACGAGGGCGTCCTCACGGGCCATCGGTTCGCGCAGTACCGCTCGCGGCTCGCCTGAGCGGTCCCGCTCCACCCGCCGGCGGCCCGAACCAACGGGTCAGTGCTGTTCGCAGCTCTCCCGCGGCCGTGTCCGCGGGCTCGTCGCTGCCCGCGGCCCACGCCACGTGGGCGTCCGGGCGGACCAGCAGGGCGTCGACCGAGCGGTCCGCGACGTACGACGCGCGGACGTCGACCCGGTGCTCCCACCCGCGGGCGATCCCGCGCAGCTCGGGGCGGTCGGCGAGCAGGAGCAGGACGGGGCGGGCGCCGATCCGCACGGCGCCACCGGCGCCACCGGCGGCTCCCGGAGCCGCGTGGGGCGCGAGCGCAGGCACGAAGGCGCCGACCAAGGGGTGCCGCTCCTGGCCGGGCACCGGATAGCGGACGTCGGTGCCGGCCATCAGCGACCCGAGCCGGTGCAGTGGCTGCTCGTCGGCCAGCAGCTCGCCCACGAGTGCGCGCAGCGCCTGGGCGGCCGGGTCGTGGCCGCGACGCAGCGCCACCTGCGCCTGGGTGTGGAGCATCGTCCGCTCCGCGGCGAGGCGACGTTCCTCGCCGTAGCTGTCCAGCAGCCCCGCCGGGGCCCAGCCGGCGACCTCGGCGCCCAGCTTCCAGCCCAGGTTCACGGCGTCGAGGAGGTCCACGTTGAGCGCCGCCCCCGGGGCCGGGAAGAGGTGGGCGGCGTCGCCGGCGAGCAGCACCCGCCCCTCGCGGTACCGCTCGGCCTGGCGGGCGTGGAAGGTGAAGCGGGTCAGCCGGATCGGCTCACCCATCGGCAGGTCGATGCCGAGCACCCGCCGCACGCTGGCGCGCACCTCCGCCACGGTCATCGCCTCGTCGTCGTCGTACGCGCCGGTGTCCGGCTCGCTGGTGAAGACGCCCAGCACGCCGGGCTGGGCGGACCCGGCGGCGAACTCTCCGCGCTCGGTGCGGGTGAACCCGAAGCCGATCCGGCCGACACCGGCCACCTCGAGGTCGCCGCCGTCCAGGAGGGTCACGGACTCGGGCATCGTCGTCGAGGCGAGCCGGTGCACCTCGGGGTAGGTCGTGCCGGGGAACTCGATGCCGACCAGCTCGCGCACCCGGCTGCGCGCCCCGTCGCACCCCACGACGTACGCCGCCCGCAGCCGGCGCCTTCCCGCCGGGCCGCGGACCTCGATGTCCACGCCGTCCTCGTCCTGGCTCAGGTCCACCACCTCGTGTCCGCGGCGGACCTCGGCGCCGAGCTCGCGGGCGAAGCCGTCGAGCACCTCCTCGAGCAGCGGCTGCGGCAGCGGGAGCGCCGCCATCGGCGGGTCCGGCAGCCGGCTGAGGTCCACGTGCATCCCGCCCCACGGGAAGTTCGGCGCCGGCCGGGGCGCCGTGCTGGCGGCCTCGAAGCGCGGCAGGTCACCCCGCAGCTCCAGCAGGTCCAGCACCTGGCCGCTGAGGCCGCCGGCCTTCGCGACCTCCCGGATCCGGGGGTGCCGCTCCAGCACCAGCACCTCCACGCCCGCCCGCCGCAGCTCCACCGCCAGCATCAGACCGGTCGGCCCCGCCCCGACCACGATCACGTCCGCGTCCATCGCCGATCCCTCCACCGATCCTGGCCGGTCACCCGTGACGCCGGAGACGACGCCACGGCCGGCGATTCTTCGACAGCACCAGGGTCTTGCCGCAAGCCCCCGGGAGCGCTATACGTTGAAGAGCGAGAGGCGAGGGGCCTCTCCTCTCGCATGTCCGGGGGCGGGCTGGACGTGCTTCGCGGCTTTGCCCACCTCGGTTTGTGTCCCAGGTCACCGGGTATTCCGCAAGCGTGAAGAGGTTCGTGCCGTACGTCCTGGCCGGGGTGCTGGCGATCGTGCTGGTCGTCGTCACCCAGACCGGCGGTGGGGCGCCGTCGGCCGCCGAGGAGCTGCTCGGCGACCAGCAGCTCAAGGTCATGGCGCCGGCCGACCCCGGCGGCGGCTGGGACGGGACCGCGCGCCAGATGCAGAGCGCGCTGCAGGACCTGACCGGGCGCAGCGAGGTCTACAACGTCGGCGGGGCGGGCGGCACCATCGGGCTCAGCCAGATGGCGCAGCGCGACGGCCAGGTCAACCAACTGATGGTGATGGGCCTGGTGATGGTCGGGGCGATCGCGGCCAACCAGCCCGAGGTGGACCTCACCGACGTCACCCCGATCGCGGCGCTCACCACCGAGCCGCTGGCCATCGTGGTCCCCGAGGACTCCGAGATCGAGGACGTCGAGGGCCTGGTGGCGGCGATGGAGCGCAACATCGGTGCGGTCTCCTGGGCCGGTGGGTCCGCCGGCGGGGCCGAGCAGATCCTGGCCGGCCTGGTCGCCCAGGCGGCCGGCCTGGACGCCAGCCAGGTCAACTACATCGCCCACTCCGGCGGCGGCGAGGCGGTCTCCACCCTGCTCAGCGGCAGCGCCACGGTCGGGCTCTCCGGCGTCTCCGAGCTGCTGCCGCAGATCGAGGCCGGTGCGTTGCGCGCGATCGCGGTCTCCGGCAGCGAGCCGAGCGCCTCGCTGCCCGACGTACCCACGCTCCTCGACGCCGGTCTCGACGTCGAGCTCACCAACTGGCGCGGCGTCGTGGCGCCCGCCGGTCTCACCGACGAGCAGCGCGAGGGACTGGAGGAGCTGATGGCGCAGATGGTCGAGACCGAGGCCTGGCAGGAGGCCCTCGAGCGGGAGGGCTGGACCGACGCCTTCGTGGCGGGCGAGGAGTTCCGCAGCTTCGTCCGCGAGGAGACCATCCGGGTCGAGAAGGTCGTCGCCGAGCTCGGCATCGGGAGCGTCTCGTGAGCGCGCCCCGCCCCCGGGACGAGGGCCTCAACGTCCGCGGCGACCTGCTGGGTCCCGACGAGGCCGAGCAGCTCGGCGTCGAGGACGACCGGCGCACCGCCCTGGCCACGATGGTGCTCGGCGCACTGCTCGTCGTGCTCGCGGTGGTCGTGCTGGTGCAGGCCTCCCGCCTCGACAACGGCGACGACCTGGTCGGCGCCGCCACCGCGCCCTGGGTCGTCGGCGCGCTGACGTTCGTGGTGGGCGTGCTGCTGGTCGTGCGCGGGCGGCGCGACATGGGGGTCTGGGAGGTCTCCGAGCACACCCGTCCGCAGGACTGGAGACGCATGCTCGTCCTGCTGGCCGTGCTGCTGGTCTTCGCCGTCATCGTCCCGTGGCTGGGGTACGTCGTGTCCGCCACGTTGCTGTTCGGCGCGACCGCGGTCGTGCTCGGCGCTCCCGACCGGGTGCGCGCCTTCGTCTACGGCTTCAGCGTCGCCGCACTGGTCTTCCTGCTCTTCGACACCGCCATCGGCATCTCCCTCCCGGCCGGGCCCTGGGGGTTCTGAGATGGACGCCCTGGGCCTGCTGCTGGACGGGTTCGGCGACGCGCTCACCCCGACCAACCTGCTGCTCGCCCTGATCGGGGTGACCCTCGGAACAGCCGTCGGCGTGCTGCCCGGCATCGGGCCCGCCCTCACCGTGGCGCTGCTGCTGCCGATCACCTTCAAGCTGGAGCCCACCGGTGCGCTGATCCTCTTCGCCGGCGTCTACTACGGCGGGATGTACGGCGGGTCGACGACCGCGATCCTGCTGAACACGCCGGGGGAGTCCGCCTCGATGGTGGCGGCGCTGGAGGGCAACAAGATGGCGCGCTCCGGGCGCGCCGCCTCCGCGCTGGCGACCGCCGCGATCGGCTCGTTCGTCGCCGGCACGATCGCGACGGTCCTGCTCACCTTCCTGGCCCAGCCGTTCGCCGACATCGCTGTCGACTTCACCCCGGCCGACTACGTCGCGCTGATGGCGATCGCCTTCGTCACCGTGGCGACCCTGCTGGGCGCCAGCCCGCTCAAGGGCATCGCCTCGCTGCTGATCGGGCTGACGATCGGGCTGATCGGCATCGAGTCGCAGAGCGGACAGGCCCGGCTGACCTTCGGCGTGGACACCCTGCTCGACGGCATCGACGTCGTGATCGTGGTGGTCGCCCTGTTCGCGATCGGCGAGGTGTTCGCCCACGCGCTCAAGGGCGGCGGCGGCGGCACGGTGACGCCGCTGCGCGGGCGGGCGGTCATGAGCCGGGAGGACTGGCGGCGCTCCTGGCCGGCCTGGTTGCGCGGCACGGCGTTCGGCTTCCCGATCGGGGCGCTGCCGGCAGGGGGTGCGGAGATCCCGACGTTCCTCTCCTACGCCACCGAACGGCGCCTCTCCAAGCACCCCGAGGAGTTCGGGCACGGCGCCATCGAGGGCGTGGCCGGTCCCGAGGCGGCCAACAACGCCGCCGCGGCCGGCGTGCTCGTCCCGCTGCTGACCATCGGCCTGCCGACCTCCGCGACCGCCGCGGTGATCCTCACCGCGTTCCAGTCCTACGGCCTGCAGCCGGGGCCGCAGCTGTTCAGCGAGTCCGGCCCGCTGGTCTATGCGCTCCTTGCCTCGCTCTACGTCGGCAACGTGATGCTGCTCGTGCTCAACCTGCCGCTCGCCCGGGTCTGGGCCCGGCTCCTGCAGATCCCCGCCTACGGCATCTACGCAGCGATCATGGTCTTCGCCACCCTCGGCACCTTCGCCTCCGGCGGCGGCCTCGCCGAGCTGCTCGTGCTCTACGTCATCGGCCTGCTCGGGGTGCTGATGGCGATGGCCGGCGTCCCGGTCGCGCCGGCGATCGTGGGACTGATCCTCGGCCCGCTCTTCGAGACCCAGCTGCGCCGGGCCCTGCTGATCTCCGAGGGCGACCTGTCGGTGCTGGTCGAGACCCCCCTCAGCATCGTGCTGTGGGCCATCGCGGTCCTGGCGCTCGTCGGCCCGCTGGCGCTTGCCCGGGTACGCCGGCTGCGCGCGGCCCGCGCCGCCCGTGAGTAGGGCCTCGAGGAGGGCCGGGAGCAGGGCCGGGTGCCGCGCTGACCGCGCGGCCGGTGCGGTGGCGTCGGCGCTCTGGCGTAGCGTCTCTCGTGCCGGCACGGGCGCCGGCAGGAGGCACCTAGGGTCGAGGGGGAGGGGCGGCGGATGCACGAGCAGCGCGACGGGTTCGACCAGGAGGTCGACGCCGCGTGGCGCCGGTTCCGCCGGGGCCTGGCTGACGAGCTGGCGGCCCTCGAGGTGCGCCAGGCCGTGCACGTCGGCCTCAGCGAGGCCCAGGCCGGCGCCGAGGAGGACCCGGCGTACGTCGTGTTCGTGCGCGACGGCGCCGACCGGCTGCGCCTCGAGGCCGGCGGTGGCGACCCCGACCCGCAGCAGATGCTCGACCTCGGCTGGGGAGCGCCGCGCCTGCAGGCGACGGGCGAGTCCGTGCACGAGCTCGAGGCCCCCGTGCGCGAGGTGGACCGGCTCGCGACGCTGAGCGTCACCACGCTGCGCGAGGTCCACGGCGCCCTGCACCCGGCGCTCCTCGAGGTCGACGGCCTGGGCGCCTGGATCACGGAGAGCGGGGAGAGCCGGGAGAGCGTCCAGCCCGCAGACTCCGAGGCCGCCCACCAGCCGATCGCCGATGAGCCGCTCGCCACCGTCCCGCTCGACGATGAGCACCTGCGCGGCCTGGTCCAGGACGCACTGCGCCCGATGACCGCCGAGCTGGTGCACACCGACGACGGTGACCTGGTGGTCCCGGTCTCCGACGACCACGCGGTGGTGGTGCGGGTGCTGCACGACGAGCCCGCCCTCGACCTGTTGATGGAGGTCGTCTGCGACGTGGTCGACCACGACCGGGCCGCCCTCGAGCTGGAGCTGCTCAACCGTGACGCCACGTTCGGGCGCTACCTGCTCTGGGACGGCTCGGTGATGATCACCCACCGGGTCCTGGCCATGCCGTTCGCGCCGGTGGCCCTGCGCGGCACCGTCGCGGTGCTCGTCGAGGAGGTCGAGCGGGTCGCCGGCGACCTGCATGCCCGCCTCGGCGGGCGGTTGCCGCTCGAGCGTGAGGTGGCCGCGCCCCGGCGTACCCCTGTCGCACTGCACCCGGCGGTGGCGACGGTGGCCGAGCTGCTCCGCGACGACCCGGGGATCCCGGTGCAGACCGTCGCGCACATCTTCGACCACGACCGGCACGAGCTCGTGCGCCAGCTCGTCGCGCTGCGGCGCGGCGAGCACGCGCTGCCCGACGACGAGCTCGAGGCCGTCCTGGGCCACCTGCGCCGGGCGCTGCGGCTCGTCGCCGACCGGGAGGCCGGGGTGCCGGTGGCCGACCCGGGGTCGCCGGCCGGGCCTGCCCCCACATCGCTCGCCTCGCGCGCCCCGGGGGCCGGCGAGGGAGCGGCGGCGGGGCCGGACGCGGGTGCCGCCTCGGGCACGGGCGGGGAGTCTGAGACTTCCCTCAAGAAACCCTCAAGAAGCGGGGTTTCAGTTCGGATCGGTCCTGAAACGACGTAGAGTTCTACTCGACCCCGCTGGTGACCCGAGACGCCAGCGGGGTCGCTCCATTTCTCCCCCGGACTGTGCCGCATCTCTGCCGCCGGGCGCCGTCCCACGTGACGTGGCGGGCGCCACAGGGCGGGCTGGTCAAAACTGGGAGCCGCACCTCGGCACCGAGTCGCGTTGCCGTGCGTTGGTACCTTGAGGATCATCACTGGCCGCGTCGCGGCACCGCCTGCAAGGAGCACATGACGCATGGACGTCCCCATCTGGGTCTGGGGCATCACGATGGCATCCATCGTGGCGCTCCTCGCCTTCGACTTCTTCTTCCACGTTCGTCAGGCACACGTGCCGACGCTCAAGGAAGCCTCGATCTGGTCGGCGATCTACGTCGGCCTCGCCCTCGTCTTCGGGCTGCTCGTGCTCGTCTTCGGCGGCACGACCATGGGCGGGGAGTACTTCGCCGGCTACATCACCGAGAAGGCCCTGTCGGTCGACAACCTGTTCGTCTTCCTGGTCATCATGGGCAGCTTCCGGGTGCCCCGTGAGGACCAGCAGAAGGTGCTGCTCTTCGGCATCGTCTTCGCCCTCATCGCGCGCTCGGCGTTCATCTTCCTCGGCGCCGCGCTGATCAACCAGTTCGCCTGGATCTTCTACCTCTTCGGCCTGATCCTGCTGCTGACCGCCGGCAACATGCTCAAGCACGACGAGGGCGGTGACGAGGGCGCCGACAACTTCATCATCCGTCTGGCCCGGCGCTTCCTGCACACCAGCGACCACTACGACGGCGACAAGCTGTTCACGATGGAGAACGGCAAGAAGGTCATGACGCCGATGCTCCTGGTCATGGTGGCCATCGGCGGCACCGACATCCTGTTCGCCCTGGACTCGATCCCGGCGATCTTCGGTCTCACCCAGAGCGCGTTCATCGTGTTCACGGCCACCGCGTTCAGCCTGATGGGCCTGCGCCAGCTCTTCTTCCTCATCGACGGGCTGCTGGACCGCCTCATCTACCTGTCCTACGGTCTCGCCGCGATCCTGGGCTTCATCGGCGTCAAGCTGATCCTGCACGCCCTGCACGAGAACAACGTGCCGTTCATCAACGACGGCGAGCACGTGAAGGTCTTCGAGATCACGACCGGGCTCTCGCTCACGGTGATCATCGGCGTCCTGGTCGTGACGGTGGTGGCCTCGCTGGTCAGCAAGAAGGGCAAGGCGATCACCGCGATCAACAACGCGCGGCGCCACGCCGAGGCCTACCTCGACGCGGAGTACACCCAGGACCCCGCCGAGCGGGAGCGCATCTACCGCGCGCTGCTGCGCGAGCGGGCGCAGATCGTCGCCCTCGGCGACAAGTACCGCCAGCTCGTCCGCGAGGAGAGGCCGGACGCGCTCACGCTGCTCACCCAGGCGCGTGAGAGCCACGACAGCGCCGTCGCGGCGGGGCGCGAGAACGCCCAGAGCCTCGACGACCACGTCTGAGCGGGTCACCCCGCCTGACCTCGGACGGGGCCGCACTCCTCCCACGGAGTGCGGCCCCGTCGCCATTTCGCAGGTCCCGCCGCGCCCGGACGGCGCGGCCCGTAGCCTGGGTCAGCCATGCAGTGCCATCACTTCGACGCCGGACGCTGCCGCTCGTGCACGTGGATCGAGCGGCCCTACGCGACCCAGCTGGCCGACAAGGAGCGCCACTGCCGCGAGCTGCTCGCCACCGGCCCGGAGCCGGTCTGGCCGGAGCCGCTCTGGCTGGAGCCGGTGCGCAGCGCGGAGGCGGGGTTCCGCAACAAGGCCAAGATGGTCGTCGCCGGCGAGGTCGCCGCGCCGACGCTCGGCATCCTCGACCCCGTGGGCGGTGGCGTCGACCTGCGCGACTGCGGCCTGCACGCGCCGCTGATCCAGGCCGCCCTGCCGGTGCTCGCCGACTTCGTCACCCGCGCCGCGCTGGCGCCGTACGACGTGCGGGCTCGCCGCGGCGAGCTCAAGCACCTGCTCGTCACCGCCTCCCCGGACGGTGAGCTGATGGTGCGCTTCGTGCTGCGCTCCACCGAGTCGCTGGCGCGGATCCGCAAGCACCTGCCCGGGCTGCTGGAGCGGCTGCCCGCCCTCGCGACGGCGTCGATCAACCTCCAACCGCACCACAAGGCGGTGCTGGAGGGCGCCGAGGAGATCGCGCTCACCGAGCGCGAGACGCTCCCGATGGCGGTGAACGGACTGGTCCTGCACCTGCGCCCGCAGAGCTTCTTCCAGACCAACACCGACGTCGCGGCGGCGCTCTACCGCCAGGGCCGCGAGTGGGTCGAGGAGGCGGCTCCTCGGACGGTGTGGGACCTCTACTGCGGGGTCGGCGGCTTCGCGCTGCACGTCGCCGCGCCAGGACGTGAGGTCGTGGGCGTCGAGACCAGCGCCGAGGCCGTGGCCAGCGCGACCCTCACCGCGACGGAGTCCGGGCTGGACGGCGTGCGCTTCCTGGCCGACGACGCCACGGCGTACGCGCTGGCGGCGCCGACGGCCCCCGACCTGGTCGTCGTCAACCCGCCGCGGCGGGGGATCGGGCCCGAGCTCGCGGGCTGGCTGGAGACCTCGGGGGTCGACCATGTCGTGTACTCCAGCTGCAACGCGGTGAGCCTGGCGCGCGACCTCGCCGCGATGCCGTCGCTGCGCCCGGTGCGGGCCCGGGTGCTCGACATGTTCCCGCAGACCGCGCACTACGAGGTCATCGTCCTGCTCGAGCGGCACTAGCTGCGGGCGAGCCGTCCCGGTCGCGCCGAACAAATCGGGATGCGCGGGGGAGGGTGGGGTCGATAACCTCCGTGCCCGGAGGTCGATCGACATGCCACAGCCCCGCGCCGTACGCCGACGCGCCTGGCGCGCCCTGTCGGAGGAGGAGAAGGTGCGCCGGCTCGCCGAGCTCCGGGCCCGCCACCAGGCACAGATCGAGACCGAGGCCCGGCGGCTGCCGCGGCGCTGAGCGCCCAGGTGACGGCGGCTCAGTCGTCCCCTGGCTCGGCCAGAATCGCGGCGAGCGCCGCGCGGTGGCGCGCATAGGCCTTGCGCCCGGTGCCGGTGATCTTGAACGTCGTCGTCGCGCCGCGGCCGCGCCCGGACTTGAAGATGTCGACGTAGCCGGCCTTCTCCAGCGTCGCCATCTGCTTGGACAGGTCGGAGTCGCTGATGTCGAGGTGGTCGCGCAGGAACGTGAAGGTCACGGTGCTCGCGGAGGCGAGCACGGCCATCGCCGCGAGTCGCTTCGGCGCGTGGATGACCGGGTCGAGGTCCTCGATCACGCGAGCCGCTGCCGGGTACGACGTGCCGAGGATGCGAACGCGCGCTCGTAGACGACGAGGCCGACGACGGTCGCCACGAACGCGACGGGGGCGGCCAGGGCCGGCCCGACCAGCCACCAGGACAGCGCGATCGAGCCGACGATGCTCACGACCACGACGGCGTAGCAGGCGAACGCGCTGCGGAACTCCCGCGGGGCGTGTCGCAGGTTGGGGACCGCGCCGTGGTGGTGGGAGTACCAGCCGAGGAAGAGGCCGGTGAGCGCGGCGAGGCCGATCATGCCGAGGACCAGCCACCACCCGTGGTCCTCCCAGAGCGTCAGCAGCAGCGTGTAGGCGGTGGCCCAGGCACCCATCGCGGGCGGGTACCACGCCGGCGTCGGCGGGTAGTCGATGTACGGCGCGGCCTCGGCGCGCTCCGCGGCCCGGTGCGCCTCTCGGAGGGCCTCTCTGTCGATACTTTCCATGGTGGAAACCATAGGGAGCACTTTCCATTCTGGCAAGTGTTCTGCGGGGGTGCCTGCGGGCGGCGTACGGCGAGGACGTAACGTCTGTGCCGTGGCTGATGCCGACTACTGCGACCTGTGTGACCTTCCGTTCAGCACCTGCGTGCACGGCATGCCGAAGCCGGTGCCGCTGCCCGACCCGCCGCCGAAGGTGAGCACGCCCCGCGTGCGGACCACGCGGGTCCCCGGCACGCGCGAGGCGCCGCCGCGGGTCGTCCCCCGCAAGTGGACCCAGCCCCACGAGCTGGTGCCGCACGTGATCGCGGTCCTCGACGAGGCCGGCGGCGAGCTCGACGGCGAGGACATGTTCGAGGCCCTCGAGAAGCAGCTGGCCGACGTCCTCAAGCCCGGCGACCGCGAGAAGAACCCGCAAGGTGAGCTGCGCTGGCGCGCGGCCGCACGCAAGGCCCGCAAGGAGCTCATCGACACCGGAGTCCTGGTGGCCGCCGGGCCCGGGGTCTGGAAGCTGGCCTGAACAAGCTGGCCTGAACAGCTGGCCTGACGCAGACCGCGCGGCCGGCCTCCCGCGGTGCTCGTGGGGTGACCGACCGCGCGGCAGTGCGGTGCCGTCTCAGCGGCGGTGGTGGTGCTTGGTGCCCTTCGCCTTGCTCCACACCAGCTCGGAGAGCGCGCCGGGGCCGAAGATCGGGCTGGTGACGAAGACCCGTCCGTCGGGCCCGACGTCCACGCCCGCGGTCAGCGTCAGCTGGTCACGCACCAGCTCCTTGACCTGGGTGCCGCCGGAGCGGGGGTGGGTGAGGATGAACAGTCCGCCGACCTCCGAGCCCTCGACGCCGAGCTCCCAGGCCAGCCAGCTGGCCTTCGACAACGTCGAGACGTAGATGCTGCCGCGCCGGTCGACCGCGAGGTCGTTGATCGAGGTGAGCCCGTCGGCCTCGACGGTGCAGTCGCCGGTGTCGGGGTT
Organism: Nocardioides sp. dk884; assembly: GCF_009557055.1. Taxonomy (NCBI): domain Bacteria; kingdom Bacillati; phylum Actinomycetota; class Actinomycetes; order Propionibacteriales; family Nocardioidaceae; genus Nocardioides; species Nocardioides sp. dk884. The sequence goes on along the minus strand of NZ_CP045649.1, from coordinate 3,576,025 downwards.
CATCGGGTCGCACAGCGCCTCGGTGGCCCCGGGCTCCACGCGCCAGACCTGCGAGGTGCCGGGGGTGGCGGGGAAGCCGCGCAGCTCGCCGATGTAGACCGCCCCGTCGGGTCCGACGGCGACCGAGGTGGTCACCGCCTCGCTCGGGATCGGCGTACCGGCCGGCGGCAGCGGGTTGCCCTCGGGGTCGGTGGGCGGCAGTCCGTCCGGCACCTCGATGGTGCGGGGCATCACCCGGGCGAGCGTCGAGATCTCGCCCTCCTCGGTGACCCGCAGCACGTCGTTGCCGGCGGCGTCGGCCACCAGCACGCCCCCGTCGGGGTGGGCTGCGAGTCCGAAGGGGTTGGACTCCTCGGGGACTCCCTCCACGTTGGAGGGGTCGGGGTCCTCGGCCTGGTAGGCGGCGATGTCGGCGAGGAGGGCGGGGGCGTCGTCGCCGGGGCTCCAGGTGTAGAGACTCGCGGCTCCGGTGCCGGGCTCACCGGCGCCGCTGAGCAGATAGACGGTGCCGTCGGTGCCGGCGGCGACGGCCGGCGCGACGCCCACGGCGCCAGGCACGGTCCCGAGCTCGGTGACCCGCGCCCGTCTGCGACCCTTCTCCACGACGAGGCTGAAGGAGCCGTCACCCTCGGTGACCAGGGTGCGTCCCCGGCCGAGGGCCGCGACGCCGCGGGGGCTGTCGAGCGCGGTGATGGTGCGCAGGTACGGCGCGTGCTTGTGCCCGTGCTGGCCGTGCCCGTGCCCGTGATGGCCGTGCCCGTGCTGGCCGTGCCCGGGCCCCGCGGTGGCGGGCCCGGCGATCAGGACGGTGGAGGCGAGAGCGGTGGCCGAGAAGGCGGTCACGAGCGTGCGTGTGGTGCGGGATCGATGCTGGTGCATGGGGGTGTCCTCTGGTATCGGGGGTCCTCGGTGACCCTCCTCCACGAAACCCATGGCCAGGCGCAGCGTCATCGCCAACATTGAGCGTTGTCCCCGGACGCGGCGACGCGGCCCGCCCCTGAGGGGACGGGCCGCGTCGGAGCTGCTCTGCTCAGGTCGCGCCGGTCAGCGCTCGATGACCACGTGCTCGTTCGGGACGCAGTGGGTCATCGTGATGCCCTCGACGTCGCGGGGGCCGTTCTTGCCGAGGTTGGCCGCGCGGGCCTGCTCCTCCTCGTTCAGCGTCTGGGTGGGCAGGGGAGCCAGGCCGCGCACGTCGTCGGCGGTGATGCCGAGACCATCGCCGACGCGCTGGCCGAGCTCGTCATCGCACATGAAGAAGTGCCAGACCATCCGCTCCTGGACCTCGCGGGTGGCCTCGGAGATGTTCGCGACCAGGTTGGCCACCAGGTCGTCCTTCTCCCACTGCTCCATCAGCTGGTAGCGCTGGCCGGCCTGCATGTAGTCGTTCGTGCGCGGCAGGCGGGCGCGGGTGAGCCGGCCGCTGATCTCGTGGCCGCTCTCGACGGGTCCGGGCTTCTCCGCCTCCTGCAGGCCGCCCATGGTCGACGGCTCGTAGTTGACGTGCGGGTTCTGCCCGGGCGCCAGGTCCACGTGGTAGCTCATCTCGCCGCCGCGCTGGTTGGTGTGCACGGTGGCGTTCTTGGGCGAGTTCACCGGCAGCTGCAGGTAGTTCGGGCCGACCCGGTAGCGCTGGGTGTCGCTGTAGGAGAAGGTGCGACCGACCAGCATCTTGTCGTCGGAGAAGTCCAGGCCGTCGACCAGCACGCCGGTGCCGAACGCGATCTGCTCGTTCTGGTTGTGGTGGTCGCTGACGTTGGAGGTCAGCGTCATCGTCCCGACGTGCCGCGGCTCGAAGAGCTCCTCGGGCCAGACCTTGGTGTCGTCCAGCGGGTCGAAGTCGAGCTCGGAGTGCTCGTGGTCCTCCATCAGCTGCACGTAGAGGTCCCACTGCGGGTAGTCGCCGCGCTCGATGGCCTCGTAGAGGTCCTTCGAGGCGTGGCCGAGGTCCTGGGCCTGGATGTTCGCGGCGTCCGCCTCGGTCAGGGACTTCACGCCCTGCTTGGGGTACCAGTGGTACTTCACCAGGTGGGTCTCGCCCTCGGCGTTGACCCACTTGTAGGTGTTCACGCCGAAGCCCTGCATGTGGCGGTAGTCCGCGGGGATGCCGCGCGGGCTGAACAGGTTGACGAGCATGTGCATCGACTCCGGGGTCTGCGACATGAAGTCGAAGATCCGGGCCGGCTCCTGGCGGAACGTGACCGGGTCCGGCTTGAGGGAGTGGATCACGTCGGGGAACTTGATGGCGTCGCGGATGAAGAAGACGCCGAGGTTGTTGCCGACGAGGTCCCAGTTGCCGTCCTCGGTGTAGAACTTCACCGCGAAGCCGCGCGGGTCGCGCGCCGCCTCGGAGGAGTCCCGGCCACCGATCACGGTGGAGAGCCGGATCGCGACGTCGGTGCGCTTGCCGGGCTGGAAGACCTTGGCGCGCGTGTAGCGCTCGATGGGCTCCTCGCCCCAGCGCCCGGTGGCCTCGAAGTGCCCGAAGGCCACCGCGCCGCGCGCGTGGACCACGCGCTCGGGGATCCGCTCACGGTCGAAGTGGGAGACCTTCTCCAAGAAGTGGTAGTTCTCCAGCGTCGCCGGCCCACGGGGCCCGACGGTGCGCTCGTTCTGGTTGTCGTAGACGGGGTGGCCCTGACGGGTGGTGAGCCTGCGGTCGTCGCTCATGGCGTCGTCCTTCCATTGCTGGCGGTGCGTGCAGAAGATGTGATGTCCGAATCGGTGTGCACGGAGGCGGGGGCGCACGTTGCGCACCAGCCCCAGAACACGACCTCGGCCTCGTCGAGGACGAAGCCATGGGGGTCATCGGGCGTCAGGCACGGGGCCGAACCGGTCACGCAGTTTACGTCGGCCAGGACCCCGCACCCGCGACAGGTGATGTGGTGGTGGTTGTCGCCGACCCGGCTCTCATAGCGCGAGCCGGACCCGGGGAGATCCAGTCGTCGTGCGGCGCCGATGCCGACCAGCGCCTCGAGGCAGTCGTACACGCCCTGGGTGGAGACCTTGCCGATCCGTGCCCGGACCCGCTCCGTCACCTCGGCGACCAACAGGTGCTCATGGGTACGTCGGGCCTCGTCGAGCACGTCCAGGACGGTCACCCGGGGACGGGTGACACGGAGTCCTGCGGTGCGCAGACGCTCTTCGGAACGGGTCACGCCTCCGGGTACCCGTCTGGAATCAATCCAATCACCGCCCCCGCGGGTCTTTCGCGGGGCTGTGTCAGAGGTCTCGCAGGTCGTAGAGACGTCGCCCGGTCGGAACGACGTCGATCCCGCGGTCGGCACCCATCCGGCGCACCGACGCCATCAGTGCGCGGGAGCGGCGCGCCAGCTCCGCCTCGTCCCCGCCGCTGCCGTGGAAGGCGTGCCGGTCGTGGATCGCGGCGGGGACGAAAAGCTCCTCGACGAGCGCCGCGACGTCGTCGCCGCGGGCGGTGAGCGTGCTCCGCACGATGTTCTGCACGTAGCCGAACGTGGCCTGGGTGCGGATCGCGACACCGGTGTGGTCGACCTGCCAGATGTGCAGCCACTCCTCATACGACAGCCCCTCGGGGCGGCGCAGCAGCGCGACCTGCGCGAGCGCGTCGACCCGGCTGCCGTCCCAGACCTCCGGCGGGTCGAGCCGCCGCCGCTCCTCGACGCGCCAGCCGTCGACCCGCTCGACGCCGTCCACGGCCGCCAGGCATCCGGTGATCCGGTCCGCTTGCGGGTCGTCGCCCCAGGCGCTGACGACCGCGCTGACGTGGGCGCCTGCCGAGGCGATCCGCATCGCCCCGGCGACCCCCTCGTCGTCGAGGTTGAGCTGGAGCCGCTCCACCCCGGCGCCGTGCAGGCCGGCGTGCAGCCCCGGGTCGCGCAGGGCCGAGGACAGGTCGCGACCCCACACGGCGTACATCAGCTTGGTCATGGCGGCGAACCTAGCGCCTCCACAGCCGGCACCCGGGCGGTTCGCCCGTCGGTGCGGTCGGGAAGGGTGGGGGAGCCGCGTCCTCTCGGACGATGTCGGACCCAGGAGTCGCCGTGCCCGATCCCTTCGACCTCCCGCAGCGCCTGTGCGTCGCTCCCGCCCTCGAGACCGGTGAGCGGGTGCTGCACTCCGGATTCGCCACGGCGAGCGTCCGGCGGGTCTGGCCGGGGCAGCCCGGCGCGCGCTCGCCGTGGACGGTCTGTGCGGAGGGGTGCTGCCTGCTGCTGAGCGAGCGCGTCGGGCCGGAGCGGACGGCGCTCTGGCTGCGGTTCCTGCTGCGCGAGCTGGTGGCGCCGCGCTCGTACGACGCCCGGCAGCGGGCAGAGGCGGCGGGCCTGGGGCACCACCGGGTGGACGGCCGGGTGCTGGTCGCCGGCGGCCTGCACGGGCCGCGGCTGCTGCGCGTCGCCGACAGCCGGGTGCGTGAGCTCGCCCTCGACGACGAGCTCTTCGCGGTCGAGGAGGCGCGCCGCCCCTCGGGAGCCGCGGAGGTCGTCGACCTGCACCGGCCGGCGGTGGAGGAGCCCGACTGACGCCGGCTCAGTCGCGGAGCACGCCCGCGGCCCGGGCCGGGGCGGCGTAGGCCTCGGCGAGCGAGGCGACGGTCTCGTGGGCGTTGAGGCCGCTGGGGTTCGGCACCACCCAGAGCCCGGCGCCCGCGAGCGGCTCCGGCTGGCGGCCGAGCGTGGCCTTGGGCAGCCCGAACGCCGTGCGGTACGCCGTGATGCCGGCGATCGCGACGACGGCGGGCCGGTGCCGGCGGATCGTCTCCACCAGGCGCTCGCCGCCCTCGCGCAGCTCCTCGCGGCTGAGCTCGGAGGCCTTGGCGGTGGCCCGGGGCACGACGTTGGTGATCCCGATGCCGCGTGCCCGGAGGCGCTCGCGGTCCTCCTCGCTCATGCCGTTCGCCGGGTCGATGGGGTGCTCGATGATGCCGGCGCGCAGCAGCGCGGGGTAGAAGCGGTTGACCGGGTGGGCGAAGTGGGTGCGGGTGGCGGCGGTCCACAGCCCCGGGTTGATGCCGACGCACAGCAGGCGCAGCTGCCCCGGCTCCGGCAGCAGGTCGGGCACCTCGGCGTCGCGGAAGGCCTCCAGCTCGGCGCGGGTGAAGCGGGTCCGGGAAGGGCGGGCGGATCGGTCGCTCACGGGCCGAAGCGTGCCACGGCCGCAGGGCCCCAGGCCCGCGAGGGTCCGCGGGATCAGCCGCAGGACACCTGTCCGAGGCGGGCGAGGCCCTCGCGGTCGCCGGGGCCGAAGTCGTCCTGGCCCAGGCTGTCCTCATACATCAGCTCGTCGCGGTCGCCCACGTGCCCGAGCCCGAGCACGTGGCCCAGCTCGTGCATGAGGATGGCGCGCATCGTGTCCTCCCCGCCGGGGCGGCGGTCCAGGTCGTCGTACAGGTCGACGTCGAGGGTGACCGAGCCGGTGACGTAGCGGCGGTGCTTGTCCTGCTCGATGTAGGTGCTGCCACCGAGGCCGGCGACCTCGCCGGCGAGCTGCGGCACCTCGTCGGGGCCGGCCCAGCCGATCAGGACGGGTGCCGCGCGTCCGAGGCCGTTGATGCGTCCGGTGAAGTCGCGGTCCTCGGTGGTGCCCTCGTCCTCGAAGGCGAAGCCGCTCAGGGTGCTGACGCGTTCGACCGACTCCTCCACGAGGCGCTCCCAGTCGTCGGGGGCGCCGGCGGGGTTGACGACGTAGCGGATCGGGCGGCAGGGGTTCCAGGCCACCGGCTCCTCGCTGCCCGGCTGGGTCGCTGCGAAGGCATACTCGCCGTCGCTCTTGATGCCGACGGCGTCGGCCAGACGGCCGTCGAACCCGACGAGCTCGCGCAGACGCTGGCCGGAGCCGGAGGGGTCCAGCAGGAAGACCCCCAGCATGATCACCGAGACGATCACCAGCCCGGGCAGCAGCGGACCACGTTCCTTGCGCGCCGCCCGCTCGGCCTTGCGCTCCCGGGAGCGGTGGCGACGCTGGTGGACCGGCAGCGGGACGGGGGTGTGGGTCGGGGGCTGGTCGCCGAGGGACCGGATCGCCTCGTCGACGCCGCGGTCCTCGCGGGCGAGCGACTCGAGTTCGCGGTCGAGCTCACGTGCCCACCGCCGCTGCTCGCGACGCTCCCTGAATCCCACCCCGCCCATGATGCCGGGTGGGTGTCCACAGGTGCTCAGAATGGGGGGTTCTCCCGCGGCGATGCGCCGGTAGGTTGCCCGTGGGCGCCCTGCTCCGGGTGCCGCCGGCTCTCGGAGGGCTGAGATGAGACGTGTGTGTCTGGTGGTCGCGGCCGCCGTGCTGATCGCGAGTGCCGCGGCTTGTGGGGACGATCCGGATCCGAAGGTCGACTCGCCGCCGACGCCGACCCCCACGATCAGCACCAGCCCGGCCAGCGGTCCGGTTGCCCCCACGCTGCCGCCCGAGGCGGAGGGGGACGATGCCGCGGCAGCGGAGGCGTTCGTCGAGTACTTCTGGGCGATGGTGAAGTACGCCGAGACGACAGGGGAGGTCGAAGCGCTCGAAGCGCTCGTGTCGCCCCAATGCCAAGGGTGCGCTGGAGGGATCGAGTTCCTTCGCCGGGTGTTCCAGAATGGTGGCGAGATTGGTGGCGGGGACGTAACGCTGTCGAACTTCAAGGTCAGGGAACTCGAGGGTGGGCCTGCAACCTTGTTTGAGGTTCGTGTCGATGTCATCAGCACTCGACAAGTCGTTTCGTACCCCGACGAAGCCGACAATCAGGTGTTCCCAGCGGGGACCGTCACGGATCGCTTCATGGTCCTGAACCACGACGGCCGTTGGTCGATGGATCGGTGGGAAGTGCTATGAACTTCCGCTTCTTAGACGGCGTCCTTGGGACGGTCCTGATCCTGATTGTGGCGAGTGGGCCGGCCATGGCAGATGACCCGGTCGATGTTGAGACGCACACGACAGGAATCAATGTTGCTGCGCAGACAAGTTCGGCATCGAGTAGCAGCCATGGCGGTGGTTCGGCTGCGACGCAGTCGAGTTCCGTGCCGGGCACATGGCATTCGGTCCCGACATGTGCGGCTGGCGGCCTAGGCACATGCGTCGAGGTGATGATGTGCCCGGACGGGTCGGTGATGCAGACCGTCTGGTTCGAGCACGCGGACGGCACGACGGACCAGCCATACTCCAGTTGCCCTCAAGAGGGCGGCGAGACCGAGGCGGTGGCCGCGCCGGTGGTGATCACTGCCGGGATGGCCGCGCAGGCGCTGCGGGAGGTGGATCTGCCGGCGTCGGTGCTGCAGGTGCAGCCTCCGGGTGGGCGGACGCTGGTGAATTTCGAGACCAACTTCTACACCGGGGCCGAGGACTTCGAGCGGACCGTGCGGTTGTTGGGGCAGCGGGTCGATCTGCGGATCCGGCCGGCGTCGTTCGAGTGGCGCTTCGGTGATGGGACCACGGCGCGCACGAGTGAGGCGGGGGCGCCGTACCCGGATCTGCAGGTCACTCACCGCTACCTGCGCAAGGGGGCGGTGGTTGCGGCGGTGGACACCACCTATGAGGCCGACTTCCGGGTCAATGGTGGCCCGTGGGCGGCGGTCGCTGGGTCGGTGACGATCCCGGGCGCCCCGGTCGGCCTTGCGATCGTGACGGCGACGCCAACCCTGACGGGCTATCGCTGAGCGCGGCTCCCCATGGCCTAGTCTCACCGCGTGACCGCGCCCGGCGAGCCCTGGAACACCTTCGCCGAGGGGGACAACCTCGAGGTGCTCGAGCAGCTGTGCCGCGAGGGCGCGGCGTACGACCTGGTCTACATCGACCCGCCGTACAACACCGGCAACGACTTCGCCTACCACGACCGGATCAAGGGCGATCGCACCACGAGCCGGCACCAGGCCTGGGCCGCGATGATGCGTCCCCGCCTCGAGCTCGCTCGTGAGCTGATGAGCGCGGGGTCGGCGATCTTCGTCAGCATCGACGACAACGAGGCGGCGCACCTGCGGATCCTGCTCGACGAGGTGTTCGGCGAGCGGCAGTTCCTGGCCCAGGTCGTGGTCAACCTCAACCCCAAGGGCCGCCAGCTCGGCAAGGGGTTCGCGACCAACCACGAGTACCTGCTCGTCTACGCCAAGGACGCGCGCACCTGCGTCCTCGACGCGAGCAGCCCCGACGCGGTCGACCCCGGCGACTTCCCGCTGGTCGCGCCGGACGGTCGCCACTACCGCCACCTGCCGCTGCGCAACACCAACAAGAAGTTCAACCCCGCGACCACACCCACGCTGCACTACCCGCTGTGGGGCGACCCGGAGAGCGGCCGGGTGCGCACCACGGAGTTCGAGGGCGCGAGCCGCATCGAGCCGGTCTTCGGCGACGCCCGCCCGGCTGTCTGGCGCTGGAGCCGGTCGCTGGTCGAGGAGCGTCCCGACGACCTGGTCTGCCGCCGGATCAAGGGTCGCCTGGGGGAGCGGGCCGACATCTTCCAGCGCGACTGGCTCCACGACGGGCGGCGCAAGAAGCTGCGCACGATCTGGCTCACCGAGGAGATCGGCAGCACCGACACGGCGGTCGCCGAGCTCAAGGCGGTGCTCGGCCACGTCTTCGAGTCGCCCAAGCCCACCGCCCTGCTGCGCCGGGTGCTGCAGACGATGCCGCCCGACGCGCGGGTGCTGGACTTCTTCGCCGGCAGCGGCACCACCGGGCACGCGGTCGCGTTGCAGAACGTCGCCGACGGCGGCACCCGCACCTGCCTGAGCATCAACTGCGCGGAGCCGACCCGGCCGGGGTCCAACGCTCAGCTCGCCGGCTACGCCACGGTCGCCGACATCACCCGCGCCCGGCTGCGCGCCGTGGCGGACACCGTCGGAGGCGGGCTCGCCGAACGGTGATCCTCAGGCGCCCACCGCGAGCTCGAGGGCATCGAGCTCGGCGTCGAGGTGGCCGAGCATCAGCTGCAGGCTGGGCACCGTGCGGCGGCACCCGGTGAGCCCGAAGCACATGGTGTCGGCGTACGACGTGCAGGTGATGTTGAGGGCCATGCCGTTGATCGGGATCGACAGCGGGTAGCTGCCGACCAGGCGCGCCCCGTTCCAGTAGTGGGTGGTCCGCGGTCCGGGGACGTTGCTGATGATGAGGTTGTACGGCGAGTGCACGAGGCCCTGCATCCGCAGCAGCGGCGGCAGGATCGCCGGCATCTGCCCGAGCGCGCTCATCGCCACGATCTGCAGCGGCGTCATCGAGGCCAGCGCCTCCTTCCCGGCACGCATCGAGCGGTGGATCGTCTCGAGCCGGTCCGCGGGGTCGGCGAGATCGGTGCCGAGGCGGCACATGACCGCACCCACGGCGTTCCCGCCCTCGACGGAGGCGAGCTGGGACTCGCGGGCCCGCAGCCCCACCGGGACCATCGCGACCAGGGGCGCCGACGGCAGGGCGTCGAGCTCGAGCAGGTAGCGGCGTACCGCCCCGGCGCACATCGCGAGCACCACGTCGTTGAGCGTGGCGTCGCCGGCCTTGCCGACCCGGCGCAGCCGATCGACCGGCCAGCCCTGGGCACCGATGCGTCGCGAGCCGGTGATCTGCTGGTTGAAGATCGTCCGCGGCGCCTGCAGGGAGATCGCCGAGGCCTCGCTGCGGGCCGCGCGCGACAGGGTCCGCAGCAGCGCGGCCGGCATCCCGGCGGCCTCGGAGGCGAGCGCCAGCGCCGAGCGCAGCGCCTGGATCGGCACCTCGGCGAGGGGCAGCGCCAGCGAGGACGGCGAGGCGTCGACGACGGCCGTCTCGACGTCGTGGTCGGCCTCGGCCGGAGGGTCCGGCTCCCCGGCGTCCCAGGGCGCGGGCATGCCCCTCCGGTCGGGGTCGGTGCTCAGCACGCTCTGCAGCAGGCGGGAGGCGGAGACGCCGTCGAGCAGCGCGTGGTGGATCTTGGTGTAGAGCGCGACCCGCCCGTCGGCCAGGCCCTCGATCACGTGCGCCTCCCACAGCGGCCGCTCGCGCGGCAGCCGGGTGCTGTGCAGGCGCCCGCACAGGTCGAGCAGGTCGCGGACCTCGCCGGGTGCGGGCAGCGCGCTGTGCCGCACGTGGTGGTCGATGTCGAACTGCTCGTCCGGGCGCCACACCAGCTGTCCACCCGTCGCGATCGAGCGGTGCGGATGGCGCAGGAAGAGTGGCCGCGTGTGGGCCGACTGCCGCATCCCGTCGTACATCTGCCGGGTGTAGTCGGGCCCGGCCTCTGTCGGGTTCTCGAAGAGCTGCAGCGACCCCACGTGCATGGGCTGGCTGCGGTTCTCGACCGTCAGGAACCCGACAGACGTCGGGTCGATGAGCGCGGCCACGCGGCCCCCCTTCGTCACCAACCCGCCGAGCGGCGGGAGACCCGCACTATGTCTCGGAGTGACCGGCGCCACAAGAGGTGGCCGTCTCGGAGGGTCCCGTGAACAGACCAGACGCTGGCCTCGACGGACCGCCCCACGTCCACAGCGCACGGCCGCGACCGGGTCGTCCCCATCCCTCCAGCGGTTCGCCGGGACCGTCCGTTCGCGGACCTAGCGTCTTGGACAGGCCGGAATCACCGGCATCACCGACCATCGGGAGTTCCCATGCACCAACGTCTCGCCCTCGCGATCGCCGTCCCTGCCGCCGCCGTGGTGGCCGTGATCGGCACCGTCGCGGTCAGCCCTGCCAACAGCGCGCCCTACGCACCGGCCGGCGACACGATCGTCGAGGTCACCGGCGACGCCGCCAACGGGTTCGAGATCCACCACTACGACGGCACCTCGCTCTTCCCGCCCACCGACTCCGAGGCACGCGCGGAGTGCAACGAGTACGACAAGCGCATCCAGCGGGTGCGTTGCCGGGTGGAGGTCCGCACCTGGTACCGCGACCTCGGCGACCTCAAGCAGGCGCTCGCCTACGCGCACGCCAGCGACTGAGGACCACCGGCCGTGCCGGGCGTGGGGCGGCGCTCTGGCACGATCGGGGCATGGAGGCGCGGCCGTTCGACGAGGTGCTGATCAAGAGTCGGACCTCGCTGCGGTTTCGCCGCAAACGGCTCTCCTCCAAACGGTGGCAGATCGGGCAAGCGGCCATCGCCGCGGGCATCGCGTGGTTCATCGCCGCGGACGTGTTCCATCACGAGCTGCCCTTCCTCGCCGCGACCTCGGCCATGTTGTGCCTCGGCACCTCCTACGGCCAGCGGCTGCGCCGGGTCGCGGAGGTGATGATCGGCGTGGCGATCGGCGTGTTCGTCGCCGATCTCTTCGTGCTGGAGTTCGGCACCGGTGGGTGGCAGATCGCGGTCATCGTCGCGATCTCGATGTCGGTGGCCTTCCTGCTCGACGGCGGTCAGCTCTTCGTCAACCAGGCGGCGATCCAGGGCATCATCGTGTGCGCGCTCGTGCCCGGCCCCGGGCAGGCGATCACTCGCTGGACCGATGCGCTGATCGGAGGGTCGGTCGCCCTGGTCGCGGCCACGGTGGTGCCTGCGGCCCCGCTGCGGCGCCCGCGTGAGCAGGCCGCCGCGGTGATGCGCAAGATCGCCACCCTGCTGCGCACCGCGGGCGAGGTGATGGTCGACGGCGAGGTCGAGCGGGCCTTCGCGCTGCTCGCGGACGCGCGCTCCACCGACCACCTGATCAGCGAGCTGCAGGCCGCCGCCGACGAGGGCATGTCGGTCGTGGCCTCCTCGCCGTTCCGGTTCCGCCACCGCAACCGGGTGCGGCGGATGGCCGACCTCGTCGATCCGCTCGACCGCGCGCTGCGCAGCACCCGCGTGCTGGTGCGTCAGGTCGCGGTGGCGGCGTACCGCCGCCAGCCGATCCCCTCGGCGTACTCCCGCATCGCCTTGGACCTCGCCGACGCGGCGACGAAGGTCGCCGAGGAGCTCCAGGCCGACCGCACCGCCTTCGCTGCCCGGCCGGCGCTGATCGCGGTCGGCAATGGCACCGGACAGGTCCCACGGACCGACGAGCTCGCGGCAGAGGTCGTGCTCGCCCAGCTGCGCTCGATCATCGTGGACCTGCTGCTGCTCTCCGGTCTCGACCAGACCGAGTCCACCGACGCGCTGCCCCCGCCGCCGCGCTGAGGACGCCGATGACCGGATGGGTGCTGCACGTCGACCTCGACCAGTTCATCGCTGCGGTCGAGGTGCAGCGCCGTCCCGAGCTCGCCGGCCTCCCGGTGGTCGTCGGCGGGCGTGGCGACCCGAGCGAACGTGGCGTGGTCGCCACCGCGTCCTACGAGGCGCGCGCCTTCGGGGTCGGCTCCGGGATGCCGTTGAGGGTCGCCCTGCGCCGCTGCCCCGACGCGGTCTTCCTGCCGGTCGACCACCCGGCGTACGACGCTGCCTCGGCGCAGGTCATGGCGACGCTGCGCGAGCTGACCTGGGCCGGGTCGCCGGTCGTCGTGGAGGTGCTGGGATGGGACGAGGCGTTCGTGGCCGCGGACCCGCCGGCACCGCTGGCCAGCGATCCGCAGCCGGCCGCCGACCAGGCCCGCGCCGCCGTGCTGGAGGCCACCGGGCTGCACTGCTCGGTCGGCATCGGCGACAACAAGCTGCGCGCCAAGATCGCCACCGACATGGGCAAGCCGCGCGGCAGCTTCCGGCTCACCGCCGAGACCTGGCTGGAGGTGATGGGGGAGCGGCCCACAGACGCGCTGTGGGGTGTCGGACGCAAGACCGCCCGCCGGCTCGCCGACCTCGGGCTCGCGACCGTCGCCGACCTCGCCGCAGCCGACCCCGCGGAGCTCGCCGCCGCGTTCGGTCCGCGCACCGGCCCGTGGCTGGGCAGGCTCGGCCGCGGGGTGGACGCCAGCCCGGTCGACGCGACCCCGTGGGTGCCCCGCGCCCACGGCCGCGAGACCACCTTCCAGACCGACATCGACGACTGGGACCGGATCGCGGAGGAGGTGCGCGCCCTGACCCACCGGGTGGTCGCCGACATCGACGCGGAGGGCCGGCCCGCGGCACGGGTCGGGCTGAAGATCCGGTTCGCGCCGTTCGTCACCGTGACCCGCAGCCTCACCCTGCCCGATCCGACCCACGACCCAGCCGTGCTCGCCGACGCCGCCGTCAGCCTGCTGGAGCGCGTCGACCACGACCGGGCGGTGCGCCTGCTCGGGGTGCGCCTGGAGATGGTGCCGCCGGCGGGCGGCTACCCGCGGTGAGGTGGTCCTCTGTCCGCGGGTCGAGGTGGCTCCGTTGGTCGAGCGGCGCGTCGGTCGAGTTCGTCGGGACCACTGCCCAGGAACTCGAAGGCAAGTGTGGAGAAACCCTTGTCCTCGAACGTGCGTTCGAGTAAGATGAGGCATGGCCGACCACGAGCTCCCCGACTGCGACACCCCAGCTGCCGTGCTGGCGTTCGCACAGTCGCAGCGGGCTGCGGTGCAGCGGGCGGAGTTCCTGGTCTTGGAGCCGGCGCTGGCGTGGGCGGCGATGCATCCGGTCGAGTCGGTCTCGACGCAGACGCCGACCGTCGGGTGGATCTTCGGCGAGGTGGCGGTGCCGTTGGGTGGTGAGGGGACGCCGCTGGTGGCGGAGTTCGCGCCGATGGAGCTGGGCGCCGCGCTGGGCATGTCGACGGACTCCGCCCGGGCGCTGGTCGGGTCCGCGCTCGAGCTGGCGCACCGGCTGCCGCGGACCTGGAAGCAGATGAAGTCCGGTGTGGTCCCGGTGTGGAAGGGCCGCCGGCTCGCGCAGCTGACGTTGAGTCTTCCGCCGGACGGTGCCGACTTCGTGGACCGTCAGCTCGCGGGCGGGCTCGGGAAGGTCGGCTGGGCCACCATCGAGCGGCTCGTGGACCAGGCCCGGGTGGTCTTCGACCCCGAGGGTGCCGAGAAGCAGCGCCGCGAGGCCGCCGACGGACGCCGCTTCGACGTGCACACCGGCGGGGCCACCCATGACGGGACCGTGCGGGTCGAGGGCGAGCTCGACCTCGCCGATGCGCTCGATCTGGACACCGCGATCCGCCAGGGCGCGGAGGAGCTGGCTGCGCTTGGCTCCACCGAGTCGTTGGACGTCCGCCGCTCGATGGCAGCCGGTGAGCTGGCCCGGCGCCAACTGGCCTTCGACCTCCGCACCGAAGCCGGTGAGGGCGCCGCGTCGGTGGTGAAGCCCCGGCAGGTCGTCATCCACGTGCATCTGTCCGACGCCGCGATCTCCGGCGACGAGGCTGGCATCGCACACGTCGAGGAGACCCGGTCGATCGTGTCGACCGAGCAGGTCCGCGGCTGGTGCGGTGGTGACGCGCAGGTGGTGATCAAGCCGGTCATCGACCTCGACGCACATCACCACACGGACGCCTACGCGATCCCCGACCGCCTCACCGAGCAGACCCGTGTCACCCAACCGGTGTGCGCCTTCCCATGGTGCGAACGCCCCGCCCGGCGCTGCGACACCGACCACGTCGTCGCCCACGGTGACGGCGGACCGACCTGCAGCTGCAACCTCGCCCCGCTGTGTCGCCGACATCACCGGGCCAAGACCCACACCGTGTGGACCTACGACAAGACCGATGCCGCGACGTACCTCTGGCGATCACCCCACGGCCTTCACCTCGTGAAGGACCGCGGCGAGACCCGGCTCGTCGCCGCGCACCCGCCCGACGAGTAGATCCACCGTCCCGGACCCCGCCGGCACCTCGCCGGCGGGGTCACACCGCTGCCTGGGACCCTCCTTTGTTTGGTCAAGGGGTATCGGGCGGGGGTTTTCGAGGCGTCGGTAGAGGTCGCGTCGACAAGGGTCACACTCCCGACCACTGACCACTGACTACAGCCCACCACCACTGCGGGCTGCAAAGGAAGACTCACAGCTCGACCAGCGGGGAAGCGCGACCCGGGGCGGGGCGACGTACGGCTAGGAGTCGAGGCTCTCGCGCAGCTCGCGTACGACGGAGTCGACCACGGCGACCAGGTCGCCGCCGGTGCGCGCGGCGACCGCCCGCTGGCGCTGGTACGACGCGCCGCGCGCGGGGATCTCGGCGACCGACGCGAGCTCGGCGGAGCAGCCGAGGCGGGCGGCGGTGGGCTCGAGGCGGACCAGCAGGTCGGCGAGGTCGTCGGTGATCAGCCGCTCCTGCGACTGCGCGTCGAGGATGACGATGGCGTCTAGGCCGTAGCGGGCCGCGCGCCACTTGTTCTCCTGCACATGCCAGGGCTGCATGGTGGGCAGCTCCTCGCCGGCGGCGAGCCGAGTGTCGAGGTCGACGACCAGGCACTGCATGAGCGCGACCAGCGCGGAGAGGTCCTCGAAGGTGGAGACGCCGTCGCAGACGCGGTTCTCGATGGTGCCGAGGTGGGCGGCGGGACGCACGTCCCAGCGGATCTCGGAGAGCTCGTCGATCACGCCGGTGGTCACCTGGTCGCCGGCGAAGGCCTCGAACTCCGACCACTTCTGGAACTGGAAGGGCAGCCCCGCGGTGGGCAGCTGCTGGAACATCAGCGCCCGGTTGGAGGCGTAGCCGGTGTCCACCCCGGCCCAGATCGGCGAGGACGAGGAGAGCGCCAGCAGGTGCGGGTAGTGGTTGAGCAGCGAGGACAGCACCGGCATCACCCGCTCCTGCGCGGGCAGGCCGACGTGGACGTGCAGCCCCCAGATCAGCATCTGCCGGCCCCACCACTGGGTGCGGTTGATCAGCTCCTCGTAGCGGTGCCCCTCGCTGAGCTGCTGCCCCGTCCAGGACGCGAACGGGTGGGTGCCGCCGCCGTACAGATCCAGGTCGAGGTCGTCGGCGGCGGCCATCGTGGGTCGCAGCGTCGCGCGCAGGTCGTCCATCGCCTCACCGACGGTGTCGCACACGCCGGTGACGATCTCGACGGTGTTCTTCAACAGCTCCTTGTGCAGCCGGTCCGGGTGCGGCAGCCGCGGCCGGGCCCGCGCGAAGAGGTGCGAGGCGTCGTTGCGCAGGTCGCGGGAGCGACGATCCACGAGGGCGAGCTCCCACTCCACGCCGATCGTCGGTTCCGGGGAGGGGTGGAAGTCGATCCGCACGCGCCCAGCGAACCACAGCGGAGCGCCAGATGGCATGTCGGCGGCGTCCGCGAAGCGTCGACTCCGGCGCCGGTCACGTCGGGGGTCTCTGGCACCATCGCAGGTGTGCTCGACCCCCGCCAGGTGAACCAGATCCTCGACTTCTGCCTCCGTGTGGGGGAGTTGTTGCTGGCCTCGGGTGCGGGCGCGGCCGACGTGACCGCGACGATGCAGAGCATCGCCCAGCATCTCGGCCTGCGCGGTGCGGACACCGACGTCACGTTCACCTCGGTCTCGATGAGCCACCACGCCGACCCCGAGGAGCAGCCGGTCGTCACGACCCGCACGGTCAAGCAGCGCACGATCGACTACGAGCACCTCACCCGCGTCGACCACCTCGTGCGCGCCGTCCTGCACGACCAGGTCGACCTCAAGGAGGCCCGCACCTCGCTGGCCCGGATCGTGTCCTCGGGCCACATCCGCGCCCGCTGGCGCGTCACCCTCGGGTGGGGCGCGATGTGCGGCGGCGTCGCGATCCAGCTCGGCGGCGACCTGTACGTCGTGCTGGTCGCCTGCCTCGCGGCGATGCTGATCGACCGGCTCCAGCAGCGGATGGCCCGCGCTCGGCTGCCGTTCTTCTACCAGCAGATCGCCGGCGGCGGGCTGGCCACGCTGGTCGGCATCGTCGCGGGCCTGGCGCCCGTCAACGTCAACGTCTCCCTCGTCATCACCGCCAACATCGTCATGCTGCTGGCCGGGATCGGCTTCATGGGCGCCCTCCAGGACGCGCTGAGCGGGTTCTACGTCACCGCCGGCGCCCGGCTCACCGAGGCGATCCTCGCCACCGCCGGCATCATCGGCGGCGTCAGCGGAGGTCTCAGCCTCGCCCAGGTGGTCGGCGTCGACATCCCGCCGCTCGACCCCGGCCGCGGCGACCTGCAGACCTTCGGCATGCTGGTGATCGGCGCCGCCGTCTGTGCCGCGTCCTTCGCCTACGCCTCCTACGCCCCGGGACGCATCATCGCGCCGATCGCGGGCGTGGCCGGCGTCGCGATCGCGATCACCCAGTCGGTGGCGCTCCCCGGCATCGGGCGCACCTGGTCGGTGGCGCTCGCCGCCCTCTTCGTCGGTCTGATCGCGTTCTCGGTCGCCGGGCGGATGCGCGTGCCGCCCCTGGTCGTGGTGGTGTCCGCGGTCGTGCCGATGCTCCCCGGACTCTCGATCTACCGCGGCCTGACGCTGCTCGCCGAGGGCGGCACGCGCGACACCTCGGCCGGCCTGCTGGCGATGGTCACGGCCGCGTCGGTCGCGATCGCCCTCTCGGCCGGCGTGATCCTCGGCGAGTACGTCGCCCAGCCGCTCAAGCGGGAGGCGCGTCGCCTGGAGACCCGCCTGGCCGGCCCGCGCCTGGTCGGCCCGATGCGGGACCTCGGCCCGCGCGCCCGGCGCCGGCGCGCCCGGGAGAACGGCAGGAGCGACTCCAACGGCACCGTCAGCGGGGGCTGAGCCCGCGCACCCGCGCGAGCCACCCCTCCGCGCTCCCGTCGTACGGCGGGTGGCCGGAGGCGACCGCGTGATGCACCCGCTGACACTCCGCCAGCGCCGCACGCACCACGTCGGCGGGGTAGCCCAGGCTGACCCGGTGCGCGGCGAACTCGTCCTCGTCGTCCACCCAGACCCGCCCGGTGTCACCCCGGATCACGTCGAGGTCCAGGTCGACGCTGCGCAGGACGGGCACCTCGCCCTCGTGGTCCCACCGGGGCGGGGAGGCGATGTCGACGTAGACCGTGCACCAGATGCCGGGTGCGTGGAACGTGGGCAGGCTCCACGCGGTGGGGCTGAGGACCGTCACCGAGTCGACCTCGGCGACGTAGCGCGCCCCGGGACGCACGTGCAGGGTGCCGGCGGGGACGCCGATCCACTCGCCGTGGGTGTCGCTGCCAAGCAGCACCCCCTCGAACTCCCAGTGCGCGCCGCCGCCCCACTTGCTCATCGCGACCTGGACCGGGCGGCCGGGACTCCCGGGATCGGACCGCACGGCGCCCTAGACGATCTCGACGTGCTCGGGCAGCGTCTTGCGCGCCACCCGCGCCGCGACGTCCTGGAACCGTGAGCCGAGCAGCTGACCGAGGTGGTGCACGGCGTAGGCGTCCGGCCCGACGAGCACCCGGGCCTTCCCGCGCAGCACGCCGGCCACGATGACCTTCGCGGCCTTCTCCGGGCTGGTGCGGGCCAGCTTGGTGTCGAAGAGCTCGGCGGTCGCGGCGGCGTCCTCCTTGCGCGAGACCCGGGCGCTGCGGGCGATCGCGGTGCTGATCCCGCCGGGATGCACGGCGGTCACCCCGACCGGGTGCCCGGCGCGGATCATCTCCGAGCGGATCGCCTCGGTCATGCCGCGCACCGCGAACTTCGTGGCGTTGTAGACGCTCTGGCCCGGCATCGGGACCAGCCCGAACAGCGAGGAGAGGTTGACCAGGTGACCGTCGCCGGAGGCGATCAGGTGGGGCAGGAACTCCTTGCTCCCGGTCAGCATGCCGCCGAGGTTGATGCCCATGATCCAGTCGATGTCGTCGTACTCGAGGTCGACGAAGTCCCCGGCCAGCGCCACCCCGGCGTTGTTGACCATCACGTTCACCCGCCCGAAATGGGCAGCGACGGCCGAGGCGTACGCCGCGAACGCCGCCCGGTCGGCCACGTCGAGACGGTCCGCGCGCACCTCCCGGCCCCCGGCGCCCGCGGCGAGGCGGACGGTCTCCGCCAGGCCGGGCTCGTCCACGTCGGAGAGCGCGAGCAGCGACCCGCGCCGCGCGCATTCCAGGGCGAGCGCCCGGCCGATGCCGGACGCTGCGCCGGTGATCACGACCACCTTGCCGTCGAGGGTCTTCATGCGCCCGACCGTAGCGGCACCGGACGGGTGAGGGGTGGAGTCAGGCCCCGACGACCTCCGCGAGCTGCTCCAGGCCCCAGAGCAGGTCGTCCTCGGAGATCACCAGCGGGGGAGCGAGGCGGATCGTGGAGCCGTGGGTGTCCTTGGCGAGGACCCCGCGCACCATCAGCCGCTCGCACACCTCGCGCCCGGTGCCGACCGCCGGATCCACGTCGATGCCCGCCCACAGCCCGCGGGTGCGGACGGCGAGCACGCCGTGCCCCACCATCGCCTGGAGGCGCTCGCGCAGCACCACGCCGAGCTCACGGGCGCGGGCCTGGTGTGCGTCGGTGGCCAGCATCTCCACCACCGTGCGCCCCACGGCGCACGCGAGCGGGTTGCCGCCGAAGGTCGAGCCGTGCTGCCCGGGGCGCAGCACGCCGAGCACGTCGCGGTCGGCGACCACCGCGGACACCGGCACGACGCCGCCGCCCAGGGCCTTGCCGAGGAGGTAGAGATCGGGGACGACGTCCTCGTGGTCGCAGGCGAAGGTCCGCCCGGTGCGGCCGAGCCCGGACTGGATCTCGTCGGCGGCGAACAGCACCCGGTGGCGGGTGCACAGCTCGCGCACCCCGCGCAGGAAGCCGTCCGGGGGGATGACGACGCCGCCCTCGCCCTGGATGGGCTCGAGGAGCACGGCGACGGTGCGCTCGCTGATCGCGGCCTCGAGGGCCGCGAGGTCGCCGTACGGCACCGTGAGGAAGCCGGGGGTGAAGGGCCCGAAGCCGTCGCGGGCGTCGGGGTCGTCGGAGAAGCCGACGATCGTGGTGGTGCGGCCGTGGAAGTTGCCGCTCATCACGATGATCTCGGCCGTCCCGGGCGCGACGCCCTTGACCTCGTAGCCCCACTTGCGGGCGACCTTGATCGCGGTCTCCACCGCCTCGGCGCCGGTGTTCATCGGCAGCACGAGGTCCTTGCCGCACAGGTCGCCGAGCGCGGTGCAGAAGTCCGCGAACTGGTCGTGCACGAATGCGCGGCTGGTGAGGGTGAGGCGGGAGAGCTGGTCGTGGGCGGCGCGCAGCAGCGCGGGGTGGCCGTGGCCGAAGTTGAGCGCGGAGTAGCCGGCGAGCATGTCGAGGTAGCGGTGCCCGTCGACGTCGGTCATCCAGGCCCCCTCCGCGTGCTCCACGACCACCGGCAGCGGGTGGTAGTTGTGAGCGGTGCGGGCCTCGGCGCGGTGCAGCTCGCGACTCGACGGCGTCTCCAGGTCCGCCCGGAGGGCCTGGCTGGTGGTGGTGATCCCGGTCGTGACGGTCATCGGATGTCGCCTCCTCGCGTGGTGCGCGCTGCCCGACCACATTGTCAGACAATCTGTGGCGCCACCCTAACCCCGGAACGACGCGCGGGCGAGCGAGTTCGTCCCCGGCGCGGCGCATCCGGCCCAGCCGGGTCAGGTGGCGGGGCGCAGCGTCACGCGCAGCGTGGTGTCGCCGGGTGTGCTGCGCAGCTCGACGCTGCCGCCCTGGGCCGCGAGGATCGCGCGCACCAGCGCCAGTCCGAGCCCCGAGCCGCCGCTGCGCTGGCGAGAGGCGTCGCCGCGCACGAAGCGCTCGAAGGCGTGCTCGGCGAGGTCCGGGGCGAAGCCAGGTCCGTCGTCGTGCACGCTGAAGCCGTCCGGGCGCGCGGACACCGTGACGGTCGTGCCGGCCGGGGTGTGCGTGCGGGCGTTGCTGAGCAGGTTGGTCACGACCTGGTGCAGCCGCTGGGCGTCCCCGAGCACCTCCACGGAGTCCTCGGGCAGGTCCAGGCGCCAGTGGTGGTCCGGGGCGAGCACCCGGGCGTCCGAGACCGCCTCGAGGAGCAGGAGGGTGAGGTCCACCCGCTCGCGCTCGAGCGGGCGCCCGGCGTCGAGGCGGGCCAGCAGCAGCAGGTCCTCGACCAGCGAGGTCATCCGGGCCGACTCCTCCTCGACCTTGGCCAGCGCGGTGCGGGTCGCCTCGGGGTCGTCGGGGCGGCGGCGGGCCAGCTCGGTGTAGCCGGCGATCGTGGCCAGCGGGGTGCGCAGCTCGTGGGAGGCGTCGGCCACGAACTGGCGGACCTGCTGCTCGCTGCGGTGCCGCGCGTCCAGCGCCGACTCGACGTGCGCGAGCAGGGTGTTGAGCGCGGCGCCGACCTGGCCGACCTCGGTGTGGTCGTCGGTGAGGCGCGCGGGCACCCGGGTGCTCAGGTCGACCTCGCCGGAGGCCAGCGGCAGCGCGGCGACCTCGTGGGCGGTGTGCGCGACCTCGGTCAGCGGGCGCAGCTGGCGGCGTACGACGACCAGCCCGACGCCCGCGGCGGCCGCGACGCCGAGCAGCACCAGCGCGGCCTCCCAGCCGATCAGCGAGGCGACCGCGTCGTCGGCGTCGGCGGTCGGCAGGCCGAGCACCAGGGTGCCGCGGTCGAGGTCCAGCGCGGCCGCCCGGTAGCCGCCGAGCCCGTCGAGGTCGACGGCGCGGGGCCGGCCGTCGGCCGGGACCTCCTCGAGCGCCTCGACCTGGGACTCGTCGAGCTCGCGCCGGGTCCCGGGCGCGTCGCCGAGCACCGCGGACTCGCTCGATCCGTCGTCGGAGAGGACCAGGACGACGGTGCCGGGCGCCTGGTTGCGCGGGTCGATCCCGAGCGGGGCCCCGGGCGGGGTCCGGGTGGCGCTGATGAGGGCCTCGCGGACCTGGGCGTCGACCTGGTCGTTGAGCCGGTCGTGCATCGCCAGCGTGGTCACCGTGGCCACCAGCGCCGTGACCACCGCGACCAGCGCGACGGCGGTCAGCACCAGGCGCGCGGTGAGCGAGCGGAACCGCCTCATGTGGCCGGCTTGAGCACGTAGCCGGCGCCGCGCATCGTGTGGATCATCGGCGCCCGCCCGGCGTCGATCTTCTTGCGCAGGTAGGAGATGTAGAGCTCCACGACGTTGGCCTGGCCGCCGAAGTCGTAGTTCCAGACCCGGTCGAGGATCTGGGCCTTGCTGAGCACCCGGCGCGGATTGCGCATCAGATAGCGCAGCAGCTCGTACTCGGTGGCGGTGAGGTGGATCTCGGTGCCGTCGCGGAAGACCTCGTGGCTGTCCTCGTCGAGGACGAGATCACCGACGACCAGGACCGAGCCCTCCTGGGCCTGTTGCGCCCCGGCGCGCCGCATCAGCGCGCGCAGCCGGGCCACCAGCTCCTCCAGGGAGAACGGCTTGGTCACGTAGTCGTCGCCGCCGGCCGTGAGACCGGTGATCCGGTCCTCGACGGCGTCCTTGGCGGTCAGGAACACCACGGGTACGTCGGGGTCGTGCGCGCGCATCCGACGCAGCACCTCCAACCCGTCGAGGTCGGGCAGCATCATGTCGAGCACGACGGCGTCCGGGCGCAGGTCGCGGGCGATGCGCACCGCGTCGAGCCCGGTGAGGGCGGTCTCCACCGTCCAGCCCTCGTAGCGCAGCGCCATCGAGATGAGCTCGGCGATGTTGGCCTCGTCGTCGACGACGAGGACACGCACCGGAGTGCCGTCCGCGCGGGTGAGGTCGGACTTCGCCATGTCCCCATCGTGCCCGCGGTTCCTGTGGGCGGGCTGTGGACGGCGGGTGGTTGCCGGGGGCTCAGGAACCCTTGCCGGACTCTGAGCCACCGCACAGCCGGCTCACAGGCCGGCTGGCGAACATCGTGGACATGGACCCGAAGGAGATGAACCCCCAGAACCCGTCCCCCCAGAACCCGGCCCAGCAGCTCCAGCAGCCGACCACCCCTCCGCCGGCCGGACCGCCGACCGCGGTCGGCAAGGCGCCCCAGAAGTCCTGGCGCGAGCGCTCGTTCGGTCTGCGGCCGATGATCGGCGTCGGTGTCGCCGGCGTGCTGCTCGGCGCCCTCGCCGGTGCCGGCATCGGCATCGCCGCCGCCGACGACGGCCCGCAGCGCCCGCCCGCCGGCCCCGCCCAGGGCGACTGGAGCGGCCCGGGCGGCGAGGAGTACGGCGAGCACGGCCAGTACGGCGGGTACGGCCAGCACGGTCACCCGGGCCAGCTCGGCGACCACCCGGGCATGCCCGACGACGGCCGGACCGACGACCAGGCCGACGGCCAGGACCGGCCCGAGCTGCCCGACGGCGAGGACCTGCCCGAGCTCCCGGACGACCAGGACTCCCAGGAAGGCTGACCGCACACCCCACGACGAGCACCGGCCCGATGACCGCGACGGTCATCGGGCCGGTCTGCGTCAGCAGCGGGTCGGTCGGCTCAGCCGATCAGCTCGCGCACCGCCAGTGAGGCGAAGACCATCGCGCTGCCCAGCGGCGCGCCCGGGCCGGGGTAGAACCCGCCGAACATCGAGGCCGTGGAGTTGCTGGAGGCGTAGAGCCCGGGCAGCGGGGTGCCGTCCTCGCGGAGCACCCGGCCGACGGCGTCGGTGACCACGCCGCCCTTCGTGCCGAGGTCGGAGAGCACGAACCGGGCGGCGTAGAACGGGCCCTGGTCGCACGGCGTGAGCGCCTTGTTCGGGCCGGTGCCGGCGGCGAAGAAGGTGTCGTACTCGTCCTGACCCCGGCCGAAGTCGGGGTCCTCGCCCTTCTCGGCGTAGGTGTTGAACCGCTCGACCTGCTCGACCAGGGCGTCCGCCGGCAGCCCGGCGGCCTCGGCGAGCTCGGCGATCGTGTCGGCGCGCACCCAGGTGCCCGCGGCCAGGTGCTCCGCGGCGTCGCCCTGCGGAATCGCGATCGCGGGGAACTGGCCGCCCTCGCGGCTGTCGAAGACGTACCACGACCGGGTCCGCTCCGGTGCCTTCGCCATCTCCCGGCCGAACCGGTCGTAGGGCAGGCACTCGTTGGCGTAGCGGTGCCCGGTGGCGTCGACCATCAGGCCGCTGCGGAAGCCCAGCGTGAACGAGCCCTCGCCGGAGGGCTGCTCGAGCCCGGGGCAGAACCACCCGGCGCCGGCGAAGTCGGAGGCCGCGCCGATCGCGATCGCGGCCTCGATCGGCTCGCCGGTGTTGCTGCCCGCGGGCGCCATCGTCCAGGCGGCGTCGCCGGGGACGCCGTGCTCGGTGCGCATGCGGGCGTTGCGCTCGAAGCCGCCGGCGGCCACGAGCACGCCGCGCTCGGCGCGCAGCTCGATCGGACCCTCGGGGGTCATCGCGGCCGCGCCGACCACCCGGCCCTCCTCGTCGGTGACATAGCCGGTGACCGGCAGCTGGGTGCGGATCTCGCCGCCCGCCTCGACGTACGCCGCGGCGAGGCGCGCGATCAGCGCCTGGCCACCGGACAGCTCGCGGCGCCCACCCCGGCCGACCCGGTCGAGCTCGACCGGCGGCCGCACCAGCGGCGCCACCTCGGCGGGCAGGTCGTCGCGCTGCACGGCGCTGACCTGGATCGAGCGGCCGCCCGGCACCCGGCCGGGGGCGTCGTAGTAGTCCGGGAACGGCACCGGCACGAAGTCGATGCCCATCGCCTCGAGCTCGGCCACCAGCACCGGCGCGTGGGTCACGAACGCCTCGAGCTTGGTCTGGTCGGGGTCGGTGAGCACCGCGTTGAGGTAGGTGCGGGCTCCTTCGGTGGAGTCCGGCAGCCCGGCGCGCTGCTGCACGTCGGAGCCGGGCAGCCAGCAGGCGCCGCCGGAGTAGGCCGAGGTGCCCCCGATGTACTCCGTCTTCTCCACGACCACGGTGCGCAGGCCCGCCCGGGCCGCGAGGAGCGCCCCCGTCAGCGCGCCGCCACCGGAACCGACCACCACCACGTCGTACTGCTCTGCCTGGGTCATGGCGGGAACGTAGAGCAGCCGTCGGTGCTCGTCCACGATCGTTCCCGGTGGCTGGTCGGTCTCGCCGGGCTCGGCCAGCGGGTGGACAGACGGCAAAAGGATTCGCCGCCGGGGGACCGCGCAGCGGAGAATCGGCGCCGTGGGACATGTCGACGTCGCAGGGGTCCGATACGAGCTGCCCGACGGGCGGGTGCTCCTCGACGAGGTGTCCTTCCGCGTCGGCGAGGGCGCCAAGGTGGCGCTGGTCGGCGCCAACGGCGCCGGGAAGACCACGCTGCTGCGCATCGTCACCGGTGAGCTGGCGCCGCACGCCGGCTCGGTGACCCGCTCCGGTGGCCTGGGCGTGATGCGCCAGCACGTCGCGGCCGGCTCGACGACCGTCGCCGAGCTGCTGCTCTCGGTCTCCCCGCAGCGGGTGCGCGACGCGGCGGCCGAGGTCGACCGCCTCGAGGCGGCCCTGATGGACACCGACGACGAGCGCACCCAGATGAGGTACGCCGAGGCGCTGGGGGAGTACGCCGACGCGGGCGGCTACGACCTCGAGGTGGTCTGGGACGTGTGCACGACCGCGGCGCTCGGGGCGGCGTACGACCGGGTGAAGTACCGCGACCTGACCACGCTCTCGGGCGGTGAGCAGAAGCGCCTGGTGCTGGAGTTCCTGCTGCGCGGCCCCGACCAGGTGCTGCTGCTCGACGAGCCGGACAACTACCTCGACGTGCCCGGCAAGATCTGGCTCGAGCAGCGGGTGCGCGAGTCGGACAAGACGATCCTGATGGTCAGCCACGACCGCGAGCTGCTCAACAACACCGCCACCCGGGTGGTCACCGTCGAGCTCGCCAGCGGCGGGCCCGGCGTGGGCAACTCCGTGTGGACCCACCCGGGCGGCTTCGCGTCCTACCACGAGGCGCGCACCGACCGGTTCGCCCGCTTCGAGGAGCTGCGCCGCCGCTGGGACGAGGAGCACGCCAAGATCAAGGCGCTGGTGCTGCGGCTGAAGGTGAAGTCGGAGTTCAACGACGGCATGTCCAGCCAGTACCGCGCCGCCCAGACCCGGCTGCGCAAGTTCGAGGAGGCCGGCCCGCCGACCGAGCAGCCGCGCGAGCAGCAGGTGACGATGCGCCTCACCGGCGGTCGCACCGGCAAGCGCGCGGTCGTCTGCGAGGACCTCGAGCTCACCGGGCTGATGCGCCCCTTCGACCTGGAGGTCTGGTACGGCGAGCGGGTGGCGGTCCTGGGCTCCAACGGCTCGGGCAAGTCGCACTTCCTGCGCCTGCTCGCCGCCGGCGGCACCGACCCCGACGTCGAGCACCGCCCGGTCGGGGAGCTGGCGATCGCCCCGGTCGCGCACACCGGCCGTGCCCGGCTCGGTGCGCGGGTGCGCCCGGGCTGGTTCGTGCAGACCCACGACCACCCCGAGCTGGTCGGGCGGACCCTGCTGGAGGTGCTGCACCGCGGCGACGGCCATCCCGACGGTCGCCGGGGGATGGGTCGCGAGCAGGCCAGCCGGGTGCTGGACCGCTACGAGCTCGCACACGCCGGTGAGCAGACCTTCGAGTCGCTCTCCGGCGGTCAGCAGGCGCGCTTCCAGATCCTGCTGCTCGAGCTCTCCGGGGCCACGGTGCTGCTGCTCGACGAGCCGACCGACAACCTCGACGTGCAGTCCGCCGAGGCGCTCGAGGCCGGCCTGGCCGCCTTCGAGGGGACCGTGCTCGCGGTGACCCACGACCGCTGGTTCGCCCGCGGCTTCGACCGGTTCCTGGTCTTCGGCTCCGACGGTGAGGTCTATGAGTCCGACGAGCCGGTGTGGGACGAGGGACGGGTGGTGCGCGCCCGATGAGCACCATGATCGGCGCCGAGCTGGAGATCGTGGCGGTCGACCCGCACGACGAGCAGGCCTTCGCCGCCTGGTACGCCGCGTACGCCGAGGCCGAGAGCCACGGGCGCGGCCGCAGCTCGGCGATCTGGCAGCCGCGTGAGCTGCAGGTGATGTTCGCCGAGCCCTCGATCCGGCGCGTGGCCCGGGCCTGGGCCGGTCGGCTGGACGGGCGCACCGTCGCCGCCGGTTGGACCCAGCTCCCGCTGCTGGACAACCTCGAGCGCTGCGAGCTCTCGGTGCAGGTGGTCCCGGCGGCGCGCCGCCGCGGCTACGGCACCGCGCTCCTCGCGTACCTGGAGGCGACCGCGCGCGCCGAGGGCCGCCCCGTGCTCGGCGCCGAGGCGACCTACGACTACGACGCGGGCCCGGACGGGGCCGGGCAGCCCGGCCCGGAGTTCGCGCGCGCCCGGGGCTACGCGCTGGTGCTCGGCGACGTGCAGCGGATCCTCGACCTGCCGGTCCCCGCGGACGTGCTGGACCGCCTGGTCGCCGAGGCCGCGCCGCACCACGCGGCGTACACGCTGCGCTCGTGGGTGGGCCCGGTGCCCGAGGAGCTGCTGGTCGGCTGGGCGGACCTGACCTCCTCGCTGATGACCGAGGCGCCGATGGGCGAGCTGGAGGTCGAGCGCGAGTCCGCGAGCACCGAGGCGGTGCGCGACGCCGAGGCGCTCCAGGCGCTGCAGGGCCGCACGAAGCTCAACACCGTGGCGCTCGACGCCGCGGGCGAGGTCGTCGCCTACTCCGACCTCGCCACCACCGTGCACGAGCCGGGGCGCGCCTACCAGTGGGGCACCTTGGTACGCCGCGCGCACCGCGGGCACCGGCTCGGGATGGCGGTGAAGCTCGCCAACCTGCGTCTGCTGCAGGCCGAGTGCCCCGAGGTCGACCACGTGGTCACCTACAACGCCGAGGTCAACGCGCACATGGTGGCGGTCAACGAGCGCCTCGGCTTCCGCCCCACGGCCCGGCTGGGGGAGTTCCAGAAGCGGCTCGGCTGAGCGGCGCCACAGACGCGGACCGGCCCCGCTGCCGAGGGGCGGCGGGGCCGGTGCCGGGAGGGGACGTGCCTCAGCCGACGGCGGCGTCCGAGCCCAGCTCGAGGTCGGCGGTGCGCTCCTCGCCGTCGCGGCGGAAGGTCACCGACACGGTGTCACCCGGGCGGTAGGACCGGACCGTCGCGATGAGGGAGTCGGCGCTGGTGATCTGGTGGCCGTCGATCTTGACGATGACGTCGTCGGCCTCGAGGCCGGCCTTGGCGGCGGCGGAGTCGGCGGTCACCTCGCGGACCAGGGCACCCTCGCTGCGGCCGGTGTCGTTGCTCGCGACGTTGGAGACGGTGATGCCCAGGCGGGCGTGGGTCGGCTCCTCGCCGTCGATGATCTGCTCGACGATCGGCATGGCGGCGTCAATCGGGATCGCGAAGCCCAGCCCGATCGAGCCACCCTCGCTCTGGCCGCCGAACGGCGAGGACGAGCCGGTGGTCCGGATCGAGGAGTTGATGCCCACGACCCGGCCCTGCATGTCGACCAGCGGGCCGCCGGAGTTGCCGGGGTTGATCGCCGCGTCGGTCTGGATCGCGGGGTAGGCGGTGGTGTTCCCGGACTGGTCGCTGCCCACGCCGACCGGACGGTTCAGGGCGCTGACGATGCCGCTGGTGACGGTGGCGTCGAGGCCGAACGGGGAACCCACGGCGACGACCGGCTCTCCGACCTTGAGCTCGCTGGAGCTGCCGATCTCGGCGGCGGTCAGGTCCTTGACGTCCTCGGCCTGGATCACGGCGAGGTCGGTGAGGCTGTCGGTGCCGAGGATGCGGGCCTTGGCGCGGGTGCCGTCGCTGAAGGACACCGAGATGGTGCCGCCCTCAGCGGCGACCTCGACGACGTGGTCGTTGGTGAGGATCTTGCCGTCGGAGCTGATCACCACCCCGGAGCCCGAGCCGGAGCCCTGGGAGCCGGAGACGTCGATCTTGACCACCGAGGGCAGGACCTTGTCGGCCACGGACTGCACCGAGCCGTCGGTCACCGGGGCGTCGTCGCTGGTCTTGGTGGGCGAGAAGCTCGACGTCGAGGGGGAGGGCGACGCGGGGTCGTCGTCGAAGGCGTTCCAGGCAGCGGCGCCGCCGACGCCGGCGGCACCCCCCACGACCAGCGAGGCAGCCACGACCATGGCGGCGAACCGGCCGCGCCCGGAAGCAGTGGGGGCGGGGGCGGCGCTCGCGGCGGCCGGGGGCATCGGGGTGGTCAGCGGGGGCGGCGGCGGGCCGAGCGGCTGACCGAAGGGGTGCCCGGTGGGCTGGCCGGTGGTCGGGCGGACCGGCTGGGTGTCATCCGACTCCGGTCCACGCGGGGCACCGGCAGGCGGGAAGGGAGGCTGGTCGGTCATGGTCACCAGAGTGCCCACCGTGTCTGTGACGATGCTGAGACCGGGCTGGGGACACGACAAGAAACCCGGCCCCACACGCAGCGACCCCGGAAGGCTCGGGGCCGTCCGGGGTCGCTGGGTGGGGTGCTGCGTGGAGTGCTGGGGCCAGGATCAGGCCCAGCGCTCCGAGGCGGGCACGAAGTCGAGCGTGCGGTCGCCGGTGTAGATCTGCTTCGGACGGGCGATCTTCTGCTCCTTGTCCTGCACCAGCTCGTTCCACTGGGCCAGCCAGCCCGGGGTGCGGCCGATGGCGAACAGGACGGTGAACATCTCCGGCGGGAACTCCAGGGCCTCATAGATCAGGCCGGAGTAGAAGTCGACGTTCGGGTAGAGCTTGCGCTTGACGAAGTACTCGTCCTCGAGGGCGATCTTCTCGAGCTCCTGGGCGATCTCGAGCAGCGGGTTGACCCCGGTGACCTCGAAGACGTCGTCGCAGGCCTTCTTGATGATCTTGGCGCGCGGGTCGTAGTTCTTGTAGACGCGGTGACCGAAGCCCATCAGCTTCTCGTCGCCGTTCTTCACACCCTCGATGAAGGCGGGGATGTTCTCCTTGGTGCCGATGCGCTTGAGCATCCGGAGAACGGCCTCGTTGGCGCCACCGTGCAGCGGGCCGTAGAGGGCGCCGATGCCGGCCGCGACGGCGGAGTACGGGTCGACCTGCGAGGAGCCGACCGAGCGCACGGCGTTGGTGGAGCAGTTCTGCTCGTGGTCGGCGTGCAGGATCAACAAGACATCGAGGGCCTTGACCAGGCGCTCGTCGGCCTCGTACTTCGACTCGCTCATCTTGAAGAGCATCGAGAGGAAGTTGGCCGTGTAGGACAGGTCGTTGTCCGGGTAGACGTAGGGCTTGCCCTGCGCGTGACGGAAGGACCAGGCACCCAGCGTCGGCATCTTGGCGATCATGCGGACGATCTGCATGTGCCGGTTGTCGGCGTCGCTGATGTTGGCGGCATCGGGGTAGAACGTCGAGAGGGCCCCCACCGACGACATCAGCATCCCCATCGGGTGCGCGTCGTAGCGGAAGCCCTGCATCAGGGACTTGACGTTCTCATGGACGAACGTGTGGTAGGTGATCTCGTGCACCCACGCCTCGTACTCCGCCTTGGTGGGGAGCGAGCCGTTGATGAGGAGATAGGCCACCTCCAGGAAGTTCGACTTCTCCGCCAGCTGCTCGATCGGGTAGCCCCGGTACTCGAGGATGCCCTTCTCGCCGTCGATGTAGGTGACGGAACTGCGGCAGGAGGCAGTGTTGACGAAACCGGGGTCGTAGACGGCCAGGCCGGGACTGTCGTCCGAGGCCTTGATCTTCCCCAGGTCGGCGGCCTTGATGGCGCCGTCGGCGATGGGGACGTCGTACTCCTGTCCGGTGCGGTTGTCGCGGACGGTGAGAGATTCGGTCACGTCGCCCAACCTAACGCTCTCTACCCCGTAGCGCGTAGGCGGTGTCCGGGTCGCGGGCGGTCGGGGGGTGAGCGGTGGTCAGGCGCAGCGGGCCGGCCGCAGCATTTTGACCCTCCCTGGGCCGTGCCCGTATCTTGAGTGGTCGCGTCTCCTGCCGCGCTTTCGACCTGTCGCACGGTCGGGGTGCAGCCCCGGGCTCCGCGGGTGGGCAACCACCTCACGGGAACGTCCGGGCAGTTGTTCGTCAGAGGACGCCGCAGCACCACCCGCCAGGATCTCCCTGGTCGGGTCCTACGAACGAAGAAGGCTCGACATCGTGCGTACGTACAGCCCGAAGCCCGATGACATCCAGCGTGACTGGCTTGTCATCGACGCCACCGACATCGTCCTCGGCAAGCTCGCCGTCCAGACCGCCAACCTCCTGCGCGGCAAGCACAAGCCGATCTTCGCCCCGCACGTCGACGCCGGTGACTTCGTCATCATCGTCAACGCGGAGAAGGTCGCGCTTTCCGGCACCAAGAAGACGACGAAGATGGCCTACCGCCACTCCGGCTACCCGGGCGGCCTCTCGGCCACCCCGATCGGCGAGCTGCTGGAGAAGGACGCTCGCAAGGCCATCGAGAAGGCCGTGTGGGGCATGCTCCCGAAGAACCGGCTCGGTCGGCAGATCCTCAAGAAGCTGAAGGTCTACTCGGGTCCCACGCACCCGCACCAGGCCCAGCAGGCCATCCCCTTCGAGATCACCCAGATCTCCCAGTAATCGTTTTCGCCGACCAAGTCTGAGTGAGGAATACCAGTGGCTGACACCACCGAGGTCGAGGAGACCTTCGAGACCGACGAGCAGGGCATCGCGTACAGCTCGGAGAGCGCTCCGTCCGCTGACGCCCCCGAGCGTCCCGCGACCATCGCCCCCGCAGCGGCCACCGGCCGCCGCAAGGAGGCCGTGGCCCGCGTCCGCATCGTCCCCGGCACCGGCCAGTGGACGATCAACGGCCGTGAGCTCGACTCCTACTTCCCCAACAAGCTGCACCAGCAGGTTGTCAAGGAGCCCTTCACCGCGCTGCAGCTCGACGGTCGTTTCGACGTCATCGCGCGCATCCACGGTGGCGGCATCACCGGCCAGGCCGGCGCCCTGCGTCTCGGCGTGGCCCGTGCGCTGAACGCCGTCGACCTCGACGCGAACCGCGCGACGCTGAAGAAGGCCGGCCTGCTCACGCGTGACGCCCGCGTCATCGAGCGCAAGAAGGCTGGTCTCAAGAAGGCCCGCAAGGCGCCGCAGTTCAGCAAGCGCTGATCGCCACCGCGACACGCGTGGCACGCCTTTTCGGCACGGACGGGGTCCGGGGCGAGGCGAACGGTGTTCTCACCGCTCCTCTCGCCCTGGACCTTTCCGTTGCAGCAGCCAGGGTCCTCGTCGACCGCGGCGACTTCAGCGGGCCGCGTCCGCTGGCGGTCGTGGGTCGCGACACCCGCATCTCGGGGCAGTTCCTCGAGCACGCGGTCGTCGCCGGCTTGGCCTCCGCCGGCTGTGACGTCCTGCGGCTCCGGGTCGTCCCGACGCCGGGGGTCGCCTACCTCACGGGTGCGCTCGGCGCCGACCTCGGCGTCGTCATCAGCGCCTCGCACAACCCGATGCCCGACAACGGCATCAAGTTCCTCGCCCGTGGCGGGGTCAAGCTCGACGACGCCGTGGAGCGTCAGATCGAGGCGGTCATGGGCACCGAGTGGGACCCGCCCCGCGGCGCCCACGTCGGCCGCGTGACGCCGTACGCCACCCCGATCGAGGAGTACGTCGACCACCTCGTCGCCACGACGCGCCCGCTCACCGGCCTGCGCGTCGTCGTCGACTGCGCCCACGGTGCGGCCTCGGTCGCCGGGCCGATGGCGCTGCGCGCCGCCGGCGCCGAGGTCATCGCGATCAACAACGAGCCCGACGGGCTCAACATCAACGACGGGTGCGGCTCCACCCACCTCGAGCCGCTGCGCGCCGCGGTGCTCGAGCACGGCGCGGACGCCGGCTTCGCCCTGGACGGCGACGCCGACCGGTGCCTGGCGGTGGACGCCGAGGGCAACGTCGTCGACGGCGACCAGATCATGGTCATCCTCGCGCTGGGCATGCGCGACGCCGGCCTGCTGGCGCAGGACACCCTCGTGGCCACCGTGATGAGCAACCTCGGCCTGGTCCGGGCGCTGACCGAGCGCGGCATCGCCGTGCGCCAGGCCCAGGTCGGCGACCGCTACGTGCTGGAGGAGATGAACCGCGCCGGGTACACCCTCGGTGGCGAGCAGTCCGGGCACGTGATCATGAGCGCCTACGCGACCACGGGTGACGGTGTGCTGACCGCGCTGCACGTGCTGGAGCGGATGGTGCTGACCGGCCGCTCGCTGCGCGACCTGGCCGCCGTGATGACCCGGTTCCCGCAGGTGCTCATCAACGTCCCCGGCGTCGACAAGTCCCGCGCCAGCACCGACGAGGTGCTGCTGGCGGCGGTCGAGGCCGAGGAGAAGGCGCTCGGCGGGGACGGGCGGGTGCTGCTGCGCCCCTCGGGCACCGAGCCGCTGGTGCGCGTGATGGTCGAGGCCCCCACCTCGGAGGTCGCCCGGTCGGTGGCCGATCGTCTGGCCGACGTCGTCCGGGAGCGATTGGCCCTCGTCTGAGCCGAGGGCTTAGGTTGCCGCGGGTGACGCGCACCGGACCCACCCTCACGTTCGAGGGTCTCAGCAAGTCCTTCGGTCAGGTCCGCGCCGTCGACGACCTGTCCTTCACCGTGCGCCCCGGAGCCGTCACCGGCTTCCTCGGGCCGAACGGGTCGGGCAAGACGACGACGCTGCGGATGCTGCTCGGCCTGACCACGCCGAGCGCCGGCCGCGCGCTCGTCGACGGCACGCCGTACGTCGCCCTGCCGCGGCCGGCGCGCGTGGTCGGCGCCTCCCTGGAGGCAGGCTTCCACCCCGCGCGCACCGGGCTGGGCCACCTCGAGGTCTTCGCGCCCCAGGTCGGGGTCTCCCGGCAGCGCTGCCGCGACCTCCTCGACCTGGTCGGGCTCACCGCCGCGGCGCAGCGCAGGGTCGGCGGCTACTCCATGGGCATGCGTCAGCGCCTGGCGCTGGCGACCACGCTGCTGGGCGACCCGCCGGCCATCGTGCTCGACGAGCCGGCCAACGGCCTGGACCCCGAGGGGATCGTGTGGCTGCGCGGGCTGTTGCGCACCTTCGCCGCCGAGGGGCGCACGGTGCTGGTCTCCAGCCACGTGCTCGGCGAGGTGCAGCACACCGTCGACGACGTGGTGATCATCGCCGGCGGCCGGCTGGTGCACGCCTCGTCGCTGGCCGACCTGGCGGACCTGGCCACCCAGGAGACGCTGGTGGTGTCCCCGGACGCCGAGCGGCTCGCGGGGCTGTGCCGCGAGCGCGGCTGGCGGGCCAGCCCGGAGGGTGCCGGCCTGGTCGTCTCCGACGTCTCCGCCGCCGTGCTCGGCGCCGCCGCCTTCGCCGCCGGGGTGGAGCTGCACCAGCTCGCCACCCGCGGCACCGACCTCGAAGAGGTCTTCCTGCGTCTGACCGCTCCGGCGCCGGGGCCCGTCGACCGGGGCCTGGAGGTGGCCCGATGAGCGCCGCGATCCGCGCCGAGCTGCGCAAGATCACCTCGACCCGGCTGTGGTGGGTGTTGCTGCTCGCCCAGGGCGCCTACCTGGGCTTCATCGGCCTGGTGATGGCCTTCTCCTTCACCGTGGATCTCACCGAGGCCGGCGCGGCCGCGGGACCCGCGCTCAGCGGCGTGGACGCCGCGACCGCGACGTACTCCCTGGTGAACTCGATCGGCTACGTCTTCCCGCTGGTGATCGGCAGCCTCGCGGTGACCACGGAGTTCCGACACCGCACGATCGCCCAGACCCTGCTGGTCGAGCCCCGCCGCAGCGTCGTGCTCGGCGCCAAGCTGGTCGCGACGGTGCCGATCGGCCTGCTCTTCGGCGTCGTCGGGGTCGCTGCCCTGGCCGGGGCCGCTGCGCCGCTGCTGGCCTGGCAGGGCGACGGGGCGTTCCTCACCGACCCCGAGGTGGTCAAGATCCTGGTGCTGGGCGTCGTGGTGATGGCGCTGTGGGCGGTCATCGGCGCGGCCTTCGGCAGCGTCGTGACCAACCAGGTCGCCGCGATCGTGGGGATCTTGGCCTTCACCCAGTTCGTCGAGCCGATCGCCCGACTGGCGCTGTCGTCGGTCGACGGCCTCGAGCGGGCGGCCCGCTTCCTGCCCGGCTCGGCCGCGGACGCGGTGGTCGGTGCCAGCCTGTTCAACGAGATCGGCGAGGGCTCGCTGCTCTCGCGGCCCGCGGGGCTGGCCGTGCTGCTCGCCTACGCCGTCGGGCTGGCGGTCGTCGGCCGGCTCACCACCTTGCGCCGCGACCTCGTCTGAGGGTCGGGCCCGGATCAGACCTTGCGCAGGCGCACGTAGCGCACGGAGTGGTCGGCGTCCTTGCGGAGCACGAGCGTGGCGCGCGAGCGGGTCGGCAGCACGTTGTCGACCAGGTTGGGGCCGTTGATGGTGTCCCAGATGCGCTCGGCCTCGGCCACCGCCTCCTCCCGGCTGAGGGCGGCGTACTTGGCGAAGTAGGAGTCGGGGTCGCGGAACGCGGTCTCGCGCAGGCTCAGGAAGCGCGCGACGTACCACTCGCGGATGTGATGGGTGCCGGCGTCGACGTAGACGCTGAAGTCGAAGAAGTCGCTCAGGCCCAGGCCGGTGCGGCCGTCCTCGCGGGCCCGCGCCGGCTGCAGGACGTTGAGCCCCTCCACGATCACGATGTCGGGGCGCTTCACCACCACCTTCTCGCCCGGGACCACGTCGTAGGTCAGGTGGGAGTAGACAGGCGCCTCGACCTCCTCCTTGCCCGACTTGATGTCGACCACGAAGCGCAGCAGCGCACGGCGGTCGTAGGACTCCGGGAAGCCCTTGCGGTGCATCAGCCCGCGACGTGCGAGCTCGGCGTTGGGGTAGAGGAAGCCGTCGGTGGTGACGAGCTCGACGTTGGGGTGCTCGGGCCAGTGCGCCAGCATCTGCTGCAGCACCCGAGCGGTCGTGGACTTGCCGACCGCGACCGAGCCGGCGACCCCGATGACGAACGGCGTGCGCGGGGGAGTGCGCTGGTGGAGGAAGGCCTCCTGGGCGCGGTGCAGGTCGCCCGCGGCGCTGACGTACAGGCTGAGCAGGCGGCTGAGGGGGAGGTAGACCTCCTGCACCTCGTCGAGGTCGAGGGCGTCGCCGAAGCCGCTCAGGGCACGCAGCTCGTCCTCGCGCAGCGGGTTGGCGGTCTCCTCGGCAAGTGCCGCCCAGGCCGCGCGGTCGAGCTCGACGTAGGGCGATGCCTCGCGTACGAGATCACGGCCGGGGTCGGTGAACGAGGCCCGGAGACCGCCAGAAGACATGAGAGTGATTGTTGCAGCCCCTCGCCGATCGGCGTTGTGGCGTCCGCCTCACCACGGTCGGTGGTGGGCCGACGTGGGTGCACGGGATGGGGGTGGGATCGATCTAGAGTGGGGCCTATGTGCGGCATCGTTGGCTACGTCGGCCACCAGCAGGCTCAGGACGTGGTCGTCGAAGGACTGCGGCGCCTGGAGTACCGCGGCTACGACTCGGCCGGCATCGCGCTCGTCGCCGACGGCGTCGTCGCCAGCGACAAGCGCGCCGGCAAGCTCGCCAACCTCGAGAAGGCGATCGCGACGTCGCCGCTGCCGGCCTCGCGCACCGGCATCGGCCACACCCGGTGGGCCACCCACGGCGCGCCGAACGACGTCAACGCCCACCCGCACCTCGGCGCCC
The DNA here is from genome assembly GCF_009557055.1 of Nocardioides sp. dk884. Taxonomy (NCBI): domain Bacteria; kingdom Bacillati; phylum Actinomycetota; class Actinomycetes; order Propionibacteriales; family Nocardioidaceae; genus Nocardioides; species Nocardioides sp. dk884. The sequence continues at coordinate 3,539,996 of NZ_CP045649.1, read as the reverse complement.
GTCGCCGGGTCGCGCTCGTGCACAACGGGATCATCGAGAACTTCGACGACCTGCGCGCCCGCCTCGAGGCCGACGGTCACGAGCTGGCCTCCGAGACCGACACCGAGGTCGCGGCGCACCTGCTGGAGCTCCAGGTCGAGTCCGGTGTGGACCTGACCCTGGCGATGCAGCGGGTCTGTCAGCAGCTCGAGGGCGCCTTCACCCTGGTCGCGATCGACGGCCAGGACCCCGACCGGGTGGTCGCGGCGCGCCGCAACTCCCCGCTCGTGGTGGGCATCGGCGAGGGCGAGCACTTCCTCGGCTCCGACGTCGCGGCGTTCATCCAGCACACCCGCGAGGCGCTCGAGCTCGGTCAGGACCAGGTCGTGACCATCACCGCGGACGCCGTCGAGGTCACCGACTTCGACGGCACCCCCGCCGAGGGCCGTCGCTTCCACGTCGACTGGGACCTCTCCGCGGCGGAGAAGGACGGCCACGACTGGTTCATGCGCAAGGAGATCTTCGAGCAGCCGCGTGCGGTCGCCGACTCGCTGCTGGGGCGCCACACCCGCACCGGCCAGCTCCAGCTCGACGAGATGCGCCTCTCCGATCAGGAGCTGCGCGACATCGACAAGATCATCATCATCGCGTGCGGCACGTCGTTCTACGCCGGCATGGTCGCGAAGTACGCCATCGAGCACTGGTGTCGGATCCCGGTCGAGGTCGAGCTGGCCTCGGAGTTCCGCTACCGCGACCCGATCCTCGACTACTCCACGCTGGTGGTCGCGATCAGCCAGTCCGGCGAGACCGCCGACACCCTCCAGGCGATCCGGCACGCCCGGCTGCAGCGCTCCAAGGTGCTCGCGATCTGCAACACCAACGGCTCGACGATCCCGCGCGAGTCCGACGCGGTGATCTACACCCACGCCGGTCCGGAGATCGGCGTCGCCTCCACCAAGGGCTTCTTGACCCAGCTGATCGCCTGCTACCTGCTGGCGCTCTACCTCGCCCAGGTCAAGGGCACGCGGTACGGCGATGAGATCTCCCAGGTGATGGAGCAGCTGGAGGCGATCCCCGAGCAGGTCCAGCAGGTGCTCGACGGTGCGGAGCAGATCTACGAGCTCGCCCGCGAGCACGTCGGCAGCAGCTCGGTGCTGTTCCTGGGGCGCCACGCCGGCTACCCGGTCGCGCTCGAGGGAGCCCTGAAGCTCAAGGAGCTGGCCTACATCCACGCCGAGGGCTTCGCCGCCGGCGAGCTCAAGCACGGCCCGATCGCGCTGGTCGACGACGGGCTGCCGGTGCTCTGCGTCGTACCTCCCCGCGGCCGCGACCAGCTGCGCGACAAGATGATCAGCGGCATCCAGGAGGTCCGGGCCCGCGGGGCCCGCACGATCTGCCTGGTCGAGGAGGGCGACGAGTCGATCACGGCGTACGCCGACGTGCTGGTGCGCCTGCCCAGCGTGCCGGTGCTGCTCCAGCCGCTGGTCGCGGTGGTGCCGCTGCAGCTCTTCGCCTGCGAGCTGGCCACCGCGATGGGCCACGACGTCGACCAGCCGCGCAACCTCGCCAAGTCCGTCACGGTCGAGTAGGCCGGGGGATGGCGGTGATCGGCGTCGGCATCGACGTCTGCGACATCGAGCGCTTCCGCGCCTCGATCGAGCGCACTCCGGGGTTGCGGGTGCGGCTGTTCACCGAGACCGAGCGCACCCGGGCGATCGCCTCGCTCGCCGCCCGCTTCGCCGCGAAGGAGGCGCTCGCCAAGGCGCTGGGCGCGCCGCGGGGGATGGCCTGGCACGACTGCGAGGTGACCAACGAGTCCTCGGGCCGCCCGCGGTTCGCGCTGCGCGGCACGGTGGCCGCCGCGGTCGCCGCCGCGGGGGCCAGCCACGTGCACCTCTCCCTGTCCCACGACGCCGGGGTCGCCTCGGCCATGGTCGTGCTGGAGTCCTGACACCGAGCGGTCGCTCGTGCACAATCTCCGCACAGCGGCCGCACGCCGGGTGAGAATCGGGGCTCTCGGGGTGCAGGCACGACCAGCGAACGCGACCGCCTTCTCGCGCATCGCCTGGTCGGTCGACGGTGGGACCTCGGTGGACCCGAGGCCGGGCCGTTGCGCGTGCCTGCGCGGGGTCCGCACCGTGCGGGTCCTCGCCCGAGACGGGCGTACGCAAGGAGTCGCAGTAGTGAAGACCGTCCAGCCCCTGCTGCTCACCGTCGTGGCCCTGGCCGCCGCGCTCCTCCTCGCGGCGGGACCCGCCGCGTCGATGGAGAGCACCGGCGAGCTCACGGTGTACGCCCACCGCGGCTACGCGGAGAAGGGCCACTCCGAGAACACCTTCGCGGCCCTGGAGCACGCGCGTCGCCACCGCGCACGCGCCGTCGAGGTGGACATGCGGGTCACCCGCGACAACAAGATGGTCCTCATGCACGACGAGACGCTGGACCGGACCACCACGTGCACGGGGCCGGTGCGCGGGCGCACGGCGGCGAGCATCCGGTCCCGGTGCCGCGCGAAGGCGGACCGGGAGCGGGTCCCGACGCTCACGCAGACCCTGGAGTGGGCCGCCCGGCACCGGATGCAGCTGATCGTCGAGGTCAAGGTGAACGCGACGAACGACGCGTGGACGCCGGCGCTGTTCGTGAGACTGGAGCGGATGATCGCCCAGCACGGGCTGGCCGAGGAGGTCATCGTGCACTCCTTCAGCGCCCGCGCCCTGCGGGTGGCCAAGAAGGCCGCCCCGTCCCTGCACGTCCAGATGATCACGCAGCGATGGGCGGGCGTGGCCTCGGCGCGCAGGTGGGCGGACGGCGTGAACGTGTGGGCCCGGCACCTGAGTGCGAAGCGGGTGGCGAAGCTGCACGAGGAGGGGCTCTACGTCATCGGCCGGGACTCCGACAGCCCTGCCGACTGGCGGCGGATCCGGCGCAGCGGTGCCGACGGCCTGGTCACCGACGCGGTACGCGAAGCGCTGCGAGTCACCCGCGCCAAGTGACGGAGCCGCGCGACGAGAGCCACCTCACGGTGCGCTTTCCGTCCTGTGGAACAACTCGACCTTCGGTGTTTCCAGGTGGAAACGGAGAGGAAACAACGCCTTCCTAGCGTCTGGACCGTCACAGCAGCACCGACGGAAGGACGCGCGTGAAGAAGCAGACCAGGGCCCGCACCTCGCTGGCGGCAGCGGCGGTGATCGGGGCGAGCGTGCTCGCCGCGGGCGCGCTCGGCGTACCGGCCCAGGCCGCACCCGGGAGCGCTCCGGCTCCTGCGGGGGGCGCCTACCTCGCGCCGTACTGGACCGAGGCCGACCTGACCGGCGACCGCCAGGTCACCCGCGAGGACGTCGACCTGCTGGTCGCCGCGCTCGGTGCCGAGGCCGGGGACGCCGGCTGGGACGCGGTGGCCAAGGGCGACCTCGACGCCGACGGCGTCGTGGAGCTGAGCGACGTCGCGGACCTCGCCCAGCGGATGATGTACGACGACGGCGCGTTCGAGCTGGTCGAGGCGACCGCCCTGGACATGCAGGCCGCGATGAACGCCGGCGTCACCACCTCGGTGGAGATCACCCGGGCCTACCTCGCGCGCATCGCGGCGTACGACACTCGGGAGACCGACCCCTCGGCACCCGGACGCGCGCTCAACTCGATCATCGCGACCAACGAGGCCGCGCTCGAGGCGGCCGCGGCCAGCGACGCCGCCCGGGCCGCGAACGGCGGGCCGCGCAGCATGCTCGACGGCCTCCCGATCCTGCTCAAGGACAACTACGACACCCACGACATGGCCACCACGGCCGGCTGCTCGTGCTGGGAGGACAACCTCACCGAGGACGACGCGTTCATGGTCAAGGGCCTGCGCGAGGCGGGCGCGGTCCTGCTCGGCAAGGCCAGCCTGGACGAGTTCGCCTACGGCTTCGCCTCCGAGTTCAGCGCCGGGCAGCCGGTCGGCTCCTCCACGCTCGTCGCCAGCCCCTACGCGCTCTCGCGCAGCGCCGGCGGTTCCAGCGGCGGCACCGGCGCCTCGATCGCCGCCAACCTCGGCGCGATCGGCTTCGGCACCGACACCGGCGGCTCGATCCGGGTGCCCTCGAGCTACAACCAGCTCGTCGGGGTGCGACCGACCGTCGGCCTGGCCAGCCGCGACGGCATCGTGCCGCTCGCGCTCAGCCAGGACACCGGCGGCCCGATGGCCCGCTCGGTCTCCGACGCCGCGATCGCCCTGGACGCGGTGGTCGGCATCGACCCGGCCGACCCGGTGACCGCCACGCAGGCCGGCAAGGTGCCGGAGTCCTACACCGCCGGCCTCGACCCCGAGGCGCTCGCCGGCAAGCGGCTGGGCTACCTCGCCTCGATGGTGCCGACCAACGCGGCGGCCAAGCGGCTGTTCACCCAGGCGGTCGCCGACCTCGAGGCCCAGGGCGCGGTCGTCGAGGAGATCAGGATCGACGGGATCGCCCCGGTCCTGAGCGAGGGCAGCGGCAGCACCAACGAGTTCAAGCACGACCTCGCGGACTACATCGAGCGCCACCTCAGCGACGACGTCACGATCCGCACGCTCGACGACATCATCGCCTCCGGCCGGTTCGTGCCCTCGCGGCGCAGCACCTTCGTGCAGCGCAACGCGGTGACCCCGGAGCAGTACGACGCGTGGATGAAGAGCCACACCGAGGTGCTCGACAACGGCGGCACGCTGGTCACCGGTGCGCTCGACGCCGAGGACCTGGACGCGCTGATCTACCCCAGCGGCACGCCGTACGGCACCCACAGCACCAACATGCGCCTCAGTCCCAACACCGGCCTGCCCGCGGTGACCGTGCCGATGGGCCAGGCGGTCGAGGCCGACGGCTCCATCACCGGCGCCGGGGTCAACCTCGAGCTCCTGGGTCGCGACTTCAGCGAGGGCGAGCTGCTCGCGATGGCCTACGCCTACGAGCAGGCCACCCAGCACCGCGTCGCACCCGAGCTCTACGGGCCGCTGGAGGACAAGGCCCCGGCGAAGCCGGTCACGGCGTCCGCCGAGCCCGGCTGGACGGTCACCACCTCGACCGACGAGGTCGCGGTCGGGGAGACGGTGACCGTGACGGTCACGGCCGACGCGGCCAGCGACCTCTACGCCTACGACCTGGCGCTCGACTTCGACCCCGAGGTCCTGGCCTACGTCGAGGGCAGCGCGAGCACCGACAACACCGGGGCGACGTACGCCGAGGTGGACGAGGACACCCTGCACGTCGTGCACACCGAGCTGGGCGGCTCGCCGGCGAGCGAGGGCACCGTGGTGCTGGCCCAGGCGAGCTTCACCGCCGTCGGTGCCGGCTCGACCGAGGTGCTCGCCTCCGCGGTCGAGCAGGTCTCCACCGACCTGGCCGAGAGCCGTGCCACTGACCTCGGCTCCGCGGATCTCGCGGTCGAGGGTGCGGCTCCGGTGGCCACGACCGACCCGGCCGTCACCGGCACGCCCACGGTCGGCAAGCGGCTCACCGCCGCCCCCGGGGCCTGGGACGTCGCCGGGGTTCGGTTCTCCTACCAGTGGCTGCGCGCGGGTACGCCGATCCCCGGCGCCACCGCCCGCTCCTACCGGGTGCGTCCGGCCGACGCCGGTCGCCGCCTCGCCGTCCGGGTGGCCGCGACGCACGCGGACCACGCCGCCGGCACGGCCACGTCCCCGCGCACCGTCAAGGTCGCCGCTGCCCGCACCGAGGTCGCGGTGACGGCGCCGCGCCAGGTGGGGCCGGGCACCCGCCCGGTCGTCCGGGTGCGGGTCACGGCCGACGGCACCGGGAAGGCCGTCGTGCCGACCGGCACCGTGCGGGTCACCTACGGCGGGAAGGTCGTCGCGAAGGCGCTGCCCGTGAAGGCCGGCCGGGCGACCCTGCGCCTGCCGTCGAAGCGTCCCGGCACCCGCGTGGTGCGGGTGGTCCTCACCCCGGACCAGGGCTTCACCCGGGCACGCGGCACGGCCACGGTCACGGTGCGCCGCTGACCCGACCCGCTGCGACTCTGATGGCGGTGCTCCGCGGTCACCCGGTGACCGCGGAGCACCGCCATCGCCGAACGTGGGGGCCGGACGGCGCTAGCCTCGGCGGGGTGAGACACGCGCACACCGTGGAGCAGATCCGGGCCGCCGAGGCGGAGCTGATGGCGCGGCTCCCCGCCGGCACGCTCATGCAACGCGCGGCGCACGGGCTCGCCCACGCGGTCCTCGACCTGCTGGGCGGCGGCTACGGGCGCCGGGTGGTGCTGCTCGTGGGGTCGGGCGACAACGGCGGCGACGCGCTGCACGCGGGCGCGCTGCTGGCGCGGCGCGGCTGCCGGGTCGAGGCCTGGCTGCTCTCCCCGCGCGCCCACGAGGGCGGCCTGGCCGCCCTGCGCGCGGCCGGCGGCCGGGTGGTGCAGGGGATTCCCGATGCGGTGACCGGGGAGCGGGACGCGCAGCCCGACGTCGTGCTCGACGGCATCGTCGGGATCGGCGGCCAGCCCGGGCTGCGGCCGGAGGCGGTCGCCGCGCTGGACGCCCTCGCCGGAGTGCCGGTGGTCGCGGTGGACGTGCCCTCCGGCGTCGGGGTCGACACCGGAGAGCTCGACGGCCCGCACGTGCAGGCCGCCCTCACCGTCACCTTCGGCACCCACAAGGTCGCCCACCTGGTCGACCCGGCCGCCGCGGCGTGCGGGGTGGTGCAGCTGGTCGACATCGGCCTCGACCTGCCCGAACCCGTGCTGGAGGTGCTCCAGCCGCACGACATGGCCAGGCTCCTGCCGCGCCCCGCGCCGGACGCGCACAAGTACACCCGCGGGGTGGTCGGCGTGCGTGCCGGCTCGGCGCGCTACCCGGGTGCTGCCGTGCTGAGCGTCGCCGGCGCCGCGACCGGGTTGTGCGGCATGGTCCGGGTCGTCGGCGACCCGACCGTCACGGCACGTGTGCGCGATGCCCATCCGGAGGTGGTCGGCGCCGGGCGCGTGCAGGCCTGGGTGGTCGGCTCCGGCGGCGACGACGCCGCCGCCGAGGCGCTCGCCGCGGTCACGGGTGAGGGGGTCCCGGTGGTCGTCGACGCCGACGCACTGGCCCACGTCACCGGCCCGCTGCCGGTCCCGGCCGTGCTGACCCCGCACGCCGGGGAGCTGGCCGCGATGCTCGGGGTGGAGCGCGCCGAGGTCGAGGCCGCGCCGCTCGCCTTCGCCCGCCGCGCCGCCACGACGTACGACGCGGTCGTGCTGCTGAAGGGGCGCCACACGCTGGTCGTGGGGCCCACCGGACCGGCGCGGGCGACCACCGCCGGCACGCCGTGGCTGGCCACCGCGGGCGCCGGCGACGTGCTCGGCGGGCTGATCGGCGCGTTGCTCGCTGCCGGTCTGGACCCCTTCGACGCGGCCTCGGCCGGGTCCTGGCTGCACGGCGCGGCGGCCACCCTCGCCTCGGGCGGCGGACCGCTGGTGGCGGGGGACGTCGCCCGGGCGCTGCCGGCGCTCGTGCGGACCCTGCCCCTGGGCTGATCGATCGCGTCGCGAGGCGGGATGGGAGAATCGCTCCCATGACCGCCGCGCGAGCCGAGATCGTCGTCGACCTCGCGGCTGTGAGACACAACGTCAGGCGGCTGCGCGAGCTCGTCGGCGACCAGGTGCAGATGATGAGCGTCGTCAAGGCCGACGGCTACGGCCACGGCATGGTCGAGGTCGCCCGCGCGGCTCGCGAGGCCGGCGCCGACTGGCTCGGCGTGGCCACCCTCGACGAGGCGCTCGCCCTGCGCGAGTCCGGCGACGTCGGCCGGGTGCTGTGCTGGCTGGCCGCGCCGGGGGAGAACTACGCGCCCGTGATCGGGGCCGACGTCGACGTCACGGCGTACTCCGTCGACCAGCTCGAGGAGATCGCCGCGGGCGTGGCCGCGGCCGGTCGCCCCGCGCGCGTGCAGCTCAAGATCGACACCGGCCTGTCCCGTGGCGGCGCCACCCGCGCCGACTGGCCGGGCGTCGTCGAGCGGGCCCGCCGCGGCGAGGACGAGGGGCTGTGGCGCGTCACCGGGATCTGGTCGCACTTCTCCTCCAGCGACGAGCCCGACGACCCCGCCAACGGCGCCCAGGAGGACGTGCTGTGCTGGGCGGTCGAGGTCGCCGAGCAGGCGGGTCTGCGCCCCGAGGTGCGCCACATCGCGAACTCCGCCGCAGCGGTGCTGCGGCCCTCCTCGCGCTTCGACCTGGTCCGCTGCGGGCTGGCCACCTACGGCCTGGACCCCGCGCCCGGCCACCTGCCCGACCTGGGACTGGTGCCCGCGATGACCGTGCGCGCCAGCCTGCTGCTGGTCAAGGATGTCGCCGCGGGCGACGCGGTCTCCTACGGCCGCACCTGGATCGCCCCGGCCGCCACCACCCTCGGGCTGGTGCCCGGCGGGTACGGCGACGGCGTGCCGCGCCACGCCAGCAACCGCGCCGAGGTGTGGATCGAGGGTCGGCGCCGACCCGTGCGCGGACGCATCTGCATGGACCAGTTCGTGGTCGACCTCGAGGGCGACCGCCCCGAGCCGGGCGCGGAGGTCGTGCTGTTCGGGCCCGGCCTGGACGGCGCCCCGACCGCGCAGGACTGGGCCGTGGCGGCCGACACCATCAGCTATGAGGTCGTGACGCGGATCGGTGGGCGCCTGACCCGTCGGCACGTCGACACCGAGGAGAGCCGGTGGGCCTGAGGACGCGGATCCTCGGCGCCGGTGCCGGCGCGGCCAGCCTGGCGCTCGCCGGGGCGGCGTACGGCGTGGCGCGGCAGCGCAAGCGCCTGGACGGGCGCGCGGGCGAGGAGATCGAGTTCGGCACCCTGCGCTCGGACCCGCTGACAGTCGTCGCCGACGACGGGGTGCCGCTGCACGTCGAGATCGACGAGCCCGGCCCGGACGCCCCGCCGCTCACGGTGGTGCTCGTGCACGGCTACGCGCTCACCCTGGACTGCTGGCACTTCCAGCGCGCCGCGCTGCGCGGGAGGGTGCGCACGGTCCTCTACGACCAGCGCTCCCACGGACGCTCCGGGCGCTCCTCGCGTGAGAACGCCACCATCGACCACCTCGGCGAGGACCTGCGCCGGGTGCTCGAGGAGGTCGTGCCCGAGGGGCCGGTGCTCCTGGTCGGGCACTCGATGGGCGGCATGAGCGTGGTCGCGTTCGCCGAGCAGCACCCGCAGCTCTTCCACGACCGGGTCGCCGGCGCCGCCCTCATCTCCACCACCGCCGGGGGTCTGGACGTCGGGCGGCTGCTGCTGCCGGTCGTCCCGGCCAAGATCGGGCTACCGCTGGCGCGGGGGACCGTGGCCACCCTGGCGCGCCGCGCCGGCACCGTCGACGGCCTGCGCCGTGCGGGCCGCTCCCTCGCGACCGTCGCGACCGACCTCTTCGCCTTCGGCGACGAGGTGCCGGCCTCCTACGTCGAGTTCGTCGACCGGATGCTGTCGGACACGCCGTTCGAGGTGGTCGCCGGGTTCTTCCCGAGCTTCGGGGCACTGGACAAGTTCCACGCCGTCGACGTGCTCTCCGACGTACCGTCGCTGGTCATGTGCGGCACCGCCGACCGGGTCACCTCGATCGGGCACAGCCGCAAGCTGCACTCGCGCATCCGCAACTCCCGTCTCGTCGAGCTCGACGGCGCCGGGCACATGGTGATCCTCGAGCGGCACGACGAGATCAACACCGAGCTGGACCGCCTCATCGAGGACGTCCTGGAGCAGGAAGGGACGCGATGAGCGTCGAGGTCCAGCGGGTCGGCCCGGAGGCCGCCGCCGAGGTGCTCGCGGTGGTCCGGGCGGCGTTCGCCGCCCGGCCGCCGCTCGACCCGCCCGCGGACGCGCTCGCCGAGACCGAGGAGTCGATGGCCGCGATGCTCGGCCGCTACGGCGGGCTGCTCGCGCGCCTCGACGGTCGCCCGGTCGGCGCGCTCGTGCTGGACCCGGTGGGCAGCACGATGTACCTGCGGCGCTTCGGCGTACACCCTGACGCGCAGGGGCACGGCATCGCCCGCAAGCTCATCGACGCCGTGGTCGATGCCGCCGAGGGGTACGACGACGCGACGGTCGTCGCCCGCGAGGAGCTGCCGCGCACGCTGCGCTTCTGGGAGCGCCAGGGGTTCCGCGAGATCACGCGGCGCTCGCCGCTGGTGGAGATGCGCCGCCCGCTGCGCACCTGCGTCTTCGACGTCCTCGACGCCGACGCGATGCAGGCGCTCGGGCGCTCGCTGGCCGGCCAGCTGCAGCCCGGCGACCTGATCGTGCTCTCCGGTGAGCTCGGCGCCGGCAAGACCACCCTCACCCAGGGCATCGGTGCCGGCCTGCACGTGCGCGGCGACGTCACCTCGCCGACGTTCGTGATCGCGCGGGTGCACCCGTCGCTGGTCGAGGGCCCGGACCTCGTGCACGTCGACGCCTACCGCCTCGGCGGCATCGAGGAGCTCGACGATCTCGACCTCGACACCGACCTCGACCACGCGGTCACGGTCGTGGAGTGGGGCGAGGGGCTCGCCGAGGGGCTCACCGAGTCGCGCCTGGAGATCCGGATCGTGCGCAGCACGGCCACCGACCCCGACGACGAGCTCGACCCGCGCCGGGTGGAGATCACCCCGGTCGGCCCCCGCTGGCACGCGCTGTCGTTCCGCGGGCTGGGCTGAGCGGCCCGGTCCTCGGGCAACCACACCCGCCGACTCGGGGGAGGGGGTGGGTGCGCGGTCGGCGGGGGAGGGGCCGCGTTAGCCTCGGGTCGTGCTGCTGGCCTTCGACACCGCGACCCCCCAGGTGAGCCTCGCCCTGCACGACGGCGCCGACGTGGTCGTGGAGCTGACCTCCGAACGACCGATGAAGCACGGCGAGCAGCTCGCGCCGCTGATCGCCGCCGGCCTGGAGCGCGCAGGCATCACCCGTCACGACCTCACCGCTCTCGCGGTGGGTGTCGGCCCCGGCCCGTTCACCGGCCTGCGCGTCGGGCTGGTGACCGCCCGCACCCTGGCCATGGTCCTCGAGATCCCCGTGTACGGCATGTGCTCCCTCGACGTGCTGGCCCTCGAGGCCGCCCCGACGCTCGGCACGCCGTTCCTGGTGGCGACCGACGCGCGTCGCAAGGAGGTCTACCTGGCCTCCTACGACGCCGACGGCACCCGCATCGAGGGCCCCGTCGTGGCGAAGCCGGCAGCGGTCGCCAGCGACCTCCCGGTCGTCGGCGAGGGCGGCGCGCTCTACCCCGAGGCGTTCCCGCACGCCGGCGGTCCGCAGCGCCCCAGCGCCGGCTGGCTGGCCCGTGCGGTGGCCGAGGAGCTCGCCGATCTGCTCGACCCCGAGCCGCTCTACCTGCGCCGCCCCGACGCCGAGACGCCGGGCGCGCGCAAGCAGGTCTCGTGATCCGCGAGGCGACCCTCGCCGACCTCGACGCCGTGGCCGACCTCGAGGTCGACAACCTCGGCGTCGATGCCTGGTCGCCGGGTCTGATCGAGCAGGCGATCACCGACCAGCACGCCTCGCTGCACGTGTGGGTCGCCGAGGACGAGGCCGGCGTCGTCGTCGGCCACGCGGTCGCGGCGGTCGTCGACGTGACCGAGCTCCAGCGCATCTCGGTCGCCGCCACCCATCGGCGTACCGGCCTGGCCACCGCCCTGCTCGCCGAGGTGCTGCGCACCGCCGAGCGGGCCGGTGTCGAGCGGGTGGTGCTGGAGGTGCGCGAGGACAACGCCGGTGCGCTGGCCTTCTACCGCGCCCACGGCTTCACCGAGCTCGCGCGCCGACGGTCCTACTACCGCGACGGCACCACCGCGATCGTGCTCGCGCGGGAGCTCACGGGGACAATGGTCCCGTGAGCACCACCAGCGAACCGCTCGTCCTCGGCATCGAGACCTCCTGCGACGAGACCGGCGTCGGCATCGTGCGCGGGCACACCCTGCTCGCCGACGCGGTCGCGAGCAGCGTCGAGGAGCACGCCCGCTTCGGCGGCGTCGTGCCCGAGGTCGCCAGCCGCGCCCACCTCGAGGCGATGGTGCCGACCATCGAGCGGGCCTGCGAGACCGCCGGGATCCGCCTCACCGACGTCGACGCGATCGCGGTGACCAACGGGCCCGGCCTCGCCGGGGCGCTGCTCGTGGGCGTCGCCTCGGCCAAGGCGCTCGCGCTCGGCCTCGGCAAGCCGCTGTACGGCGTCAACCACCTCGCCTCCCACGTCGCCGTGGACCAGCTCGAGCACGGCCCGCTGCCCGAGCCGTGCATCGCGATGCTGGTCAGCGGCGGGCACTCCAGCCTGCTGCGCGTCGAGGACGTCACCCGCGGCGTGCAGCCGATGGGCCAGACGATCGACGACGCGGCGGGGGAGGCCTTCGACAAGGTCGCGCGCCGTCTCGGGCTGCCGTTCCCCGGCGGCCCGCACATCGACCGGGTCGCCCGCGAGGGCGGTCAGGTCGTCATCGACTTCCCGCGCGGGCTCACCGCGCGCCGCGACCTGGAGCGGCACCGCTTCGACTTCTCCTTCTCCGGGCTCAAGACGGCCGTGGCCCGCTGGGTCGAGGCCCGCGAGCGCTCCGGGGAGCCGGTGCCGGTCGCCGACGTGGCCGCCAGCTTCCAGGAGGCGGTGTGCGACGTGCTGGTCCGCAAGGCCCTGGACGCCGCCTCCAGCGAGGGCATCGAGGACCTGCTGATCGGCGGCGGTGTCGCGGCCAACTCCCGGCTGCGCGCGCTCGCCGAGGAACGTGCCGAGCGGCTCGGCATCCGGGTGCGCGTCCCGCGCCCGGGGCTGTGCACCGACAACGGCGCGATGGTGGCCGCCCTCGGCGCGGAGATGGTCGCCCGCGGCCGCACCCCGTCCTCCCTCGACCTGCCCGCCGACTCCAGCCTCCCGGTCACCGAGGTCCTCGCGGGCTGAGCCCGGCGCCTACTCCGAGAGCAGGTACGCCGTGCCCGCCTCCGGGAGCGGTCCGGCGACCGGACCCGCGAGGAGCTCCTCCTCGGCCGGCCTCTCCAGCGGCAGCCGGGACAGGGTCCAGTCCTGCCCGTCGTAGGACGCGCGGACCACGAGCAGCCCCCCGTCGTCGGCCCACCCGACCTGGTCCAGCGCCTGTCGCGGCGCCGGGGTCACCGAGCGGACCTCGCGCAGATCGAGGTCGAATGCGGTGGCCTCGCCGACCATGTCGTTGTCTCCCCGCCAGCCCAGCACGTGGGCGCCGTCGGGGGAGAACCGGAGGTCGGAGGTGTCGCAGCTGCGCGCGGTGACCCGGTCCGCGGCGGGGTCGTAGAGCACGGCACACCCGAACTGCTCGCCCGGGCCCGGCTCGAGCACGCCGGCCCACAGACGCCCGTCCGGGCTCACGTCGGTGACCTCCATCGGATGGCCGCCGCCCACGAGCGAGGGACGCTCCAGCGCGAGGCGGGTGTTGGTCACGCTGCGGTCGTCGGGGCCGGCGAGCACCTCGCACCCCCCGTCGGCGCACCCCGTGCCCAGCACCGCGTCGACCCTCGTGCCCGCGACGCCGCCCGGGACCGAGGTGAAGCCGACCGCGACGAACGCGACCGGACGCTCCTGCCCGGCCTCCAGCACCTGCGGCGTCCCCTCGTCGTCGACCCACGCCACGGTGTCGTCGCCCTGGCCCATCGTGAGGTCGTTGAGGGCGACGGGGTACTCCGCCTGCACCGTGCCGTCCGGCTCGACCACGGTCACCACCCGCGCCCCCGTCCCCATGACCACGACGCGCCCGTCGGTGAGCACCCCGACCTCGCTCACCTGCGAGGCGTCCAGGGGGAGCGTGACGGTGGTGCCGTCGGGGTGGCGCAGCGTGTCGCCCGCGAGCACCGCGTCGCCGGTGCGGGGCGAGGTCGCCGGGTCGACCGCCCGGTCGCCGCCCTGCCCGGTCAGCCCGAGCGGCACCAGGACCGCCGCGGCCACGGCCGCCACCGCCAGCGCACCGGCGGCGCGACGCCGCCGGCGTACGGCGCCCGCGCGGACCTGCACGTCGGCCAGCGTGAGCCGGCCGGGAGGCAGCCGGTCGGCGCGCCGCTCGAGCTCGGCGCCGAGCTCTGCGAGCAGCTGCTCGTCGTTCATCGCTCCTCCTCGCCGGCCCGGGGGTCGAGCTCGTGGGGTGTGCGCTCGCGCAGGGCGGCGAGGGCACGGCTGGTCTGGGACTTCACGGTCCCGACCGAGATGCCGAGCACGTCGGCGGTCTCCGCCTCCGTGAGCTGTTCGTAGTAGCGCAGCACGACCACCGCGCGGGCCCGGTGCGGCAGGGTCTGGACGACCGCCCACAGGGCCGCGCCGCTGCCGTCGTCGTACTCGTCGAGCCGGGCACCGTCGGGCACCCTCTCGGCCGGGTGCTCGCGCCGCTTCCAGCCGCGGCGCCACAGCGAGTTGTTCTCGTTGACGATGATCCGGCGCACGTAGGCGTCGAGGGCGCCCCGGTCGCGGACCCGGTCCCAGGACAGGTAGAGCTTGGCCAGCGCGTTCTGCAGCACGTCCTCGGCCTGGTCGGGGTCGCCGGTGAGCAGGTACGTCGTGCGCAGCAGCGCCTGCTGGCGCGCGGCGAGGTACTGGGTGAACTCCGCGTGCCGCGTCCCGGGGCCGGGGTCCGCGGCCCCGGCGTCGGCGTCGGCGTCGGGCGAGCCTCGTTGCATCACGCGCATGTCCTCCCCTTCCCGTTCTCCCCCCAGACGCAGTCGGTGTCGAAATGGTTGCAGCGCCTGCCGGGGCGTCGGTGGCGTTCCGTACGGTTGGTCCAGACCCGTCAAGCAGGAGGAAACGCATGCAGCAGGTGAAGGCCGTCGTCGCTCTGGCCAAGGGGGCCCCCGTCGAGGTGGTCACCATCAACGTCCCCGACCCGGGCCCGGGCGAGGCCGTCGTGAAGGTGCAGGCCTGCGGGGTCTGCCACACCGACCTGCACTACCGCGAGGGCGGGATCAACGACGAGTTCCCGTTCCTGCTGGGCCACGAGGCGGCCGGCATCGTGGAGGCCGTCGGCCCCGACGTCACCGAGGTCGCCCCGGGTGACTTCGTGGTGCTCAACTGGCGCGCCGTGTGCGGGGAGTGCCGGGCCTGCAAGCGTGGCGACCTGCACTACTGCTTCAACACCCACAACGCCACCCAGAAGATGACGCTGGAGGACGGGACCGAGCTGAGCCCGGCGCTCGGCATCGGCGCCTTCGCCGAGAAGACCCTGGTCGCGGCCGGTCAGTGCACCAAGGTCGACGAGGACGCGCGCCCCGCGGCCGTCGGCCTGCTCGGCTGCGGCGTGATGGCCGGCATCGGCGCCGCGATCAACACCGGCGCGGTGACCCGCGGCAAGTCGGTGGCGGTCATCGGCTGCGGCGGCGTCGGCGTGGCCGCGATCGCCGGCTCCGCGCTCGCCGGCGCGAGCCCGATCATCGCCGTCGACATCGACGCCGCCAAGCTCGAGAAGGCCCGCGAGCTGGGCGCCACCCACACCGTGGACTCCTCCCAGGTCGACCCGGTCGAGGAGATCAAGCGCATCTGCGCCGAGACCTACGAGGGCGCGGAGGGTGCCGACGTGGTGATCGAGGCCGTGGGCCGCCCCGAGACCTGGAAGCAGGCCTTCTACGCCCGCGACCTCGCCGGCACCGTCGTCCTGGTCGGCGTCCCGACGCCCGACATGCAGGTCCCCGAGCTTCCGCTGATCGACGTCTTCGGCCGCGGCGGCGCGCTCAAGTCCAGCTGGTACGGCGACTGCCTGCCCTCGCGCGACTTCCCGATGCTGGTCGACCTCTACCGCCAGGGCCGCCTCGACCTCGACGCGTTCGTGACCGAGGAGATCGCCATCACCGACATCGAGGCCGCCTTCGAGAAGATGCACCACGGCGAGGTGCTGCGCAGCGTGGTGGTCCTCCCGTGAGCGCCCGCGTCGACCACGCCGTCTCCAGCGGCACCTTCAGCCTCGACGGGCAGACCTTCGAGGTCGACAACAACATCTGGGTGATCGGCGACGACCGCGAGTGCGTGGTCATCGACGCCCCGCACTCGGTCGAGGACATCCTCGCCGTGGTCGGGGACCGCACCGTCAAGGCGATCGTGTGCACCCACGCCCACGACGACCACGTCCGGGTGGCGCCCGCGCTGCGCGAGCGGGTCGGCGCGCCGATCATGCTGCACCCCGACGACCGGCCGGTCTGGGAGCTCACCCACGGCGGCCCCGACGACGTCGACGCCCACCTGTGGGACCTCGACCTCGCCGACGGCACGACCATCGAGGTCGGCGGCACCACGCTGCGGGTGCTGCACACGCCTGGCCACGCGCCCGGCGCGGTCTGCCTCTACTCCGAGGAGCTGGGCGCCGTGTTCACCGGCGACACCCTGTTCCAGGGCGGCCCCGGCGCGACCGGGCGCTCGTTCTCCGACGCCGACGTCATCGTCGCCTCGATCCGCGAGCGGCTCTTCGCGCTGCCGGACGAGACGGTCGTGCACACGGGCCACGGCGACGACACCACGATCGGCGCCGAGAAGGCCGCGCTCGGCTCCTGATCCGCATCACCCAGCCGGGTGAGGACCCGCCGGACCCCCGGGACACGCCCGGGGTCCCGGCGGGGTCCTCGCGGGACGGTCGCGACCTTTGTAGCGTGCCGCGGACGGGGGGCGGGGCCCTCGCCCCGGACAGCTACATGAAGGAGCGCCCATGCGCACCGTGCTCGACAAGCTCATCTCCTGGACCGGACTCGCACTCGCGGTCGTACTCCTGGCGGCCGGCGGGCTGCTCACCTGGGCGAACGTCTTCATCGACGACCAGGTCGAGCAACAGCTGACGATGCAGGACATCACCATGCCCGAGGGGGGCGCGCTGGAGAGCCTCGCCGAGGAGGACCGCGAGGCGCTCGAGGAGTACGCCGGGAGCCGGCTGGACAGCGGTCCGAAGGCCAAGGCCTTCGCCGACCACTACATCCTCGCCCACATGAACGCCTCCAGCGACGGGCGCAGCTATGAGGCGGTCAGCGGGGAGTACCTCGCGATGAGCGAGGAGGAGAAGGCCTCCGAGGCCGGCCAGGCGATGGCCGGGCTGCGCGAGAGCCTGTTCATGGGCAACACCCTGCGGGGCCTGCTGCTCTACGGCTACGCCTTCGCCACGATCGGCACCATCGCCGGCTACGCCGCGATCGCGGCCTTCGTCGGTGCCGCGGTGCTCTTCGTGCTCGCCGGGCTCGGCCTCGTCCACGCCCGCCGCACCCGCGCCGCGGAGCAGCCGCCGGTGGCCGCGACCGTCTGAGCCCCGCCGGTGGGTCCGCTCAGAGCGGACGCACCAGCAGTGCCGTGCCCGCGCCGGCGACCCTCGTCATCACCAGGGTCGCCGGCGTGTCGCCGTCCAGGGCCAGCCGCTTGCGCAGCTGCTCGGGCACGACGTCCACGCCGCGCTTCTTGATGGTCAGGGTGCCGATGCCGCGCGCCCGCAGCGCGGCGCGCAGCGGCTTCTCGCGGTAGGGCAGCTCCTCGAGCACCTCGTAGGACCGGGCGTACGGCGTCGGGGAGGCCTGCGGTGAGGTCACGTAGGCGATGTGCTCGTCGAGCAGGGTGCCGCCGACCAGCCCGGCGACCGCCGTCACCAGCCCGGCGCGCACGACCGCCCCGTCCGGCTCGTGCAGGTAGCGCTGCACCGGGCCCACGCCGACCGCGGCGGGTCCCGGGTCCTCCTCGTCGGTCAGCGTGGCCAGGCCGTGGTCGGCGATCACTGTCGCGCGGCGGGCCACGGTCGCCAGCCGGCCCGACCACAGCGCGGCCTCCTTGACCTCGCCGTGGTCGCTCACCCACTCGGCCTCGACGCCGACCGGCACCAGGGCGTGCGGGATGCCCGGGGCCACCTTCACGCAGGAGTCGCGGGCCAGCAGCCGCTCGACGAAGGACCACGGCGGGGTCCAGTCGTCGACGTCGAAGGAGCGGCCGCGGGCGCTGCGGCGCGCCGGGTCGGCGTACGCCACGTCGAACGGGGTGGTGTCGAGCGTGGTCGCGTCGGCGACCATCGCCGCGCCCTCCAGGCCGAGGGCGGCGAGGTTGGCGCGGGCCACCTCGACGCGCAGCGGGTCCAGGTCGACCCCGGCCGCGGTCATCCCGGCGCGCGCGGAGGCGAGCAGGTCGCCCCCGATCCCGCAGCCGAGGTCGATCACGGTGCCGGCGCCGAACGCCGTGAGCCGCGCGGCCCGGTGCGCCGCGACGGGGGCACGAGTGGCCTGCTCGAGGCCGTCCGGGGTGAAGTACATGCGGGCGGCGTCGCCGCCGAACTTCGCGACCGCGCGGCGGCGCAGGATCGCCTGGGTGAGGGCCGCGGCGGCGTGCTCGGCGGAGGCGACGCGGCGCAGCGGGGTCTGGGCCTGCAGCGGGTCCAGGTCGGCGAGCTCCTCCGCACGGGCCAGCAGCCGCTGCCCCTCGTCGGTGAGCAGCCAGCGGAAGGCGTCGAGGTCCACGCGGCGATCCTGCCAGGTCGCCGCCGGGCACCGCGCACCCGGCGTGGACGCCAGCATCGGGCGGACCGGCGAGGGTGCTCTGGCACTCAGTCGAGGAGAGTGCTAGTTTTCTGACTGGCACTCTCCTTCGGAGTGTGCCAGCGCCTGACAAGACCGGTGCGACACCCGCGACGGCGTACCGCGTCCACAGGCACCCCACGTGCATCACACATCGCTACGAAGCGCCAGAAAGTGGAGGTCGACATCGTGTCGGTCAGCATCAAGCCCCTCGAGGACCGGATCGTCGTCAAGCCGCTCGAAGCGGAGCAGACCACGGCCTCGGGCCTGGTCATCCCGGACACCGCCAAGGAGAAGCCCCAGGAGGGCGAGGTCGTGGCCATCGGTCCCGGCCGCTTCAACGAGGACGGCGACGAGCGCATCCCCATGGACATCGCCGTGGGTGACAAGGTCATCTACAGCAAGTACGGCGGCACCGAGGTCAAGTACTCCGGCCAGGAGTTCCTGATCCTCTCCGCCCGCGACGTGCTCGCGATCGTTTCCTGATTTTCCCGATGGTCCGGCACGTCCCGGCCGGCTCGTCCGGGCCGGCCGACGTGCCGGACCTTCGTTCTTTCCGCCTTTCCTGAGGAGAGCAATGCCCAAGATCCTGGAGTTCGACGAGCACGCCCGTCGCTCGCTCGAGCGCGGCGTCGACGCGCTCGCCAACGCCGTCAAGGTGACCCTCGGCCCCAAGGGCCGCTACGTCGTCCTGGACAAGAAGTGGGGCGCCCCGACCATTACGAACGACGGCGTCTCCGTCGCTCGTGAGATCGAGCTGGACGACCCGTTCGAGAACCTCGGTGCCCAGCTCGCCAAGGAGGTGGCCACCAAGACCAACGACATCGCTGGTGACGGCACCACCACCGCCACCGTGCTCGCCCAGGCGATGGTCCACGAGGGCCTGCGCGCCGTCGCGGCCGGCGCGAACCCGATGGGCATCAAGCGCGGCATGGACGCCGCCGCGGCGGCCGTCAGCGACGCCCTGCTCGAGGCCGCGCGCGACGTCGACTCCAAGGAGGACATGGCCTCGGTCGCCACGATCTCCAGCCGCGACGCCCACATCGGCTCGCTGCTCGCCGAGGCCTTCGACAAGGTCGGCAAGGACGGTGTCATCACCGTCGAGGAGTCCAACACCATGGGCACCGAGCTCGAGTTCACCGAGGGCATGCAGTTCGACAAGGGCTACATCTCGGCGTACTTCGTGACCGACCAGGAGCGCATGGAGGCCGTCCTCGACGACCCCTACATCCTTCTGCACCAGGGCAAGATCTCGGCGATCACCGACCTGCTGCCGCTGCTGGAGAAGGTCATCCAGGCCGGCAAGCCGCTGTTCATCATCGCCGAGGACGTCGACGGCGAGGCGCTGTCGACCCTGGTGGTCAACAAGATCCGCGGCATCTTCAACGCCGTCGCGGTCAAGGCCCCCGCCTTCGGTGACCGCCGCAAGGCCATGCTCGAGGACATCGCTGTCCTGACCGGCGGTCAGGTCGTCGCCCCGGAGATCGGCCTCAAGCTCGACCAGGTCGGCCTCGAGGTCCTCGGCCAGGCGCGTCGCGTGGTCATCACTAAGGACGACACCACGATCGTCGAGGGCGCCGGCGAGTCCGCCGCCGTCGAGGGCCGGGTCGCCCAGATCAAGGCCGAGATCGAGGCCACGGACTCCGACTGGGACCGTGAGAAGCTCCAGGAGCGTCTCGCCAAGCTCGCCGGCGGCGTGTGCGTGATCAAGGTCGGCGCCGCCACCGAGGTGGAGCTGAAGGAGAAGAAGCACCGCATCGAGGACGCCGTCTCCGCGACGCGCGCCGCGATCGAGGAGGGCATCGTCGCCGGTGGCGGCTCGGCCCTCATCCACGCGGTCTCCGTCCTCGACGACAACCTCGGCTTCACCGGCGACGAGGCGGTCGGCGTGCGCGTCGTCCGCAACTCCGCGGTCGAGCCGCTGCGCTGGATCGCCGAGAACGGCGGTGAGAACGGCTACGTCGTGACCACCAAGGTCCGCGAGGGCTTCGAGACCAACGGCTTCACCTTCGGGTTCAACGCCGCCACCGGCGAGTACGGCGACCTGGTCGCCCAGGGCGTCCTCGACCCGGTCAAGGTCACCCGCTCGGCGCTGGTCAACGCGACCTCGATCGCCGCGATGCTGCTGACGACCGAGACGCTGATCGTCGAGAAGCCTGCTGAGGAGGAGGAGTCCGCGGCCACCGGTCACGGACACGGTCACGGCCACTGAGCCGACCGCTCCTGCTCGACGCACGACGGCGCCGGTCCCCGCGAGGGGGCCGGCGCCGTCGGCGTACCGGGGCTAGCAGTCCGGGCGCACCGGCGGGCGTTCGACGTCGCGCAGCCGCCAGATCGTCGCGTCGCCCTCCCCGCACCGCGTCTCCTCGGGGACGTAGCGCTCCTCGACGTCTCGGCGCAGGAGCTCGCCGGCCTCCTGGTTCCAGGCGGTGAACGGGAACCACTCGATCAGCCAGGTGGGGGCGTCGGGGCCGCTGACGAGCGCCCGCAGGTCGGCGAGGTCGGGATCCAGGGTCCGCATCGGCAGGCTCCACAGCTGCTCGTACGGCGAGTCGAGCTCGCTGCTCATCTGCAGGTCGGCGCGGCCGCCGAAGACGGTGAGGGTGTCGCCCGGCTCGGCCACGTCGCGAACCGCGGTGCCGACCCGCGCCTCGTCGGTCTCCTGGTGGCCGGTGAGGTTGTAGACGGCCCACACGCTCACCGAGACCACGCACGACAGCGCCGCGAGCACGATCATGCCCCGCATCGCCTGCCCGCGCCGTGAGCGGTGCCGCGACAGCAGGGCCGCGGCCAGCGCCGCGGACGGCACCAGCGCGAAGAGGTAGTCGGGCCAGAAGCTGCCGCCCAGCACCATCCCGAACGCGTCGTAGGCGAGCATCGCGGCGGTCGCAGCCGCCAGCGGGGCGTCGTCACGCAGCTCACCGCGCAGGTGGACCACGAAGCCGCCCAGCACCATCAGCAGCCCGGCGCACAGCGCGATCAGCACGAGGTTGACCGCGCGCTCGTCGGCGGCCTTCGAGCTGTGCGAGGCGAGCACGGCGGAGGCGTCGGCGCGGAAGCCGTAGATCGCGTACCACAGCGTGCCGGGTCGTACGCCGGCCGCGGCCGCCCAGGCGAGCATGGCCGCGACCGGCACGGCCGCCCCGGCGAGACCGGCTGCGGCGAGGCGCAGGAACGTCCGCCCGTCGACGCGGCGGGTGATCAGCGCGACCAGCAGCAGGGTGCCGGCGAAGACCAGGCCGCCGAGCAGGTTCTGCTTGAAGCCCACCGCGACCGAGGCGCTGAGCCCGGCCAGGACGGCCAGCGGCACCGAGCCTCCGCGCAGCGCGCTGATCGCGAGCAGGCAGGCGGCCATGATGAACGGCAGGCCGAGCAGCTCGCCCTTGACCGCTACCAGGTTGATCAGCGTGCTCGAGGTGAGCGCGGCGACGCAGATCGCGGTCCAGCGGGCGGGGGTGTCGCCGGCGATCACCTGGGCCGTGCGCGCGGCCAGCAGCACCAGGGCCGCGCAGGCGAGCGCACCGAGGACCCGGATGAACGTGGGGCCACCGATGGCGTCGGAGAGCTTGAACACCGAGATCAGCAGCGGCGGGCGGTCCACGAAGTAGTGGCCGTAGACGCTGTCGGGCTGCGGGGACCAGCTGCGCGCGACCAGGGTGAAGCCGGCTTCGTCGGGGCGGATCGGACGGGTCAGCCCGGACAGCCGCAGGGCGAACGCCGCGAACGCCGCCAGCGGGATCGTCCAGCGCGACTCGACCGCGCGGGTGATGGTCCCCGCCGCCCGGTGGATGAGGTCCGGTCGGGCCCCGGGGCCGGTCTGGGGGAGCCGCTGGGTCACGACGCACACCTTCGCAGGTCCGGGGCGCATGCGCAGGTCCGGCCCCGCACGCCGTTGCCCGCGCGAAACCTCCACGACCCCGTCGCGCAACCCGCCCGGGCGAGGCTGGCGTCATGCTGTGGAGAGTGCGGACCCGCCTGCCCGACCGCCCCGGAGCGCTGGCCGCGCTCGCCCGCGCCTGCGGGGACGCCGAGGTGAACATCCTCAGCCTCCAGATCTTCCCCGACCTCGGCAGCGTCACCGACGAGCTGGTGCTGCGCACGCCGCAGGGCTGGGGCCCGGCCCGCGTCGCCGGGCTGCTCGAGGGGGCCGGCGGCACGATGCTGAGCTGCGCGGCGTGCGGGGAGGCCGCGCTGGTGGACCAGCCGACGCGCTATGTCCAGGCCGCGCGGACGGTGCTGGCCGAGCCGGCGTCGTTCCCCGAGGTGGTGGCCCGGCTCTTCGACGCCGAGCCCGACACCGGGGCCGACGCCGACAGCGCCGACGCGCGGCACCAGGACCTGCTGGAGGTGTCGGTGGGCGGGGTCCAGGTGCAGCTGCGCCGTACCGCGCCGTTCACCGCCACCGAGCACGCCCGGGCCGCCTCGATGGCGGACCTGGTCAGCGACGTGCTCCAGCACACCCACGCGCCGGGGGACCGGACCGGCCTCCCGGCCCGCCGGCTCGGCGGCGGCCGCGGTCCGCGGTACGTCGTGCAGGCCGACGCGGTCTCGGCGGTCCGCGACGGGCTGGTGGTGGGGCTTGCGACCCTCGGGCCGGCGTCGCCGGGGCAGCCCGACGCGCGTCCGGTGTCGCTGCGCGTCGACCCGGCCTGGCAGCGCTGCGGGATCGGCACCCGGCTGCTGGTGGAGTCCGCCCGGCTCGCCCGCGCCCAGGGGGCCGCGGCGATCGTGTTCTCGACCCGCTCCGACAACCGGGCGGTGCTGCCGATGGTGCTCGCCGCCGGGCTGCGGGGACGGATCCGGATGACCGCCGACGTGCTCACGGTGCGGGTGCCCGTCCGCGACCTCACGCCGCTCAGGTGATCGTGGAGCGTGCGTCCTAGACTGGCCTGGTGGAGCTCCCCGACAAGTTCGCGAACCTCGGCCTGACCTACGACGACGTCCTGCTGCTGCCGGGTCACTCCGACCTGGCGCCCTCGGACATCGACACGACCACGCGGCTGACCCGCGAGATCTCCTTGAAGGTCCCACTGGTGAGCGCGGCCATGGACACCGTCACCGAGTCGCGCATGGCGATCGCGATGGCCCGCCAGGGCGGGCTGGGCGTGCTGCACCGCAACCTCTCGATCCAGGACCAGGCCTACCAGGTCGACCTGGTCAAGCGCACCCAGACCGGCATCATCACCAACCCGATCACGATCGGCCCCGACGCCACCCTCGAGCAGCTCGACCAGCTCGCGGGGGAGTACCGCGTCTCCGGCTTCCCGGTCGTGGACGCCGACCAGCGCCTGCTCGGCATCATCACCAACCGCGACCTGCGCTTCACCCCGGTCGCGGAGTGGGCAGGCACCAAGGTCGCCGAGGTGATGACCCCGATGCCGCTGATCACCGGCCCGGTCGGGATCAGCCGCGACGACGCCACCCTGCTGCTGCGCCAGCACAAGCGCGAGCGGCTCCCGCTCGTCGACGACCAGGGCCGCCTCGCGGGGCTGATCACGGTCAAGGACTTCGTGAAGTCCGAGCAGTTCCCCAAGGCCAGCAACGACGCCCAGGGCCGGCTGATGGTCGGCGCGGCGATCGGCTACTTCGGCGACGCCTGGGAGCGCGCCACCACCCTCGTCGAGGCCGGCGTCGACGTGCTGGTCGCCGACACCGCGCACGGCAACGTGCGGCTGCTGCTGGAGATGGTCCAGCGCCTCAAGAACGACCCGGCCACCCGCCACGTGCAGGTCATCGGCGGCAACGTCGCGACCCGCGACGGCGCGCAGGCCTTCGTCGACGCCGGCGCGGACGCCGTCAAGGTCGGCGTCGGGCCGGGCTCGATCTGCACCACCCGCGTCGTCACCGGCGTCGGCGTCCCGCAGATCACCGCCGTCTACGAGGCCTCGCTGGCCTGCAAGCCCGCCGGCGTACCGGTGATCGCGGACGGCGGCATGAAGTACTCCGGTGAGATCGCCAAGGCCCTCGTGGCCGGGGCGGACGCCGTGATGCTCGGCTCGCTGCTCGCCGGGTGCGAGGAGTCCCCGGGCGAGCTGGTCTTCGTCAACGGCAAGCAGTTCAAGGCCTACCGCGGCATGGGCTCGCTCGGCGCGATGTCGAGCCGCGGCAAGAAGTCCTACTCCAAGGACCGCTACTTCCAGGCCGAGGTGACCAGCGACGACCAGATCGTGCCCGAGGGCATCGAGGGCCAGGTCGCCTACCGCGGCCCGCTCTCGGCGGTCGCCCACCAGCTGCTCGGCGGCCTCACCCAGTCGATGTTCTACGTCGGCGCCCGCACGGTCCCGGAGCTGCAGGAGAAGGGTCGCTTCGTGCGGATCACCCAGGCCTCGCTCACCGAGAGCCACCCCCACGGCGTGCAGATGACCGTCGAGGCCCCCAACTACTCCGGCCGCTGACCACCTCCGAGCCTCGAGCCAGACAGGATCCACCGTGACCGAGATCGAGATCGGCCGTGCCAAGCGCGGTCGCCGCGCCTACGCCTTCGACGACATCGCGATCGTCCCCTCCCGCCGCACCCGTGACCCCGAGGAGGTGAGCGTCGCCTGGCAGATCGACGCCTACCGCTTCGAGATCCCGGTGCTGGGCGCCCCGATGGACTCGGTGATGTCGCCGGCCACCGCGATCGCATTCGGCCACCACGGCGGCCTCGGCGTACTCAACCTCGAGGGCCTGTGGACCCGCTACGAGGACCCCGAGCCGCTGCTCGAGGAGGTCTCGCGCCTCCAGGGCACCGACGCGACGCGCCGCATGCAGGAGATCTACCAGGAGCCGGTCAAGGCCGAGCTGATCACCGCCCGGCTGCGTGAGGTCCGCGATGCGGGCGTCACGGTGGCGGGCTCGCTCTCGCCGCAGCGCACCAAGGAGTTCGCCAAGGCCGTCGTGGACGCGGGCGTCGACATGTTCGTCATCCGCGGCACCACGGTCAGCGCCGAGCACGTCTCCAGCCAGGCCGAGCCGCTGAACCTCAAGGAGTTCATCTACGAGCTCGACGTCCCGGTGATCGTCGGCGGCTGCGCGACCCACCAGGCCGCCCTGCACCTGATGCGCACCGGCGCGGCGGGCGTGCTCGTCGGCTTCGGCGGCGGCGCCGCGCACACCACGCGTACCGTGCTCGGGATCGCTGTCCCGATGGCCTCCGCGGTCGCCGACGTCGCTGCGGCCCGCCGCGACTACCTCGACGAGTCGGGCGGGCGCTACGTCCACGTCATCGCCGACGGCTCGATCGGCACGTCCGGCGACCTCGCCAAGGCGATCGCCTGCGGCGCCGACGCGGTCATGGTCGGCTCGCCGCTGGCCCGGGCCACCGACGCCCCCGGCCGCGGGTTCCACTGGGGCACCGAGGCCCACCACGCCGAGCTGCCGCGCGGCCAGCGCGTCGGCTTCGAGCCGGTCGGCACGATGGAGGAGATCCTGTTCGGCCCCTCCCGGGTCGCCGACGGCACGATGAACCTGGTCGGTGCGCTGCGCCGCTCGATGGCCACCACCGGCTACACCGAGCTCAAGGAGTTCCAGCGCGTCGAGGTCGTCCTCGGGTGATCGTCGCGGCCGGCCAGGAGGTCGCCGTCGCCGGTGACCTCCCGGCCAACGCCGCCACTGCCGCCCGGCTCACCGCGCAGGCCGGTGCCGCCGGTGCCCGCCTGCTGGTGCTGCCCGAGGCGTTCCTGACCGGGTACGACGAGGCGGTGTTCGCCGGGCCGCTGCCCGATGAGGACGACCTGGCCGGCCCCCTGCTCGACGGTCTGCGCGCCGCGGCCACCGCAGCCGGCACCACGGTGGTGCTCGGCACCGCCCTGCAGCGCGGGCCGCGACGCACGCTGAGCAGCGTGGTGGTGCGCCCCGACGGGCGCACGCTCGCGGCGTACGACAAGCAGCACCTCTCCGGCTACGAGAACGACCACTTCACGCCCGGTGACCACGGCGCCTCGCTCACCGTCGACGGGTGGGAGCTGGGCCTGTCGATCTGCTACGACGGCTGCTTCCCCGAGCACGCCCGCGCGGCCGCCGACGACGGCGCGCTCGGCTACCTCAACAGCGCGGCGTACTTCCCCGGCGGGGAGCACCGCCGCGACACCTACTACCCGGCCCGGGCCCTGGACAACGGGTTCTTCGTGGTCTTCGCCGGGCTCACCGGCGGCTGCGGGCGCGAATCGTTCATCGGGGGCTCCGCGGTCTACGACCCCGAGGGGCGCCCGTTGGCGCGCCTCGGCACCGAGCCCGGCCTCGCGGTGGCGACCCTGTCGCGCGACCTCGTCGCCGCGACCCGCGCCACGCACCCGATGCACGCCGACCACCGCCCCGCCCTCGGCCCCCGCCTCCGCTTCTGAGGTCGAGTCGAGACTTCTGACCGGTCGAGTCGAGACGTCAGGTTCTCGCATCACCATTGGCGCCGACTCGGCCCGCCATTCGCGCCGACTCGCGCAACCATTGGCGCCGACTCGGCGGAGGTGGGTGACCAGGGAGCGGGGAGACTGGGGGCCATGAGTCGCCCGATCGCCCTCAGCCCGGGTTCCCGCACGGCCGCGCTGGAGGTGATGGGCGCCGCCGAGCTCGACGTGCTGGTGGTGGGCGGCGGCGTGGTCGGCGCCGGCGCCGCGCTCGACGCGGTGACCCGCGGCCTGTCCGTCGGCCTGGTCGAGCAGCGCGACCTGGCCTCCGGCACCTCCAGCCGGTCCAGCAAGCTGGTGCACGGCGGGCTGCGCTACCTGGAGATGCTCGACTTCGCCCTGGTCCGCGAGGCGCTCACCGAGCGCGGTCTGCTGCTCACCCGGCTCGCCCCGCACCTGGTGCGACCAGTGGCGTTCCTCTACCCACTGCACCACGCCTGGGAGCGCCCCTACGTCGGCGCCGGCGTCGCGCTGTACGACGCGATGGCGATGTCCGGGCGCCAGGACATGGGCCTGCCCAGACACAAGCACCTGTTCCGCAAGCAGGTCGCGCGGATGGCCCCGGACCTGCGCACCGAGGACCTGCACGGGGCGATCCGCTACTACGACTGCCAGGTCGACGACGCGCGCCTGGTGATGACGCTGGCGCGCACCGCGGCGGCCAACGGCGCCCACGTGGCGACCCGCACCCAGGTCACCGGGTTCCTGCGCGAGGGCGAGCGGGTGGTCGGGGTGACCGCGCGCGACCTGGAGAACGGCGTCGACCTCCAGATCCGCGCCCGCACCGTGATCAACGCGGCAGGGGTGTGGACCGACGAGGTGCAGGAGCTGCTCGGCGGCGACGCCCGGCTCGACGTCGACGCCTCCAAGGGCGTGCACCTGGTGGTGCCGCGCGACCGGATCCGCTCGGAGTGCGGCTTCATCACCAAGACCGAGAAGTCGGTGCTGTTCGTGATCCCGTGGGGGCTGTACTGGATCATCGGCACCACCGACACCGCCTGGGACCTCGACCTCGCCCACCCCGCGGCCAGCCGCGCCGACATCGACTACCTGCTGGCCCACGTCAACACCCTGCTCAGGGACCCGCTCGACCACGAGGACGTGGTCGGGGTGTACGCCGGCCTGCGCCCGCTGCTCAAGCCGGTGGTCCGCGAGGGCGACCTGGGGGAGACCACCAAGCTCTCCCGCGAGCACACCGTCGCCGCCCCGGTGCCCGGCCTGGTGCTGGTCGCGGGCGGCAAGCTCACGACGTACCGCGTGATGGCGAAGGACGCCGTCGACCACGCCCTGCGGGAGGTGGAGCGGGTGCCGGCCAGCATCACCGAGCGGGTGCCCCTGGTGGGGGCGACCGGATATGAGGCGCGGACCAACCAGCGGGTGGCGCTCTCGCGCGCGGCCGGCCTCGAGGTCGGGCGCATCGACCACCTGCTGGGCCGCTACGGCGGCCTGATCGACGAGGTGCTCGATCTCGTCGGCACCCGCCCCGAGCTCGCGGAGCCGCTGGTCGGGGCCCCGCACCACCTGGCCGCCGAGGTCGTCTACGCGGTGACCCACGAGGGCGCCCGCCACCTCGACGACGTGCTGACCCGGCGCACCCGGGTCTCGATCGAGACCTTCGACCGCGGTGTCGAGGCCGCACGCCCGGCCGCGGTGCTGATGGCCGGTGAGCTCGGCTGGGACGCCGCGACCGTGGAACGCGAGGTCGAGCACTACCGGCGCCGTGTCGAGGCCGAGCGGCGCAGCCAGCTGATGGCCACCGACCAGGAGGCCGACGAGGCGCGGGTGCAGGTGGCCGACATCGTGTGACCCGCGGCGGCGCCGGCACACAGGAACCGTTGACAACTAGAACGTGTTCCATCGATGCTGGCGCCACGTGACGTGTCTCACAACCAGGAGGGTCTCGTGACCCAGGCGCCGCCCCCGGCCGACATGACCCTGCAGCGCTCGAGCCGGGACGCCCACGGCGTGCCGGCCCGCCTCGCGGCCTGGCTGACCACCCTCCTGCCGCCCGCCGCGGATCCGCGGGTGACGCTGCTCAGCGGCAGCGAGGCCAACGGCATGTCCTCGGAGACCATGCTGCTCGACGTCGAGTGGACCGAGGCGGGGGAGCCCCGCGCGGGCCGCTACGTCGCCCGGGTCGCCCCCGCGCCCGAGGACTTCCCGGTGTTCCCGGCGTACGCCCTGGCCGAGCAGTACGACGCGATCCGGCTGGTCGGCGAGCTGACCGACGTACCTGTCCCGCAGGTGCGCTGGCTGGAGCCGACCGGCGACGTGCTCGGCACACCGTTCTTCGTGATGGACCGCCTCGAGGGGGTCGTGCCGCAGGACGTGCTGCCCTACAACTTCGGCGACAACTGGCTCTACGACGCCACCCCCGAGCAGCAGCGCCGCCTCCAGGACGCCACGGTCGAGGTGCTGGCCCGGCTGCACGCGATCCCGGACCCCGCCACCACGTTCGGGTTCCTCGATCCTGGCCGCCACGGCCACGAGGGCGCGACGCCGCTCGCCCGCGCCTTGGCCCGCACCCGCGCCTGGTACGACTTCGCGATCCCCGACGTCGGGCGCTCGCCGATGGTGGAGCGCGGGCTCGCCTGGCTCGCCGAGCACCTCCCGGACACCGACGAGGCGGTGCTGTGCTGGGGCGACTCGCGCATCGGCAACGTGCTCTACGACGACTTCCGCCCTGTGGGCGTCCTGGACTGGGAGATGGCCACCCTCGGGCCGCGCGAGCTCGACGTGAGCTGGATGCTCTTCGCCCACCAGGTCTTCGAGTCCATCACCGGCCTGCTCGAGCTGCCCGGCATGCCCGACCTGCTCGTCGAGGCCGACGTCCGGGAGACCTACGAGCGGCTCACCGGGGTGCCCCTGGGCGACCTGCGCTGGTACGACGTGTTCAACGGCGTGCAGTGGTGCATCGTCTTCATGCGCACCGGGGCCCGGCAGATCCACTTCGGCGAGATCGAGCGTCCCGACGACGTCGAGTCGCTGTTCCACTGCAAGCCGCTCGTCGAGCGGCTCCTCGAGGAGGTCGGCGCATGATCGGTCCGCTGGATGAGTACCCGCTGCACCAGGCGCCGCTGCCGATCGGCTGGCCGGCGAGCAGCGACCGCAACTTCTACGACCGCTCCTACTTCAACGCCCACGACCGCAGCGGCGAGATCTTCGTGATCACCGGGCTGGGCTACTACCCCAACCTCGGCACCAAGGACGCCTTCCTGCTGGTGGCCCGCGAGGGCCGGCAGACCGCCGTGCACCTCTCCGACCTGTGCGACGGCGACCGCCTCCACCAGCGCGTCGGCGGCTACCGCCTCGACGTGGTCGAGCCGCTCCAGCGCCTGCACCTCGAGCTCGAGGAGACCGACGGCATCGCCGCCGACCTGACCTGGACCGGGTCGTTCCCGGTGCTCCAGGAGCTCCCGCACGTGCTGCGCTCGGGGGCGCGGGTGACCCTGGATGCGCAGCGCTTCGCCCAGGTCGGCACCTGGGAGGGACACCTCAGCGTCGACGGCGAGCGCATCGAGGTCACCCCGGACCGCTGGGTCGGCACCCGCGACCGCTCCTGGGGCGTCCGCCCGGTCGGCGAGGCCGAGCCGGCGGGGGCGCCCAGCGACCCGCCGTTCGAGGGCATGTGGTGGCTCTACGTCCCGATGCGCTTCGAGGACTTCGCGGTGGTGGTGATCCTCCAGGAGGACCCGGACGGCTACCGCACCCTCAACGACTGCCACCGCATCCACCCCGACGGTCGCGTCGAGCAGCTCGGCTGGCCGCAGGTCCGCATCCACTACGCGCCCGGCGGGCGCACCCCGACCGGCGCCACCATCCGCTGCACCACACCGGCGGGGGAGGCCCTCGAGCTCGAGGTCACCTCGCTGCTCGCCGCGCCGCTGCACGTCGGTGGCGGGTACGGCGGGGACCCCGACTGGCTGCACGGCACCTGGAAGGGTGAGAAGTTCACCGAGCGGGTCACCTACGACCTCACCGACCCGGCCGTGCAGGGACGCGTGATGTTCGGCTGCACCGACCACGTCGGACGCGCCGTCCTCACCGAGGGCGGGCGCACCCACGAGGGCTGGGGCCTCTTCGAGCACTTCTGCATCGGCCGCCACGACCCCAGCGGCTTCACCGACTTCCTCCAGGTCGCGCCGACCGGCGCCTGACCCGCTGCGACCCATCCGATCGAGGAGATCCCATGACGCTCGACCGCTCCCTGGACAGGGACGCCTTCTTCATCGACGGCACCTGGGCCGCGCCGGCCACCTCGGCCACCCTGCAGGTGGTCTCCCCGCACAGCCAGGAGGTGGTCGCGCGCGTCCCCGAGGGCAGCGCCGCCGACATCGACGCGGCGGTCGCAGCGGCGCGCCGCGCCTTCGACGAGGGACCCTGGCCCCGGCTGTCGCCGCAGGAGCGGATCGCGGTCCTCGAGGTCTTCTCCGGGCTCTACGCCGCCCGCATGCAGGAGATGGCCCAGCTGATCACCACCGAGATGGGCTCGCCGATCTCGTTCTCCCAGCTCGCCCAGGCGCCGGCACCGTGGATGCAGATCGAGGCGTTCCTCGCCATCGCCCGTGACTTCGCGTGGGAGGAGACCCGTCCCGGCGCGCTCGGCGCCGACGTCGTCGTACGACGCGAGCCGGTGGGGGTGGTCGCGGCGATCCCGCCGTGGAACGTCCCGCAGTTCACCACCCTCTCCAAGGTCGTGCCGGCGCTGCTGGCCGGCAACACCGTCGTGCTCAAGCCGGCGCCGGAGACCCCGCTCGACGCCTACCTGATGGCCGAGCTGCTCGCCGAGGCCGGCGTGCCGGCCGGCGTGGTCAACATCGTCGCCGCCGGCCGGGAGGTGGGCGAGCACCTCGTCGCGCACCCGGGCGTCGACAAGGTCGCCTTCACCGGCTCGACCGCCGCGGGGCGCCGGATCGCCGCGGTCTGCGGCGAGCAGCTCAAGCGGGTGAGCCTCGAGCTCGGCGGCAAGTCGGCCGCGATCGTCCTCGACGACGCCGACCTCGAGGCCACGATGGCCGGACTGCGCTTCGTCGCGCTGATGAACTCCGGGCAGGCGTGCGTCGCCCAGACCCGGATCCTGGCCCCCCGCAACCTCTACGAGGAGGTCGTCGAGGCGCTGGCCGAGACCGTGTCCAGCATGCCGGTCGGCGACCCCGACGACCCGGCCACCGAGGTCGGCCCGATGGTCGCCCGGCGCCAGCAGGAACGCGTCGAGAAGTACATCGCCCTGGGCCAGGAGGAGGGCGCACGCCTCGTCACCGGCGGCAACGGCATGCCCGCCGGTCTGGACCGCGGCTGGTACGTGCGGCCCACGGTCTTCGCCGACGTCGACAACCGCATGCGGATCGCGCAGGAGGAGATCTTCGGGCCGGTGCTGTCGGTGATCGGCTACGACGGGGTCGACGAGGCGGTGCGCATCGCCAACGACTCCGACTACGGCCTGGCCGGGACCGTGTGGACAGCCGACGCCGAGGCGGGGCTCGGGGTGGCCCGGCGGGTGCGGGCCGGCACCTACGGCGTCAACACCTACACGATGGACTTCGCCGCTCCGTTCGGCGGCTTCAAGGACTCCGGCGTCGGCCGGGAGTTCGGCCCCGAGGGCCTCGGGGAGTACACCGAGCTGAAGTCGATCTACACGGCGGCGCCCGAGCTGGCGTGAGGGGTTTGACACGACCGCCCGCCCTGTCAAATGGGACGATCCCTACCGAGAGGTAGTTTCGGAGACCGCGGTCACATACTCTCGGTACATGAGCGCTTCGAACCCCACGCCCGGCGGTCCCCTCGTCGAGGGGCCCCATGACCCGGAGCACGACCCGACCGCGGCGTACGCCCTCGAGCCCGCCTACGTCAGCGCGCTGACTCGCCGGATCGCGGCCACCTCCGGGCGTACGCACGAGGTGCGTTCCCCGCTCAACGGTGCGCCGCTGGCGCACGTGCCGCAGTCGAGCACCACCGACGTGACCGAGGCCTTCGCGCGCGCCCGTCGGGCGCAGGAGTCCTGGGCCCGGGTGCCGGTCGCCGAGCGCGCCGCCGCGCTGCTGCGCCTGCACGACCTGGTGCTGGATCGCCAGGACGAGATCGTGGACCTGATCGTGTGGGAGTCGGGCAAGGCTCGCAAGCACGCCTTCGACGAGCCGCTCCACATCGCGCTGACCGCGCGCTACTACGGCCGCACCGCCGCCGAGCACCTCGGCACCCAGCGCAAGCTCGGCGTGATCCCGGGCCTGACCCGGGTCGAGGTCAACCGGGTCCCCAAGGGCGTCGTCGGCATCATCTCGCCGTGGAACTACCCGTTCACGATGGCGCTGTGCGACGGCCTGCCGGCGCTGGCCGCGGGCAACGCGGTGGTGATCAAGCCCGATGCCCAGACGATGCTCTCCGCGGCGCTCGGTGCCCAGCTGCTCGAGGAGGCCGGGTTCCCCGCCGGCCTGTGGCAGGTCGTGGCCGGCCCCGGGGTGGAGATCGGCACCGCGGTCATTGAGCACGCCGACTACCTGTGCTTCACCGGCTCCACCGCCACCGGCCGCGTCGTGGCCCGCGGCTGCGCGGACCGCCTGATCGGCTGCTCCCTGGAGCTCGGCGGCAAGAACCCGCTGCTGGTCCTGCGCGACGCCGACGTCGAGCGCGCCGCGGAGGGCGCGGTGCGCGCGTCGTTCTCCAACTCCGGTCAGCTGTGCGTCTCCACCGAGCGGATCTTCGTGGCCGACCAGGTCTACGACCGCTTCGTGGAGCGGTTCGTGGCCCGCACCCAGGCGATGACCCTCGGCGCGACCCTGGAGTGGGGCAACGACATGGGCCCGCTGATCAGCCAGGCCCAGCTCGACACCGTCACCGCCCACGTCGAGGACGCGGTGGCCAAGGGCGCCCGGGTGCTCGCCGGCGGGAAGGCGCGACCCGATCTCGGCCCGTACTTCTTCGAGCCGACGATCCTCGAGCACGTCACCCCCGACATGACCTGCTTCGGCCAGGAGACCTTCGGCCCGGTCGTCTCGATCTACCGCTTCCACGACGAGGCCGACGCGATCGCGCGGGCGAACGACGGGGAGTACGGCCTCAACGGCTCGGTCTTCACCCGCGACGGCTCCCGCGGTCGCGCGGTCGCCGCCCAGATCCGCTGCGGCACCGTCAACGTCAACGAGGCCTTCGGTGCGGTCTTCGCCAGCCTCGACAGCCCGATGGGCGGCATGCGGCAGTCGGGGATGGGCCGGCGCCAGGGCGCCGAGGGCATCCTGCGCTACACCGAGCCGCAGTCGGTGGCCACCCAGCGGCTGATCCGGATCGCCCCGATGCTGGGGATGTCGGACCGCACCTACGGCAAGGTGATGACGGCCAACCTGCGTCTGCTGAAGAAGCTGGGCCGCCCGTGAGCGGGTCGGCGTACGAACGGGGGGACAACGACGTGAGCAGCAGCGGGAGTGCCGGCGGTGCCGACGACGGGGGAGCGGAGCTCGACTTCGACGTGCTGGTGGTGGGGTCCGGCTTCGGCGGCTCCGTCACCGCGCTGCGGCTGAGCGAGAAGGGCTACCGGGTCGGCGTCCTGGAGGCGGGCGCCCGGTTCCGCGACGAGGACCTGCCCAAGCACTCCTTCGAGGTCGAGAAGTACCTCTTCCGCCCCGAGGTCGGCTGCTACGGCATCCAGCGGATCGACGCGATCCGCGACTGCATGATCGTCTCGGGCGCCGGCGTGGGCGGCGGCTCGCTGGTCTACGCCAACACGCTGTACGAACCGCTCCCGGCGTTCTTCAACGACCCGCAGTGGAGCCACATCACCGACTGGCAGTCCGAGCTGGCGCCGTACTACGACCAGGCGAAGCGGATGCTCGGCGTGGTGCAGAACCCGTTGCGCACCCCGGCCGACGAGGTCATGGAGAAGGTCGCGACCGAGATGGGCGTGGCCGACACCTTCACGCCGGCTCCGGTGGGCGTCTTCTTCGGCGGCCCGGGCACGCAGCCGGGCGACGTGGTGGCGGACCCGTACTTCGGCGGCGTCGGGCCGGACCGCAAGACCTGCATCGGCTGCGGCGGCTGCATGACCGGCTGCCCGCACAACGCCAAGAACACGCTGGTCAAGAACTACCTCTACCTCGCCGAGCAGCGCGGGGTGAAGGTGCTGCCGCTGACCACCGTCACCCGGCTCGCGCCGCGGGCCGGCGGCGGCTACGACGTGCACGTGCGCTTCACCAAGGCCAAGACCGGGCGGCGCTCGGCGCGCCGGGTGCTCACCGCGCAGCAGGTGGTGCTCGCCGCCTCGGCGCTCGGCACCCAGCGGCTGCTGCACCGGATGCGCGACGAGGGGCACCTGCCGCAGATCTCCGAGCGGCTCGGCTACCTCTCGCGCACCAACTCCGAGTCGATCCTGGGCGCGATCGCGCCGGACACCAAGGTCGACTACAGCCAGGGCATCGCGATCACCTCCAGCTTCCACCCCGACGCCGACACCCACATCGAGCCGGTGCGCTACGGCAAGGGCAGCAACTTCATGTCGCTGCTGCAGACCGTGCTCACCGAGGGCGACGGCCCGGCACCGCGGTGGCGCACCTGGCTGCGCGAGACCTGGAAGCAACGGCGCCACGTGCGCGACCTCTACGACCTGCGGCACTGGTCGGAGCGCACCGTGATCGCGCTGGTCATGCAGAGCCTGGACAACTCGATCACCACCTACACCAAGCGCATCCCCGGGACCCGGAAGCGCTACCTCACCTCCCGACAGGGTCACGGCGTCCCGAACCCCACCTGGATCCCCGCGGCGAACACCGCTGTCAAGGCGATGGCGCGCATCATCAACGGCACCCCCGGCGGCAACATCGGCGAGCAGTTCAACCGCCCGCTGACCGCGCACTTCATCGGTGGCTGCGCGATCGGGGAGTCGCCCGAGACCGGCGTCATCGACCCCTACCAGCGCGTCTACGGTCACCCGGGCCTGCACGTCGCCGACGGGTCCGCGGTGACCGCCAACCTCGGGGTGAACCCGTCGCTGACGATCACCGCCCAGGCCGAGCGGGCGATGTCGCTGTGGCCCAACAAGGGCGAGGCGGACCCGCGTCCGGAGCTCGGGGCGGAGTACGTCCGCCTCGACCCGGTCGCGCCGCACGACCCGGCGGTGCCGCCGACGGCGCCGGCGGCGCTGCGGCTGCCGGTGGTGGGCGTCAGCTGAGGTCGGTCTGGACCGGAGGCCTCCGGAGCCGGGCTTCGGAGGCCTTCCTCATCCTCGGCGTAACCGGGGCCGGACCGGCTCGTTGCTCCCGACAAGACCCGGTGATGCTCCACGGCTCCCTCCACTCCGGCCGGGTCGATGTGTCCCAAGCGCTGTGCGCAGGGCGGGGACGATCAGGGCCCGGCCACCTCCCTCCCGGCCGGGCCCTGATGCATTTCAGGGGCCCCTGCGCCGGTAGGATCCGGCCATGCCTGCGACTTCTTCGGCGGCGACGCCTGACCATGACCTCGTCCTGGTCGTCGACTTCGGCGCGCAGTACGCCCAGCTGATCGCGCGCCGCGTGCGCGAGGCGCGGGTCTACTCCGAGATCGTCCCGCACACCGTGCCGGTGGCGGAGATGCTCGCGCGCAAGCCGAAGGCGATCATCCTGTCCGGCGGCCCCTCGAGCGTGTACGCCGACGGCGCCCCCGGGATCGACCAGAGCCTGTTCGAGGCCGGCACCCCGGTCTTCGGCATGTGCTACGGCTTCCAGCTGATGGCCCAGGGCCTCGGCGGCGAGGTCGCCCACACCGGTGCACGCGAGTACGGCCGCACCCCGGTGAAGATCGCCGAGCCGGGCACCCTGCTCGCCGGCGTACCGGTCGAGCACAACGTGTGGATGTCGCACGGCGACTCGGTGGCGCAGGCCCCGGAGGGCTTCACCGTGCTGGCCTCGACCGCGGACACCCCGGTCGCGGCGTTCGAGAACGTGGACCGTGGCTTCGCCGGCGTGCAGTGGCACCCCGAGGTGCTGCACTCCGAGCACGGCCAGGAGATCCTCGAGCACTTCCTGCACGACATCGCGGGCTGCCGCCAGACCTGGACGATGGTCAACATCGTCGAGGAGCAGGTCGAGCTGATCCGCGAGCAGGTCGGCGAGGGCCGCGCGATCTGCGCGCTGTCCGGCGGCGTCGACTCCGCCGTGGCCGCGGCGATCGTGCAGCGCGCCATCGGCGACCGCCTCACGTGCGTCTACGTCGACCACGGCATGATGCGCGCCGGTGAGACCGCGCAGGTCAAGCGGGACTTCGAGGAGGTCTTCGACTCCCTCGACGTGGTCGACGCCGAGGACCGCTTCCTCGACGCCCTGGCCGGGGTCACCGACCCCGAGACCAAGCGCAAGATCATCGGTCGCGAGTTCATCCGCACCTTCGAGGCCGCCCAGGTGCGCGTGTTCGGCGATGCCCACGGCACCGGCTACCTCGTGCAGGGCACGCTCTACCCCGACGTGGTCGAGTCCGGCGGCGGCGCCGGCGCCTCCAACATCAAGTCCCACCACAACGTCGGCGGCCTGCCCGACGACCTCGACTTCGAGCTCATCGAGCCGCTGCGCACGCTGTTCAAGGACGAGGTGCGCGCGGTCGGCGAGCAGCTCGGCCTGCCCGACACCATGGTGTGGCGCCAGCCGTTCCCGGGCCCGGGCCTCGGCATCCGGATCATCGGCGAGGTCACCCGCGAGCGCCTCGACATCCTGCGCCAGGCGGACCTGATCGCCCGCGAGGAGCTGACCCGCTCCGGTCTCGACCGCGAGATCTGGCAGATGCCGGTCGTGCTGCTCGCCGACGTCCGCTCGGTCGGCGTCCAGGGCGACGGCCGCACCTACGGCCACCCGGTCGTGCTGCGCCCGGTCACCTCCGAGGACGCGATGACCGCTGACTGGGCGCGTCTGCCCTATGAGGTCATGGAGCGCATCTCGACCCGGATCACCAACGAGGTCGCGGAGATCAACCGGGTGACGATCGACATCACGTCGAAGCCCCCGGGGACGATCGAGTGGGAGTGACCGCAGCGAGGAACGAGCGAAGGTCAGCTCCCACTCGTTAAGGGGAGAGTGGGAGTGACCGCAGCGAGGAACGAGCGGAACTCAGCTCCCACTCGTTAAGGGGAGAGTGGGAGTGAGTGCAGCTCGGGTGTGATCGCCCACTTCCACTAGTACTTCCGCAGCCGCGGACGGCGCCTCAGGCGGCCTCAGGCGGCCAGCGGCGTGAGGACGTCGGCGGCGAAGCGCTCCATGCTCTCGATCTTCTGCCCGAGCGTGGCGTCCATGCCGTGGTAGTAGGCCCACGGCATGGTCATGCACTCGGTGATGCCGCCCTCGTCGGCGCGGCGGAAGTGCTCGGGCAGGTAGGCGTCGGTCAGCGCGACGAGCACCTCGAAGTCGCCGGTGCGGCCCTGCTCGCGGCGCACCTCGGCGAGCCGGGCGGCGTGCCCGATCGCCGCGTCGGTGCGGTACATGTCGCCGACCCAGCCGTCGTGGCGCGCGGCGCGGCGGAACGCGAGCTCGGAGAGACCGCCGACGTAGATCGCGGGCTGCTCGGTGGGGGTCGGCTCCATCGCCAGCGGCGGCACCGAGTGGAACTCGCCCTCGAAGGACTTCATCCCCGGCGTCCACATCGCGCGGCACAGCGCCAGCGCCTCGTCGGTACGGCGACCGCGGGTGCGGAAGTCCTGGTCGAGCAGCTCGAACTCCTCCTCGCACCAGCCGATCCCGACACCCAGCGCCACCCGGTTGCCGGAGAGCACGGCAGCAGTGCCGACGGCCTTGGCGACCGTGAGCGGGTGGCGCAGCGCGGGCACGTAGACGGTGGTGACGAACCGGAGCCGGGTGGTCACCGCGGCGAGCGCCCCGATGAGCACCCACGGGTCCGGCCACGGCGCGTCCAGGCTCCAGCGCCGCTGCCCGTCGGGTGTGTAGGGGTACGGCGTGCGCAGCGTCTCGAGGTCGACGACGTGCTCGGGCACTGCGATGCCGTGGTAGCCCAGCTGGTCGGCGGCCCGGGCGATCTCGACGAGCTGCTCGGTGGGCAGGAAGGCGGTGTTGATCGAGAAGCGCATGGCCGCACCCTAGAACGCGTTCTCGTCGGCCGACGGCGTTCCGGCCCTAGGATGCGGGGATGGAGCGCGCGGTGCACCACCTCGACCTGTGGGTGTCAGATCCTGACCTGGCGGCCGACGAGTGGGGTTGGCTGCTCGGCGAGCTGGGCTGGGAGATCGACATCGAGGGCTCCTCGTGGGTGCACCCGGACGGGACCTACCTGTTCCTGGAGCGCTCGCCGGACCAGCTCGACGTGCCGCACGACCGCATGCGCCCGGGGCTCAACCACCTCGCGCTGCTGATGCCCGAGGACGCCGACCGCGCCGCGCTCGACCGGCTCCGTGCCGAGTCGTCGGGCCACGGCTGGCACGAGCTGTTCGCCGACCGGTTCCCGCACGCGGGCGGGGAGCAGCACACCGCGCTCTACCTCGCGAACTCCGAGGGCTTCGAGGTCGAGGTCGTCCTCGCGGAGCGCTGAGGACCGGGCTCAGACCTCGTCGAGGATCGCGCGCCGACGCTCGGCGTACTCCTCCGCGGTGAGCAGACCGTCGTCGCGCAGCGCGGTGAGCTCGCGCAGCCACTCCGCGACCGGTCGCACCGCACGTGGCTGTGGGGAGGGCTGCTGCTGGGCGCGCAGGCTGGAGACGAGGTACGTCGTGCTCAGGCCCTCGTCGCTGAGCAGCGCCATCCTCGACGCGTCGCGCTCGTCGAGGCCGGCGTCGCGCGCCATCCGGCGCGCGGTGGACACCCGCCACACCGTCGAGGCGATGCCGATGAGGACGATCAGCACGAAGAAGATGCCGAAGCCCACGGGTACCGCGGCGGGGACCGTGTCGCCGAAGCCGGGGTCCTCCTCGAACGCGAGGTTGCCGAGGACCAGGTGTGCGACGACGGGCATGGCGGCATCCAAGGCACGGCTCGGCCCCCGGACCGGGACATGCGGCAGCGGACGCGCCGCGGGCCGTAGCCTCGCGCCATGATCCTCGAGCATGCCCTGCTGCCCGTCCGACCCGGGACGGCCGAGGAGTTCCTCGCTGCCTTCGCGGAGGCGAGGTCGATCATCTCGGCCAGTCCCGGGTTCGGGCGTCTGGAGCTCTCACGCTGCGTGGAGCGCCCCGACACCTTCCTGCTCTTAGTGGAGTGGGAGCGGCTCGAGGACCACACCGAGGGGTTCCGGGGCTCCGCGGCGTACGCGGAGTGGCGGCGGTTGCTGCACCGCTTCTACGACCCGTTCCCGGTCGTGGAGCACTTCGAGCGCGTCCTCCAGGCGTGAAGGATCAGGGCTGGCCCAGCTCGTCGTCGGGTACGACGTGGACCGCGGCCTCCTCGGCCGAGGCGGCGGCGCCGTCGATGCCGACGTCACGACCCACCAGGTCGGACTCGGTGTCCTCGCCGCTGCCCTCGTCGGGATCAACGAGGCGCCCGGCGCGCTGGTCGCCGACCTCGCTGCTCTCGGCGGTGCCCTCGATGGTCTCGATGTCCTCGGTCTCGGCCAGCACGTAGGGGTCCGGCTCGGGGATCTCCTGGCGCTCGCGCTGGTCGATGGTCTCGCGGTGCGCCTCCTCCCACGGCGTGTTGCCGTAGCCCTGGGCGGGGGAGTACTTCTCCGGCGGGGAGTA
Organism: Nocardioides sp. dk884; assembly: GCF_009557055.1. NCBI lineage: Bacteria > Bacillati > Actinomycetota > Actinomycetes > Propionibacteriales > Nocardioidaceae > Nocardioides > Nocardioides sp. dk884. Next base: position 3,499,579 of record NZ_CP045649.1, on the reverse strand, counting down.
GCCGCGGTCCGCCTCGTCCACCACGTCGTCGTCGTCCAGGAGCATGTCCTCGGCGCCGGGCTGGTCCTCGTCGTCGACGCTGTAGTCGCCGTAGGTCTCGCGGTCGCCCGGGTCGGGGTTGATGTCGTCACTCGTCATGCGGCCTCCTTCATCGGTGTCGGCCTCTGGGGTACCCGAGCGCGAGACCCGCCATGCGAGCCGCGGCGCGCGACGGGCGGCCTCAGTCGACCGAGAGCACCGTGCGCTCGGCGGCCAGCAGGACGGCTCCCACGAGGCTGGCGCGCTCGCCCAGCTCGCTGGCCACCACGGGGGTGAGGGCGACCGCGTCGAGGGCGTGGCGACGCAGCCCGATGCGGGCGGAGTCCAGGATCAGGCTCCCGGCGCGCGCCATGTCGCCGCCGACCACCACGACTGCCGGGTTGAGCAGGTTGACGATGCTGGCCAGGCCCCAGCCGAGGTGCAGCCCGGCGTCCTCGAGGGCGCGGCGCGCGGAGACGTTGTCGGCGCGGGCGGCGGCCACGATGTCGTCGAAGCAGGCGCCCGGCAGCTGGCCGGCCATCATCGACAGGACGGTGCCGATGGAGGTGTAGGCCTCCAGGCAGCCGCGGCTGCCGCAGCGGCACAGCGGGCCCTGGTCGTCGAGGGTCAGATGGCCGATCTCGCCGGCGCTGCCGCCGGCGCCGTGGAAGAGCTGGTCGTCGATGACGATCCCGGCGCCGACGCCGGAGGAGATCTTGACGAACACCGAGCTGCGGTGGCCGCGGGCGACCCCGACGCGGTGCTCGGCGAGCGCGCCCAGGTTGGCGTCGTTCTCCACGTGCACGGGCGCGTCGAGCACCTCGGCCGCGGCGGCCCGGGCGTCGACCCCCTCCCAGCCGGGGAAGATGGCCGCGGAGCGGATGACGTCGTCGGTGACCGGCGCGGGCAGGCCCAGCGCGACGTGCCGCGCCGGCCCCTCGCCCTCGAGCAGCTCCTCCAGCAGGCCGGCGGCCAGGGCCAGCGCGCCGCGGTGGTCGGCGGGGTCCTCCAGGCGGACCCGCCGCTCGCGGCGCACCCGGCCGACGAGGTCACCGACCGCCACCGCGACGTGGCTGTGGCCGAAGTCGATGCCGGCCACCGTGCCCGCGGCGGCGGAGAGCCGCACCGCGGAGCCGCGCCGTCCCGCGCCCGGCGTGGTCTCGGCGAGCCCGGCGGCGCTCAGCTCGCGCACGATGTTCGAGACCGTGGCCGGCGCCAGGCCGGTGGTGCGCGCCAGCTCCGCCTGGGTGTACGCCGTGGACGGCGTGCCGTCCGCAGGGGCGTCGGCCACCGCGCCGCGCAGCACGTCGAGCACCCGCTGCTGGTTGGCCACCCGCAGCGAGGAGGTGGAGCCCGGGGCGGCGCGGACGGTCGACATGGGCGAAGCGTGCCTGTCCGACCGCTCAACGGTCAAGAGTTGACGTCAACGACGCGCCTACCCTCGGTTGGTCACGATTCGCCTTCGATGCTTGACGACAATGGTGTGACGTTCGACACTCGATCCGTCCCGTTCTGCGGCGTAGGCCGCGCCAGTCGAGGAGCGACCATGACCATCCACCTTCATCGCGTCGCGGCCCTGGGGGCTGCACTCATCCTGGGCGCCGGCTCCTTCGCCGCGTGCGGCGCCAACGACGACAACAGCGACAACGACACCGGCGACGGGGGCGGGGGCGGGGGCGACAGCGCCTCCGGGGGCACCATCGCGCTGCTGCTGCCGGAGTCCAAGACCACCCGCTACGAGGCCTTCGACAAGCCGCTGTTCGAGGCGAAGGTCGCCGAGCTGTGCCCCGACTGCGAGGTGGACTACTACAACGCCGACCAGGACGAGCAGAAGCAGGCCCAGCAGGTCACCAGCGCGCTGACCGCCGGTGCCGACGTGATGGTGCTCGACCCGGTCAACGGCGACGGCGCCACCGGCATGGTCCAGGAGGCGCAGGGCCAGGACGTGCCGGTCATCGCCTACGACCGGTTCATCGAGGGCGCCGACTACTACATGTCCTTCGACAACCAGACCGTTGGTCAGATGCAGGCCGAGGCGCTGGTCGAGGCCGTCGGCGACACGGGCAGCATCCTGATGCTCAACGGCGATCCCAAAGACCCCAACGCCGGGCAGTTCAAGGCCGGTGCGCACAGCGTGCTCGACGAGAGCGGCGTGGAGGTCCTGGCGGAGTACGACAACCCCGACTGGAGCCCCGAGAACGCCCAGCAGTGGACCACCGACCAGCTGAGCAAGTTCGAGCCCAGCGAGATCGTCGGCGTGTACGCCGCGAACGACGGGCAGGCCGGCGGCGTGGTCGCCGCGATGACCGGCGCCGGCGTCGCCCGCAACCAGCTGCCCCCGATCACGGGGCAGGACGCCGAGGTCGCCGCGATCCAGCGCATCCTCGCCGGGGAGCAGGCGATGACGATCTACAAGCCGATCGCGATCGAGGCGGAGACCGCGGCGGAGGTCGCCGTGCAGCTGGCGAACGGTGAGGAGCCGGGCGCCACCAGCGACACCGGGATCGACCAGAGCGACTTCGAGGGCGTGACGTCCTACATCTTCGACCCGATCGTGGTCACCTCCGACAACGTGGCCGACACCGTGATCGCCGACGGCTTCTACACCGCCGAGGACATCTGCACCGGCGACTACGCGAAGGCCTGCGCGGAGGCCGGCATCTCCTGATGAGCACCACGACGGAGCGGGCGAGCAGCGGCCCGGCGCAGGGGGAGGTAGTCCTCTCCCTCGCCGGCGTCCACAAGAGGTTCGGCGCCGTACAGGCGCTCACCGACGTCCACCTCGAGGTGGCCGCGGGGGAGGTGGTCGCCCTGGTGGGCGACAACGGTGCCGGCAAGTCGACGCTGGTGAAGGTGATCTCCGGGGTCTATTCGCCCGACGACGGCGAGATCGTCTTCGGCGGTCGGATCATCACCGTGGGCGGTCCCGCGGCGGCCCAGGCGCTGGGCATCGCGACGGTCTTCCAGGACCTCGCGCTGTGCGACAACCTCGACGTCGTCGCCAACCTGTTCCTCGGCCAGGAGGTACACCGCGGCCCGGTCCTCGACGAGGTCACGATGGAGCGGGAGTCGTGGCGCCTGCTGCGCACCCTCTCCGCCAAGATCCCCTCGGTGCGGATCCCGGTCGCCTCGCTCTCCGGCGGACAGCGCCAGACCGTGGCGATCGCGCGCGCCCTCGTGGGTGACCCGCGGGTCGTGCTGCTCGACGAGCCGACCGCCGCGCTCGGCGTCGCGCAGACCGCGGAGGTGCTCAACCTGATCGAGCGGCTGCGCGACACCGGGCTCGGCGTGATCCTGGTCAGCCACAACATGGCCGACGTCCAGGCGGTCGCCGACCGGATCGTGGTGCTGCGGCTGGGGCGCAACGCCGCGGAGTTCCGCACCGAGGACGTCACCACCGAGCAGCTGGTGGCCGCGATCACCGGCGCCTCGGACAACGTCGTCGCGACCCGCGCCGGCCGTGCCCGCCCGACCCACCCGGAGGCAGAGCAGTGAGCAGCACGCTGGACCCGACGTCCTCCCCGGTCGCCGCCGACGTCGCCGACGAGCGGCTGATCCAGGGCCGCGGTCTCGGTGGCCTGGTCTCGGCGGGCTGGTCCCGCCTGCGCGGCGGCGAGCTCGGGGCGCTGCCGGTCGTGTTCGGGTTGGCGATCATCTCGCTGGTCTTCTACTCCCAGGAGGCCACGTTCCTGTCCTCGCGCAACCTGGTCTCGATCACCCAGTTCGCCGCGCCGGTCGGGGTGATCTCGTTGGGCATCGTGCTGGTGCTCCTGCTCGGCGAGATCGACCTGTCGGTCGGCTCGGTCTCGGGCTTCGCCGCCGCGTCGATGGCGGTGCTCGTGGTGGACAAGAGCCAGTCGCTGGTCGTCGGGATGCTCGTCGGCGTCCTGATCGGCACTGCGATCGGCTCGTTCTACGCGCTGCTCTACACCCGCATCGGCGTGCCCAGCTTCGTGTTCTCCCTCGCCGGTCTGCTCGCCTTCCAGGGCGCGCTGCTCTACGTGCTCGGCGACCAGGGGACGATCGTGCTCCCGATCGACTCAGGTCTGCGGGAGTTCGCGCGCGACCGGTTCCTCTCCGACGTGCAGGCTTACGCGCTGCTCGCGATCGTGGTCGCGGTCTACGTCGGTTCCCAGCTGCTCGCGGCGCGGCGTCGTCGCGCCGCCGGCCTCACCCCGCCCAACCTGCTCCTGGTCGCGGTCAAGGGCGTGCTGCTGCTCGGCGGGCTCGGCTTCCTCACCTACTACCTGGGCATCGACCGCGGCTGGGGCTACCTCTTCGTGCTGTTCGCGGCGCTGGTCGTCGCGATGGACCTGGTGCTGCGCAAGACCCGCTGGGGTCGCCACGTGTACGCCGTGGGCGGCAACGAGGAGGCCGCGCGGCGTTCCGGCATCAAGGTCGGGCGCGTCTACTTCTCGGTCTTCGCGGCGGCCTCCACCTTCGCCGCGCTCGGCGGCATCCTGCTCGCCGGTCAGCTGACCTCGGTCTCGCAGAGCAGCGGCACGACCGACACCAACCTGACGGCGATCGCGGCCGCGGTCATCGGCGGCACCAGCCTCTTCGGCGGCCGCGGGACGGCGTACTCCGCGCTGCTCGGCATCATGGTGCTCCAGGCCATCCAGAACGGCCTGAACCTGATGAACGTCGACTCCTCGGTGCGCTTCATGGTCACCGGCGCGGTGCTGCTGCTGGCCGTCGCCATCGACTCGGTGTCGCGGCGGGTGCGCTCCTCCAGCGGACGCGGCTGAGCCGGGGCCGGCCCCGGCTCAGCGGCGCTCGTACGTCGTGGTGCGCTCGGCGACCGGGCGGCCGATGCCGGACCCGATCTCCACCAGCTCCTCGATCGTCTTCGCCGAGCCGTGCTCGGAGCCGGCCATCCGCGAGATCGTCTCCTCCATCAGCGTGCCGCCGAGGTCGTTGGCGCCGGCGCGGAGCATCGCGCGGGTGCCCTCGACACCGAGCTTGACCCAGCTGGTCTGGATGTTGTCGATGCGACCGTGCAGCAGGATCCGGGCCAGCGCGTGCACCGCGAGGTTGTCGCGCAGCGTCGGGCCGGGGCGCGCCACGCCGGCGAGGTAGATCGGTGCCGAGGTGTGCACGAACGGCAGCGGCACGAACTCGGTGAAGCCGCGACGACCGGCCTCGAGCGACTCGTCCTGGATGCGTGACAGCACCCGCAGGTGGCCCACCCAGTGGCGGGGGTTGTCGACGTGGCCGTACATCATCGTCGAGGTCGTCGGGATGCCGAGGCGGTGCGCGGTGGACACGATCTCGATCCAGGTGCGGGCCGGCAGCTTGCCCTTGGTGAGCACCCAGCGGACCTCGTCGTCCAGGATCTCCGCGGCGGTGCCGGGCAGCGAGCCGAGGCCCGCCTCGCGCGCCTTGATCAGGAAGTCCTCGATGGACAGCCCGGTGCGGGCGGTGCCGTTGACGACCTCCATCGGGGAGAACGCGTGCACGTGCATCTCCGGCACCCGGGCCTTGACCGCGGCGACGAGGTCGAAGTAGGCGGTCGCCGGCAGCTCGGGGTCGATGCCGCCCTGCATGCAGACCTCGGTGGCGCCCAGGTCCCAGGCCTCGGCGGCCCGGTCGGCGACCTCGTCGAGGGACAGCGAGAAGGCGTCGGAGTCGGTGCGCCGCTGGGCGAAGGCGCAGAAGCGGCAGCCGACGTAGCAGACGTTGGTGAAGTTGATGTTGCGGTTGACGACGTAGGTCACGGTCTCGCCCACCGCCTCGCGACGCAGGTGGTCGGCGAGGCGGCAGACCTCGTCGAGCAGCTCGCCCTCGGCGGTCATCAGGGTCAGCGCGTGGGCGTCGGAGAGGTTGCCCGGGTCGGCCTCGGCGGCGGCCAGCGCCTCGCGGCCCTCGGCGGTGAGCACCGCCGGGGCCCCGTCGATCGAGCCGGTCGCGATCCCCGCGCTGGTCGTGACCGCGGCGGCACGCACGGCGTCCCAGTCGCCGTAGACGCTCTCGAAGTCGCCGCGACGATCCGCGCTGCGGCCCTCGGTGTCGACGGCGGCGTGCAGGTCGGTGCGACCGGCGCTGGCGAACCCGCCGTCCGGCTCCTGCCACGGCAGCCCCACCGGTCGTACGCCGGGGCGCGCGAGACCCGCGCGGGGGCCCTCGAGGATCGCCAGCGCGGCGACGTGGCGGTGCAGGCGGGGGTCGACCCACGGCGTCCCGCCGGTGAGCGAGGGCACGACGTACTCGGGGTGGACGGTGAGGCGCGGGGCGAGCTCGAAGCCGCACTCGGCGGTGATCGCGCGCAGCCGCTCCAGCGAGGGCCAGGGACGCTCGGGGTTGACGTGGTCGGGGGTGAGCGGGGAGACCCCGCCCCAGTCGTCGACGCCGGCGTCCAGCAGCGCGCGGCACTCGGCGAGGTCCACCAGGTTGGGCGGCGCCTGCACCCGGGCCTTGGGGCCGAGCACGAGGCGGGTGACCGCGATCGCGGCGCGGTACTCCTCGAGGCCGAGGTCGTCGGTGTGGCGCATCGCGGTGTCCGGCTTGGCCCGGAAGTTCTGGACGATGACCTCCTGCACGGCGCCGTAGGCGCGAGCCGTGGCGCGCAGCGCGAAGATCGTCTCGGCGCGCTCGGTCAGCGTCTCGCCGATGCCGACCAGCAGGCCGGTGGTGAACGGCACCGCGAGCCGCCCGGCGTCCTCGAGCACCCGCAGGCGCAGCTCGGGGTCCTTGTCGGGGGAGCCGAAGTGGGCCTCGCCCTTGGTCTCGAACAGTCGCCGGGAGGTGGTCTCGAGCATCATCCCCATCGAGGGGGAGACCGCCTTGAGCCGGTTCATCTCCTCCCAGGACATGACGCCGGGGTTGAGGTGGGGCAGCAGGCCGGTCTCCTCCAGCACCCGCACGGCCATCGCGCGCACGTAGGCGAGGGTGGAGTCGTAGCCCTGCTCGTCGAGCCAGGCCTGGGCCTCGGGCCAGCGGTCCTCGGGGCGGTCCCCGAGGGTGAACAGCGCCTCCAGGCAGCCGAGCTCGGCGCCCTGGCGCGCGATGTCGAGGATCTCGTCGGGGGAGAGGTACGGCGCGCGGTCCTCCCGGGCGGCCTGGCCCGGGGTCTCGACGAACGTGCAGTAGTGGCACCGGTCGCGGCACAGCCGGGTGACCGGGATGAACACCTTGGGCGAGTAGGTCACCAGGCCGGGACGGCCCGCCGCCACCAGCCCGGCGTCGCGGACCTTGGCCGCGGCCGCGCACAGTCGGTCCAGGTCCGCCCCGCTCGCCGCGAGCAGCGCGCCGGCCTCGGCCACGTCGAGCGCCGCGCCGCGCTCGGCTCGCGCGAGCGCGCGGCGTACCTGCTGCGGGGTGGGACGGTCGGTGGTCTGGCTCACCCGAGTCAGGCTAACCGCGCATGGCCGCCTCCGGGGTGGGGGCCCGGTCTGCGGGAGGCGCGGTGCGGTCGAGGCGGCTGGGCCACCACATCCGCGGACCGATGTCGAGGGTGAGGGCGGTGACCAGCACCGAGCGCACCACCAGGGTGTCGAGCAGGACCCCGAGCGCGACGGTGACGCCGAGCTCGGCGAGGAACACCACCGGGATCGTGCCGAGCATCAGGAACGTCGCGGCCAGGACCACGCCGGCGGAGGTGATCACCCCGCCGGTCGAGGCCAGCGCGACGAGCGCGCCCTGGCGGGTTCCTCGCAGTGCGGTCTCCTCGCGCACGCGGGTCATCAAGAAGATGTTGTAGTCGATGCCGAGGGCGACCAGGAAGACGAACGCGAACAGCGGGAACCCCGGGTCGGAGCCGGCGAAGCCGAAGACGTAGTCGAAGAGCAGCGCGGAGATCCCGAGCGCCGCACCGAAGGACAGCACGACGGTCGCGATCAGGACCAGCGGCGCGACCAGGGCGCGCAGCAGCGCCATCAGGATCAGCAGCACCACGACCAGGATCAGCGGGATGATCACCAGGTTGTCGCGGTTGGCGGCGGTCTTGGTGTCCAGGTAGACCGCGGAGGTGCCGCCGACCAGCGACTCCGCGCCCGGTACGGCGTGCACCGCGTCGCGGGCCGCCTCGACGACATCGAAGGCCTCGGTGGAGGACACGTCGGCGCCGTCCAGGACCGCCTCGACGAACGCGGTGTCGCCCTGCACGACGGGCCGCTCGGCCGGCACCAGGCCGTCCACGCTCGCGAGGGCGTCCACGACGGCTGGCACGGAGTCGGTGTCGGTGACCACCTGCACGGTGTTGGACTGGTCCACGAGCCCGTGGTCGGCCAGCACCTGCTGGCCGTCGATCGACTCCAGGTCGACGGTGTAGGAGTCCTCGGTGGCCAGCCCCTGGGTGTCCAGGCGCAGCCAGCCCAGGCAGGCGACGGCCAGGATCGCGGCGGTGACGACCCACACCGCGCGCGGGCGCGGTCGGATCGCCGCGCCGACGCGTGCCCAGAACCCGCTGCTGGTCGGCTCGGGGGAGCCGAACGCCGGCCGCTTGGGCCAGAAGACCCAGCGCCCGCAGATCACCAGCAGGGCCGGCAGGAAGGTCACCATCACCAAGAAGGTGACGGCGATGCCGACCGCCGCGACCGGGCCGAGGCCCCTGGTGGAGTTGAGGTCGGCGGCGAGCAGGCAGAGCATGCCCGCGCACACCGTCGCCGCGCTGGCGAGGATCGCGGGGGCCGCGCGGTGCAGCGCCACCGCCATCGCCTCGTGACGGTCCTCGTGGCGGCGCAGCTCCTCGCGGTAGCGCGCGGTGAGCAGCAGCGCGTAGTCGGTGCCGGCCCCGATCACCAGGATGCCCAGGATCGCCTGGGACTGTCCGTTGACGGTGAGGTCGGCGTACTTCGCCAGGAGGTAGACCACCCCGCCGGAGGTGAAGTAGGCGACCACCGCCGAGAGGATCGGCAGCAGCCAGAGCACGGGGCTGCGGTAGGTGAGCAGCAGGATCACCACGACCACGCCGAGGGTCAGCAGGATCAGCGTGGTGTCGATGCCCTCGAAGGCCTCGGCGGCGTCCGCGGCCTGCCCGCCGGGCCCGGCGATGTAGACGGTGGTGCCGTCGGTGGCCGCGATCTCGCGCAGGTCCTCCGCGGCGTCGGGCATCCTGTTCCAGCCCTCGGAGCCGAAGTCGAAGGTGACGATCGTCTGGGCGGCCTCGCCGTCGGCGGAGACGAACGGGCCGAGCACCTCCCCGGAGACGCCGTCCACCTCGGCGTACTCGCCCAGGTCCTCGCGGAGCGTGGCCAGCTGCTCGTTGTCGAAGGTGCCGCCGTCGGCGCGGTGCACCACGATCGTCGGGATGGCGTCGGGATCGCGGAACGGCTCGAGGCGCTCGATCGCCCGGGTCGACTCCGCGGACTCCGGCAGCCACGACGACGCCTCGTTGTTCTGCACGTCGACGAGCTGGCCGGCGAGCCCGGCCATCGGGATCACCACGAGCACCCAGATGACGGCCACCACCCACTTGGTGATCCTGCCGGTCAGTCGTCCTGCGATCTGTCGGTGCATGGGTGCTCCCGGGCGTCTCCCGATCGGTCCCCGGGCAGCGCCGGGCTCCAGGGTGACGACCGGCCTCCGCCGCGGTTCTCACCTGTCCGGGCGGCGGTGGTCTAGACCAGCGCGGCTGGGGCCGCGCTCAGACGTGGACGGTCACGGTGAGGTCGACCGGGTCGCCGAGGCTCAGGGACTCGGCGTGGCGCACGCGGTCCTTGACCGGGACCACGTAGCCGCCGGCGCGTGGCCACAGAGCGGTGGCCCACTCCGTGCTGCCCACGCGCAGCGTCGCCGGGACCATGCCCCAGCCGTAGGACACGAGCGGGGCCACCTCGTCGAGGGCCGCGCACTCCTCGGGCGGCACCACGACGAAGTGGTACGGCGCGGGACCGCGCCACTCGACCAGCTCGCCGCGGAGCCTCAGCTCCATCGGCGCAGCCTAGGGCGGCGGATGCGCCGTGTCCTCACCTCGCGGGGGCGTGGATCGCCTGGCGCACCCGCTCGCGGAGCTCGACGTACTCGGGGAACGCGCGGATCTCGGCGGCCGGCAGCCGGGCGCCGCCCCGGTTGAGCACGGCCGGCACGTCGAGGACGATCCGGCCCGGACGCGGGCTCATCACCAGCACCCGGGAGCCGAGGAACACCGCCTCGTCGACGCTGTGGGTGATGAACAGGATCGTCTTGCCGGTGGCTCGCCAGATCTCCAGCAGCTCCTCCTGGAGGCGCTCGCGGGTGAGGGCGTCGAGGGCGCCGAACGGCTCGTCCATGAGCACGATGTCGGGGTCGTTGGCCAGCACCCGCGCGATCTGGCAGCGCTGCTGCATGCCGCCGGAGAGCTCGTAGGGACGGTGGTCGTGGAAGTCCTCCAGGCCGACAAGGCGCAGGTGCTCCTCGGCGGTCCGGCGCCGCTCGGCGCGCCCGACGCCGCGCAGCCGCGGGCCGAGCTCGACGTTGCGGCGCACCGAGAGCCACGGGAACAGCGTCGGCTGCTGGAAGACGACGCCGCGCTCCTCGGCGGGTCCCTCGATGCTGCGAGCGCCCAGGGTGACCCGGCCCTCGCTGGGCGCCATGAACCCTGCGAGCAGGCGCAGCAGGGTGGTCTTGCCGCAGCCCGAGGGCCCGGCGAGCGCGACGAACTCGCCGGGCTCGATGCTCAGGTCGATGCGGTCCAGGGCGGGCACGGCCGCGCCACCGACGTCGAAGTGGTGGCGGACGCCCTCGAACGCGATGGCGCGGCCGTGGCTCACTGCGCGGCCCTCGAGGCGGGGCCGGCGTCGACGTGCTCGTCGTACTGCGACTGCGGGCCGACGGCGTCGATCTCGCCCTGCTCGGCGAGGAACTCCGCGGTGGTGCGCAGGTCACGCGCCAGCTTGGCGCCGAGGTAGTCGGGGGAGGCCTGCTCGTCGGCGCGCAGGAAGCCGAGGCCGGCGAACTGGGCCTCCGCGGCCTCGGGCTCGATGCCGAGCGCGACCGCCACCGAGTCGGCGGCGCTGATCGGGTCGTCCTGGATCAGGCCGACGGCGTGGTCCTGGACCTTCGCCCACATGGTCAAGAAGTCCTCGTTGTCCGCCGCCCAGCCCCGGTCGACGGTGCCGACGTCGAACGTCGGCCGGCCGGCCTCGGCCGTGTCGGCGCTCGAGATCAGCCGGGTGCCGCCGTCCTCGAGCAGCTGGCTCTGCACCGGGTCCCAGACCCAGGCCGCGTCGACCTGGTCGCCCTGCCAGGCGGCCGGCATCTTCTCGGGGTCGAGGTTGATGACCTCGACGTCCTGGGTGGCGTCGAGGCCGGCGTCGGCGAGCGCCTGGAGCAGCGAGTAGTGCGCGGTGCTGCTGAACGGCGTCGCGATCGTGGACCCCTTCAGGTCCGCGACATCGGTGATCGCGGGGTCCTTGACGATCAGCGACTCGGCGTCCCCGATGACGTCGTGGATCCAGATCACCGCGAGGTCGACGTCGCGCATGGTCGGCGCGGACGAGGCGCGGGTCGCCGGGGCGGAGCCCATCAGGCCGAGGTCGACGTCGCCGGCGCCGTAGTAGGTGATGACGTCACCCCCGGAGGCGGCCTGGACCCAGGAGATGTCGGCGTTCGGCAGGCAGGCCTCGAGCAGGCCGAGGTCCTTGACCACGACGTCGCCGTTGGGGATCGCCTGCCAGGCGATCCGCGCGGTCGAGGTCACCGACTCGTCGGGCTCGAAGGGGCACTCGGTGCCGGGCGCCGTGCCGGCGTCCGCGCTGGTCTCGGAGTCGTCGCCGCACGCGGCGAGCGAGAGCGACAGCGCGACCGCGCCGAGCGCCGCGGTGCTCTTCATGAGTGGGTTCTTCACGGGTGGTGCTCCTTTAAGTCGTGATGGGCCGGCCCGAGCCGGGTCGGGAGGGGAGGTCCGGCGGGGCGCTCAGGCCTTGCCGCGCCAGGGGACCAGCAGGCGTTCGAGCGCCTTGAGGCCGAGGTCGAGGGCGATGGCGGCCAGGCCGATGACGAGGATGCAGGCGATGACGAGCTCGGAGTTCAGCTGCTCGCCCGAGAGGTAGGCCAGCCCGCCGATACCGGGGATGCCGTTGGCGATCTCCGCGGCCACGACGGTGGTCCAGGCGAAGCCGACCGCCACCCGGATGCCGGTCATCAGCTCGGGCAGGGTCGCGGGCAGGGCCACCGCGGTGAGGACCTGGCGGCGGGAGGCGCCCAGGGACCGCGCGGCGTTGAGCATGTCCTCGCGCACGCCGCGTACGCCGCTGATCGTGGCCATCGTGATCGGCGGGAAGGCGGCGAGGAACAGCAGCCAGATCTTGGAGGTGTCGCCGATGCCGAACCACACGATCAGCAGGCCGATGTAGGCCAGCGGCGGCAGCGAGCGCAGGAAGTTGAGGTAGGGCTCGAGGATGACGCCGATCCAGGTGGTGGCCATCAGCAGGCCGAGGGGGACGCCGACGACGATGGCGGCGCCCACCCCGATGGCGATGCGCTGCAGGCTGGCGAGCAGGTGCTCCCACAGGTAGTGGTTCTGCTCGCCGCGCACCATCCGGTCCGACCCCTCGCGCACCGGGTGATCGGTGTTGGCCTGCACGAAGGCGTCCCAGACCGCGCCGGGACCGGGCAGGAAGAGCGGGCGGACCAGCTCGAGGCGGGTGACCAGCCACCAGATCGCCACCAGGGCGGCCAGCGAGGTGAGGTGCAGCGCCACGCGACGTACGCGGGCCGCGGCGCGCCGGGGCCGGGAGGCGCCCGGTGCGGGCGGTGCCGAGGACACCGGTGAGGAGGTCGCGAGCGTCGCCATGGACCCATCAAAGCACATTGAATTACGCGACTTACAAGTTCGGGGTGAGAGGCGCAGCCTTGCGGTCCAGACCACATGTGGGAGAGGTCGTCGGCGGGGACCTCTGGCGCGGGTCTGAGGGCGCTGGCAGGGTGGCGCCATGTATCCCGGGACCTGGGCAGCCACGCATCCCGACCGCGTCGCGCTCGTCATGGCCGGCTCCGGCCGGAGCCTCACCTACGCCGAGCTGGACGAGCGCAGCCTGCGCCTGGCTCAGCACCTGCGCGCTGCCGGGCTGCGGCGCGGTGACGTCGTCGCGCTGGTGAGCGACAACTGCCCGGAGGCCTACGAGGTCTACTGGGCCGCGCTGCGCTCGGGGCTCTACGTCACGGCCGTCAACCACCACCTGGCGCCGGAGGAGGCGTCCTACATCGTGCGCGACTGCGGCGCCCGGGCGCTGGTGGTCTCCGCGGCCCGCGCCGAGCTGGTCGAGCGCCTCGACGTCGACGTCGCCGAGCGGCTGGCGTACGGCGGGGAGGTGGCCGGCTACGGCGACTACGAGGCGGCGCTGGCCGCGGCGTCGGCTCAGCCGCTCGCCGAGCAGCCGCACGGCGACGACTTCCTCTACTCCTCCGGGACGACCGGGCGGCCCAAGGGCGTGAAGGTCGACCTGCCGGACATCGACGTCGACGAGCCCGGCTACCGCTACGTGTCGATCTTCGGCGGGCTCTACGGCTTCGACGAGGACACCGTCTACCTCTCGCCGGCGCCGGTCTACCACGCGGCGCCGCTGCGCTTCGGCGGCGTCGTGCATGCGCTGGGCGGCACCCTGGTGATGATGGAGCGCTTCGACCCGGAGTCGGTGCTGCGGGCGATCGAGGAGCACCGGGTCACCCACACCCAGATGGTGCCGACGATGTTCGTGCGCCTGCTCAAGCTGCCCGACGAGGTGCGCGCGCAGGCCGACGTCACCTCGCTGCGCTGCGTCATCCACGCTGCGGCGCCGTGCCCGATCGAGGTGAAGCGCCGGATGATCGAGTGGCTCGGACCGATCGTGCACGAGTACTACGCCTCCACCGAGGCCAACGGCGCGACGTTCATCGACTCCGAGCGCTGGCTGGCGCACCCGGGCTCGGTGGGCACCGCGCTCCTCGGCGTACTGCACATCTGCGGGGAGGACGGCCGGGAGCTGCCGCCGGGGGAGGTCGGCACGGTCTACTTCGAGCGCAGCGAGCTCGGCGGGCGCACGCCGTTCAGCTACCACGGCGACCCGGCCAAGACGGCCGGCACCCAGCACCCGCAGCACCCGGACTGGACGACCGTCGGCGACCTCGGGTTCCTCGACGAGGAGGGCTACCTCTACCTCACCGACCGGGCGGCGTTCACAATCATCTCGGGCGGGGTGAACATCTACCCCCAGGAGATCGAGGACCTCTTCAGCCTGCATCCCGCGGTCGCCGACATCGCCGTCGTCGGGCTCCCGCACGACGAGATGGGGGAGCGGGTGGTGGCGTTCGTGCAGCCGGCACCCGGTGTGAGCCCCGGGCCCGCGCTCGCCGCGGAGCTGCGCGCCTACGCCCGCTCCCGCCTCGCGCACTACAAGGTGCCGACCGAGGTCATCTTCCGCCGCCTCCTCCCGCGCACCCCCACCGGCAAGATGGTCAAGCGCCAGCTCCGCGCGGAGTACGCCGAGTCCCCCTGACCCCTGACTGCTGACCCCGGCGCTCAGGGTCGTACGCCGAGTCGGCGCTAGTGGCGCACCGAGTCGGCGCCAATGGTGAGGCTGTCCACAGGCTTCGGTGGAGAACTCCGCCATTGGCGCCGACTCGCGCAACCATTGGCGCCGACTCGCGCAACCATTGGCGCCGACTCGCGGATGGGTCAGGGGGTGGCGTAGAGGGAGTCCAGCACGTCGGCGTACTTGGTGTGGACGACGCGGCGCTTGAGCTTCAGGGTGGGGGTGAGCTCCTCGGACTCCGGGGACCACTCCACGGGCAGCAGCTCGAAGGCCTTGACCTGCTCGGGGCGCGAGAGGCGGGCGTTCGCGGCGTCGACGGCCTGCTGGACCATGGCGAGGATCGCGGGGTGCTGGGCGAGCTCGGCCAGGTCGGTGGTGCCCAGCCCGAGCCGCTCGGCGACCACCGGGGCGATCTCCGCGTCCAGGGTCAGCACCGCGACGACGTAGGGCCGGCCCTCGCCGAAGACCAGGGCGTGGCCGACGACGGGGGACTCCTTGAGCAGGTTCTCGATGTTGGAGGGCGAGATGTTCTTGCCTGCCGAGGTGATGATCATCTCCTTCTTGCGGTCCACCACCGTCAGGAAGCCGTCCTCGTCGAGCGCGCCGATGTCCCCGGTGTGCACCCAGCCGTCGGCGTCCACCAGGGCGCGGGTGGCGTCCTCCTGCCGGAGGTAGCCGGGCGTGGTCACCGGGCCGCGGGCCAGGATCTCGCCGTCCTCCGCGATCCGGATCTCGATCCCGGCCAGGGCGCGGCCGACGGTGCCCATCCGGAACGACCCGGGCCCGCACGCGGTGATCGCGGCGGTGGTCTCGGTCATCCCGTAGATGTCGTAGATCGCCATCCCCAGCCCGCCGAAGAACTGCGCGACCTCCAGCGGCATCGGCGCCGCCGCCGAGGCGGCCCACTCGCAGCGGTCCAGCCCGAGCAGTGCGCGCAGCAGGCTGAGCACCTGGGCGTCGGCGGCCTCGAAGCGGGCCTGGAGCTCGGGGGAGGTGGTGTGCCCGACCTGGGTGGACTCCACCCATTCCAGCCCGACCGCCATCGCCTGCTCGATCGCCGCGCGCCGCTCCTCGTCCGGCTCGGCGGCGAGCTTGGCGGAGACGCCGGTGCGGATCTTCTCCCAGACCCGTGGCACGCCGAAGAAGCGGGTGGGGCGGACCTCTCCGAGGGTGCCGAGCAGCAGCGCGGGGTCGGCGATCAGGTGCACGTGGGCGCCGTTGATCTGCGGGACGTACATGCCCAAGATCCGCTCCGCGATGTGGGCGAAGGGCAGGTAGGAGATGAAGATGTTCTCGCCCTCGGGGCGCGAGGTGCGCAGCGAGCACTCGGCCTCGAAGAGCACGTTGTGGTGGGTCAGCACCACGCCCTTGGGGTTCCCGGTCGTGCCGGAGGTGTAGAGGATGGTCAGCGTCTGGTCGGGCGTGATCGCCTCGAGGCGGGCGCGCAGCTCGTCCTCGTGCTCGGCGCGGTACGCCGCCCCGTCGGCCAGGAACCGCGACCACCCGACGTACCGCTCGCCCTCGGGCAGGGCGTCCTCGTCGAGCACCACGACCCGCCGCACCGAGCCGCTGGCGTCCAGCGCGGGTCGCCAGCGGTCGAGTTGGTCGGCCCCCTCGAGCACCACGACCGCCGGCTCGGAGTGGCCGGCGATGAAGGAGACCTGGTCGGGGGCGAGGGTCAGGTAGACCGACATCGGCACCGCCGCGGCGTGCACGGCGCCCAGGTCGGCGACGACGTGCTCGATGCGGTTGCTGGACATGATCGCGACCGTGGCGCCGGGCTCCACGCCGAGCGCGAGCAGGCCGGCGGCGGCGTCCAGGGCCTGCTCGCGGACCTCGCGCCACGACAGGGTGCGCCACCCGGGTGCGTGCGGCGCGCCGGGCGCGAGGATCCCGACCTTGTCGGAGTACGCCGGGGCGTCGCCGCGCTCGTCGACCGTGCGAGCCAGCGCGTCGACCAGGGTCTGGCCGGCGATCTGCTCCTCGATGTCGCGGCGGGCCTCGAGCACGGCGGGGGCGGTGGGGGTGGTGGGCTCACTCATCGGGGCTCCTCGGCAGATCCGGCAGCAGCGTCTCGGCCCTGCGGATGCTCCTGCCGATCCCGTCCGGGCGCAACCCCCCCACCGCCCGAGGCGTCTCAGATCCCGAGGGTGCGCCCGATGATCTCCTTCTGGATCTCGGTCGTCCCGCCGTAGATGGTCTGGATCCGGCTGTCGACGTAGGCCTTCGCGATGGGGTACTCGTTCATGTACCCGTAGCCGCCGTGCAGCTGGACGCCCTGGTCGGCGAGCTTCTTCTGCAGCTCGGTGGTCCACCACTTCGCCATCGACGCCAGCGCGGTGTCGACCTTGCCCTCGTTGAGCTTGAGCACGCAGTCGTTGACGAACAGGCGGGCGATGTGGACCTCGGTGGCCATCTCGGCGAGCAGGAACCGGTTGTGCTGGAACTTGCCGATCGGCTTGCCGAAGGCCTCGCGCTCCTTGGCGTAGTCGAGGCTGAGGCGCAGGATGTGCTCGCACGCGGCGACCGCGATCGCGGCGATCGAGATCCGCTCCTGGGGCAGGTTCATCATCAGGTTGATGAAGCCCGAGCCCTCCTCGCCGAGGAGGTTGTCCTTGGGCACCACGACGTTGTCGAAGAACAGCTCCGCGGTGTCCTGGGCCTTCAGGCCGATCTTGTCGAGGTTGCGGCCGCGCTCGAAGCCCTCCATGCCGCGCTCGACGACCAGCAGGCTGATGCCCTGGTGCCCGGCCTCGGGGTTGGTGCGGGCCACCACGATCACCAGGTCGGACATGATGCCGTTGCTGATGAAGGTCTTGGAGCCGTTGAGGACGTAGTGGTCGCCCTTGTCGACGGCGGTGGTGCGGATGCCCTGCAGGTCCGAGCCGGCGCCCGGCTCGGTCATCGCGATCGAGGAGATCAGCTCACCGCTGACCAGCCCGGGCAGCCAGCGCCGCTTCTGCTCCGGGGTGCCGAGCTCGCTGATGTAGGGGACGATGATGTCGGTGTGGACCGGGAAGCCGAGCCCGCTGGCGCCCACGCGGCCGATCTCGTCGGAGACGACCATGTTGTAGCGGAAGTCCTTGATCCCCGGGCCGCCGTACTCCTCCTCGACGTCGAAGCAGAGCAGCCCGGCCTCGCCGGCCTTGAGCCACACCTCGCGCGAGACGTGGCCGTCGCGCTCCCACTGCTCGTGGAAGGGGACGACCTCCTTCTCCAAGAACGCGCGCATCGTGGCGCGGAAGTCCTCGTGCTCCTGCTCGAGGATCGACGGGGTCTCAGGCATGGGGTTCCTTCCGAAGGTGGCGCCCGCGGCGCGGGGTGCGCGCGGTCGTCGTGGGTCGGTTCGTGGCTCGGCACGTGACCTGGGTCTCGTGCAGCCCAACTGTGACAGCATCGCTGTCACGATTCAAGGGTGTGGGCCCACCGATACCGTGGAGGTCATGGCCGAGGAGGTGGGTCGCGAGCAGCTGCTCACGATCGATGAGCTCGCCGCGGTGACCGGGACGACCGTGCGCACCACGCGCTACTACGCCAGCCTCGGGCTGGTGCCGCCGCCGGTACGCCGGGGGCGGGTCGCCTACTACGGCCCCGAGCACCGCGCGCGGCTGGACGTGGTGCGCGCCCTGCAGGAGCACGGCTTCACCCTGCAGGCCATCGAGCGCTTCCTCGCCGCCCTCCCCGCGGACGCCACGGTCGAGGAGCTCGCCCTCCAGCGCGCGATGCTGACCTCCTGGACCGGCCAGCCGGGCGTCGAGATCACGCGCGAGGAGCTGGAGCAGCGCGCCGGGCGCAGCCTCGACGAGCACGACCTCACGATGCTGGAGAAGATCGGCAGCATCGAGCGCGGGGCCACCGGGTACGTCGCGCTGCCCAGCCTCCGGGTGGGCGTGGAGCTGCTCGACATGGAGGTCCCCGAGGACGCCGTGGAGGCCGCCGGGGAGGCGATCCGCCGGCACATGACCGCGCTGGCCGACGAGCTCACCGAGGTGCTGCGCGAGGGGGTGCTGGCGCCGTATCGCCGCGAGGCGCACTCACCGCAGGACGCCGTGCGCCTCGAGCGCACCATGTCGCGGCTGCGTCAGCTGACCCTGGAGGCGGTGGTGACGGGCTTCCAGCGCGCCGCGAACGCCGTCATCGCCCGTTCGCTGAAGCAGGGCTGAGCTCGAGCGCGTCGGCCAGCGCGTCGGCCAGCTGGGCGGCGTACACGGTGGTGACGTGCTCGGGGTCGCGCATCACGACGTGGGAGCCGACGACCGCGGGGCAGCCCTCGTCGGTGCAGAACCAGGGGTGCGGGTCGATGAAGTCGATGCCGCGGGCGCGCGCGGTCCGGCGGCTGTCCAGGGCCACCAGCCGGTCGTGCTCGACCGGTGCGCTGAGGCAGTCGCCGAGGTGGGCGCCGGTGCGCCCGAGGCAGTCGACGGGGGTGTCGGTGCGCTTGGGCGTGTCGCCGAGCAGCACCGTGCGGCGGGCGTGCGGGGAGACCTCGTCGAGGAGGCCGGCGAAGCCGGTGCGGGTGGCCTCGCGCAGGGTCTCCTCGTCGCGGACCAGCTCGCCGTCGATGATCGCGCGGGCCGGCGGCGTACCGGTGACGATCAGCAGGTCGGGGGCGAGCTCGGCGACCTGCTCGGTGGCCCACTCGTTGAAGCGGGTGCAGTCGGTCATCTCGTTGCCGTCGAGCGTGCCGTGCGCGACCCGCACCGGGCTGCACCCGGGGCGCACCAGGTAGTAGGCCGCGTAGCCGGCGTCCTGCGCGATCGGGTCCAGGGCGGGGATCCAGTGGCGACCGTGGGAGTTGCCGAGCAGCACCAGGGTGCGCTCGGCATCGGGGTCGCCGCGCACGCACAGGGTCCACGGCTCCTCGCGGTAGTCGCACTCGCCGACGTCGGCGCGGTCCTTGCGCAGCTCGAGCACCGGCGGCTCCAGCGCGCCCGGCACCGGCGCCTCGTCCAGGGCGGCGCTCACCGATGCCTGCACGAGCGCGACGGCGGAGTCGTCGGAGAGCTCCTCGCCCGACGGTGCGCTGCTGTACTCCGTGACGGTGATCGCCGGGGCGTCGTCGCCGCGGGTGCGGTCGAGGAGCGTCACCGAGGTCAGGCAGCCGACCAGCACCACGGCGACGGAGGCGGGGTAGAGCGTGAGCGCCCGCGAGAGCGGGGTGGGGGAGAGGGTGCGGAACGGCGTCTCGATCCAGCGGTAGCTGGCCCAGGTCAGCAGCGCGATGAGCGCGACCGCCATCAGCGTCTCCCGACCGGTCAGGTCGCGGCCGAGGTGCTGGGAGGCGATCGCCAGCACCGGCCAGTGCCACAGGTACAGCGAGTACGACGCGTCGCCGACGACGCGCAGCGGGCGCACGCCGAGCAGCCGCTGCGCCAGCGGCGGGGTGCCGCGGTGCTCGGCGCCCGCGACCATGACCGCGCCCGTGCCCAGCACCGGCAGCAGCGCCGCCCAGCCGGGGAAGGCGGTCTCCTCGGTGACCACGAAGCAGGCCAGCACGATCGCGGCCAGGCCGACCGCGGCGAGCGCGTTGCGCGCCCTATCCGTCAGCCCGCCGGCGAAGAGCGGCGCCGCCATCGCCAGCAGCGCGCCGACGCCGAACTCCCAGGCGCGGGTGAAGGTGGAGAAGTACGCCGTGTCCGGGCTGGCGCTGGAGGCGTGCAGGGACCACGCGAAGCTGGCCAGCGTCATGACGGCGAGCACCAGCGCGATCGCCGGCAGCGGCGAGCGCGGCGCCCGGTCGCCCGTCGCGTCGGCCCGTCGGCGCCGCACCCACACCAGGCACAGCGTCAGCACGATCGGCAGCACCAGGTAGAACTGCTCCTCGACCGCCAGCGACCAGTAGTGCTGCAGCGGAGAGGGCGGGACGTCCTGGGCGAAGTAGTCGGTGTCCTCGGCGGCGAAGCGGACGTTCGCGCCGAAGAACGCCGCCCACAGCCCGTCGTACGCCGCGTCGCGGGCGTCGACGACGTTGAGGAAGTGCCACGACGCCGCGACCGTCACCAGCGTCACGAAGGTCGCCGCCGGCAGGATCCGGCGCGCGCGGCGGGCGTAGAACCCGATCAGCGAGATCGTGCCGTCGCGCCGGATCTCGCGCAGCAGCAGGAAGGTGATCAAGAACCCCGACACCACGAAGAACACATCGAGGGTGACGAAGCCGCCCGGGTAGGGGCTGTATCCCGCGTGGTAGAGCAGGATCGCGAGCACGGCGAGGGCACGCATCCCCTGGATGTCGTCGCGGAAACCGCTGCGGCGCACGGAGGGTCCTCCCGGATCGGGTGTGGGCGCGACCACCCTGTCACACGCCCCGGACGCCCTCCTCAGCCCGTGCGGTGGCCGCCCGGTGCCCGGTCGGTCAGGAGACCCATTCCTTGACCTGGGCGATCGTGGCGACCGGGTCCTCGGTCGCCGGCGCCACCTGGAGGCTGGTCACACCGGCCTCGCGGAACGCCGCGATCCGCTCCTGGACGTACGACGCCGGCCCGACCAGGTTCCCGGCCTCGAGCCACTCCAGCGGGACCTTCGCCTCGGCCTCGCGCTTCTTGCCCTCGAGGTAGAGGTCCTGGATCTCCGCCGCCTCCTTCTCATAGCCGTAGTGGCAGGCCAGCTCGTTGTAGAAGTTCTTGCCGCGCGCACCCATGCCGCCCACGTAGAGGGCGTACATCGGGCGCATCAGGTCGAGCATCCCCTTCACGTCCTCACCGATCGCGACCAGCCCACCGGCGCTGATCTCCAGGGGGCCGAGCTCGGGGGAGCGCTTCGCGGCGCCGCGCGCCAGCGCGTCGCCCCACACCGACTGCGCCTTCTCGGGGAAGAAGAGGAACGGCAGCCAGCCGTCGGCGACCTCCGCGGTCATCGCCACGTTGCGCTCGCCGAGCGCGGCGACCCACAGCGGGACGGCCGGTCGCTCGGGGCGGTTCAGCAGCTTCAGCGGCTTGCCGAGCCCGAGGCCCTGGTCGGCGGGCAGCGGCAGGGTGAAGATGCCGTCGTGGACCAGCGGCTCGCGGCGCAGGCCCATCCGGATGATCTCGATGACCTCGCGGGTGCGTCCCAGCGGCCGGTCGTAGGGCAGGCCGTGGAAGCCCTCGACGACCTGCGGGCCGGAGGCGCCCAGGCCGATGATGGCGCGTCCGCCGGAGACGTTGTCGAGCCCGGCCGCGGTCTGCAGCAGCGCGCCGGGGGTGCGCGAGTAGACGTTGAGGATGCCGGCGCCGATCTCCACGGTCTCCGTGCGGGCGGCAAGGTAGCCCATCAGCGTCGGTGCGTCGAAGCCGTACGGCTCGGCCACCCAGATGGTGTCCAGGCCGGCTTTCTCCAGGCCGACGACCTGGTCGGCGCTCTCGCGCGGGTTGCCGGCGTACACCAGGGGCATCGACAGCTTCATGCAGCACCTCTCGGGGCCTCGACGTCAGGGTCCGGCCGTCTGTGACAGCGGAACTGTCAACGTAGCAGCGCGTGCCACTCCTCGATACTGCGGCACGCACGGGCGCGCGGATGCTGGGATCATCGCGGCACAGACAGCCGCTGAAACCCCGAGGAGAGCATCTTGTCGTCGTCCTACCGCATCGCCGTGATCGGAGGCACTGGCCCGCAGGGCAAGGGCCTCGGCTACCGCTTCGCCCGCCACGGCCACACCGTCGTGCTCGGGTCCCGCTCGGCGGAGAAGGCCGAGCCGGTGGCGCAGGAGGTCACCGAGCGGCTCGCCGGCCTCGAGGGTGCGGGCCAGGTCACCGGTGCCTCGAACGCCGACGCCGTCGCCGCGGCCGACGTGGTGCTGCTCGCGGTGCCGTGGGACGGCCACGACGAGCTGGTCGCCACCCTCGACCTGGCCGGCAAGACAGTGATCTCGTGCGTGAACCCGCTCGCCTTCGACAAGCGCGGCGCGCACGGCCGCGTCATCGACGAGGGCGAGGGCTCGGCCGCCGAGCACGCCCAGTCGCTGGCCCCCGAGGCGACGGTCGTCGGTGCCTTCCACAACGTCTCGGCCGTCCACCTCTGGGGCGAGCACGACTACCTCGACGAGGACGTCCTCGTGGTCGGCGACGTGGTCGAGGCCAAGCAGGTCGCCCAGGACCTCGCGGTCGCCGTCACCAGCCGCCGCGGCGTGGACGCCGGCAAGCTGCGCCTGGCCCGGGTGCTGGAGCCGCTCACCGCGGTGCTGATCTCGGTGAACCGCAAGTACAAGGTCAACTCCGGCATCCGCCTCAGCGGCCTGGAGGACGTCGAGCGCTGAGCCGCGACGCCGCGCCGGGGGCCTGCCCTGCGGGTCCCCGGCGCGGCCGCTCTCAGTCCTGGTGCTTGCCGTTCCAGCTGTCCCACAGCGCGGCGTACGAGCCCCCGGCGGCGACGAGCTCGTCGTGCGAGCCGAGCTCGCTGATCCGCCCGTCCTCGACCACCGCCACCCGGTCGGCGTCGTGGGCCGAGAACAACCGGTGCGCGATCGCGATGACGGTGCGTCCCTCGAGGACGGCGGCGAGCGAGCGCTCGAGGTGACGGGCGGCGCGGGGGTCGATCAGCGACGTCGCCTCGTCGAGCACCAGGGTGTGCGGGTCGGCCAGCACCAGGCGGGCGAGCGCGACCTGCTGGGCCTGCGCGGCGCTCAGCGTGGCGCCGCCGGAGCCGACGACCTCGTCCAGCCCGGCCGGCAGCGCGTCGACCCAGCCGAGCGCGTCCACGGCGTCCAGTGCCTCGCGCACCGCGTCGTCGCCGGCGCCGGGACGGGCCAGCACCACGTTGTCGCGCACGGTGCCCGCGAAGACGTGGTGCTCCTGGGTCACCAGGGCCACATGGCCGCGCAGGTCGTCAAGCGGCAGCTCGGTCAGCCCGACCCCGCCGACCGTCACCGAGCCGGTGCGCGGCGGGTGGATGCCGGCCAGCAGCCGGCCGAGGGTGGACTTGCCGGCGCCCGAGGGACCCACCATCGCGATCCGCTCGCCGACGCCGACGCTGAGGTCGACGCCGTGCAGCACGTCGCGGCCCTCGACGTAGGAGAACCGCACGTCGGCGGCCTCGATCTGCTCGCCCCGCGGGACCGCGCCGGTGACCTCGCGGTCGTCGGGCACCTGCGCGACGCCGAGCAGCCGGGCCAGCGAGGCTGCGCCCATCTGCAGCTCGTCGAGGATCGAGACGATCCGGTCGACGGGGTCGATGAGCATCTGCACGTAGAGCACCGCGGCCGTGACGTCGCCCAGCGACACCTGGCCCTCGGCGTAGAGGTAGCCGCCGAGCAGCAGCGTCGCCACCGTGGGGATCAGGTAGGACAGCTCCATGCTCGGGAAGAACACCGTGCGCAGGTGCAGCGTGTAGCGCTCGGCCCGGAAGGACTCGCGGATGTCGTCGTCGATCGCCCGGATCCGCTCGTCGGCCAGGTCCAGCGCCTGGACGGTGCGCGCGCCCTCGACGGTCTCGGTGAGCGTCGCGTTGATGGCGGAGTACGACGCGCTCTCGCGCAGGTAGCCGTCCTTGGCGCGGGCGAGGTACCAGCGCAGGCCGATCACCAGCGGGGGTAGGCCGAGCAGGCACGGCAGCGCCACCCACCAGCCGACGCTGAGCGCGGCGGCGAAGGTGATCACGGCGGTGACCACGGCGATCGTCCACTCCGGCAGCGCCCAGCGCACCGACCAGCCGAGCTGGTCGACGTCGCGCGAGGTGCGGGTGAGCAGGTCACCGGAGCCCGCGGACTCCACGACCCCGACCGGCAGCGCCAGCGAGGCCTCGACGAAGTCCTCGCGCAGCTCGGCGAGGACCTGCTCGCCCAGCACCTGGCTGAGGTAGCGGGCGAAGCGGGTCAGGATCGTCTGCAGGACCACGAACCCGGCGAGCAGCAGCATGATCTCGTCGACGTGGCCCACGGTGGTGCCGACCTCGACCGCCTCGACCAGGTCGCCGATCAGCCGCGGCGCGGCGAGGGCGGCGCCGGCGGCCAGGACGTGCAGCCCCAGGGCGCCGTACAGCAGCCGCGGGTGGCGGCGGGCGAGGCGCTTGACGTAGGAGCGCAGCGCGCGCCCGTCGGCGACGGGCAGGGCGGTGGTGCTCATGCGGGCAGCTCCTCGGCAACGGGTTCGGCGACGGGTTCGGTCTCGCGGGTGACGACCGCGCGGTAGTCCAGGCAGGTGGCCAGCAGCTCGGCGTGGGTGCCGGTCGCCACGACGACGCCGTCGCGCAGGAACGCGACCTCGTCGACCGCGTCGAGCATCAGCGGGCTGGAGCTGGTGACCACGGTGGTGCGCCCGGCGCGCTGGGCGTGCAGCCGGGCCGCGATCCGTGCCTCGGTGTGCGCGTCCACCGCGGAGGTCGGCTCGACGAGCACCAGCACCTCGGGGTCGCTGGTGAGCGCGCGGGCCAGGACCAGGCGCTGGCGCTGGCCGCCGGAGAAGGAGCGGCCGCGCTCGGCCACGGTCGTGTCCAGCCCGTCGGGCAGGGCGGCGAGGATGTCGTCGGCCGAGGCGGTGTCGAGCGCGCGGGCGACCCGGTCACCGCCGGTGCCGGTGACGTCGAGGCGGTCGCCCAGGCGCCCGGAGAAGAAGACCGAGGCGGTGTCGGAGACCACGATCCGCTCGCGCACGTCGGCGCGGCGCAGGTCGGGCAGCACGACTCCGCCGAGCGTCACGTCGCGGTCGACCTCGGCCGCGCACATGCCCAGCCGGTCGGCCAGCGCGGCGGACTCGTCGGGGTGCTCGCTGACCACCGCGACCAGCGTGCCCGCGCGCACGTGCAGCCCGCTGCGCGCGTCGTGCAGGTCCGAGCCCGGCGGCGGGGGCGTCGCCGGGTCGGCGGGGTCGGTGTGGTCGGGGGTCAGCGACAGCACCCGGGCGACCCGGCGCGCGGAGACCCGGCCGCGGATCAGCTTGTTGGCGTACTCGGTGGCGGTGCGCAGCGGGATCATCAGGAACGCCGAGTAGCCGTAGAACGCGACCAGCTCGCCGGGGGAGATGCGGCCCTCCACGGCGTACCGCGCCCCGATCCAGACCACGATGACCACGAAGACACCGGGCAGGAACACCTGGAGCGCGTCGAGCACCGACTGCACCCGGGCGACCCCGACGCCGGCGCGGCGGGTCTCCTGGGACTGGCGCACGTAGCGGGCGTGGAAGACCTGCTCGCCGCCGATGCCGCGCAGGACGCGCAGCCCCGAGACGATGTCGCTGGCGGTGTTGGACAGCGAGCCCATCAGCTCGCGCTGCTGGGTGCTGCGGCGCTGCAGCGGGGCGAGCACCGGGCCGATCAGCAGCATCAGCAGCGGTACGCCGAGGAGCACCACCAGGCCGAGCGTGACCGAGGTCTGCAGCAGGATCACCGCGACGACCACGAACGACACGACCGCGCCGGCGAAGCGCGCCGACACGTCCATCACCTGGCCGAGGTGGGACAGGTCGCTGGTGCCGATGGCCACGACCTCGCCGGTGGAGACCTTGCGGGGCAGGGTGCCGCCGAGGTGCACCGCGTGGCGTCCGACGAGCTGGACGGTGCGGTAGGCCGCGATCAGCCAGTTCGTGACCGCGAAGCGGTGGCGCATGATGCCGCTGACCGACTGCACCAGGCCGATGGCGAGCATCAGCGCGGCGAGCTCGAGCAGCGCGGTGCGGTCGCGGGCGGCGACGCCGCGGTCGATGGCCAGGCCGATGACGGCCGGCAT
The DNA here is from genome assembly GCF_009557055.1 of Nocardioides sp. dk884. Lineage (NCBI taxonomy): Bacteria > Bacillati > Actinomycetota > Actinomycetes > Propionibacteriales > Nocardioidaceae > Nocardioides > Nocardioides sp. dk884. The sequence goes on along the minus strand of NZ_CP045649.1, from coordinate 3,473,500 downwards.
CGCCGCCTGCGTGCACATCCAGATGATGCCGAAGAGCATGCCCATCGCCAGCGTGCGCCACTGCTGGCGGGCCAGCCACCAGAGGAACCTTCCCGGTGAGCGGTGATCGGCGGTGCCGGGATGGTCGTGGGGAAGCTGGTGCACCCACTCACGCTACGCAACCAGGCCCCCGGTGAGCCACTCGTTATCGGCCCGGTCCGCGGGGCGGCCTGCGGGGCGCGGCTCAGGCCGGTGCGGCCCCGGTCGGCACGGCGAGGCCGTCCACGACCTCGGTGCCCGGCAGGTCGGCGAGGAGGCTCCCGGGCACCAGGAGCTTGGAGCGACGCAGCCCGGTGCCGATGACGACCACCTCGCACTCGAGCGCGCGCGGGTCGAGGAGGACCCGCCACTCGCGCGGCAGCCCGACCGGGGTGATCCCGCCGTGCTCCATCCCGGACTCCGCGACCGCGCGGTCCATCGCCAGGAACGACGCCTTGCGCACGTCGAGCAGCCGCTTGACCCGGTTGTTGACGTCGGCGCGGGTGTCGGCGCGCACCAGGCAGGCCGCGACCCGCTCCGCCCCGTCGCGGCGCCCCGCGACCAGCACGCAGTTCACGCTCCGCTCCAGCGGCACGTCGTACGCCTCGCTCATGGCGGCGGTGTCGGCCAGGGCGGGGTCGATCTCGACGACGGCCACCCGGTCGGCGTGGGGCCACTCGGTGAGCGCGGCGGCGACCGGGGCGGCGAGCAGCTCGGGGTGCTCGACGGCGGGCAGCGAGGACAGGGCGGGCAGCGACGGGAGCGCGGGGGACATGAGGCCATTGTCGCGGCAGGTCGTTGCGGCAGCGGTGTTCACCGCAGCGCCACGGACCGGCCACGGGCGCGTCGCCCCCGCGCGGCCGGGGCATGGGACGGATGGGACGTGAGCCAGACGACGACCCTCCCGCCCCCTGTCCCGGCCCTCGCCCCGCGTCGTACGCCGGGGGGCGCGGGGAGTCCGACGGTGGTGGCCCACCGCGGCGCGAGCGGCCACCGCCCCGAGCACACGCTGGAGGCCTACCGCACCGCGATCCGGATGGGCGCCGACGCTGTCGAGCTCGACCTGGTGCCCACCGCGGACGGGGCCCTGATCGTGCGCCACGAGAGCGAGCTGAGCCGCACCACCGACATCGGCGCGCGCCCCGACCTGGCCCACCTGCGCCGGACCCGGCCGGTGGACGGCGTGCCCCGGGCCGGGTGGTTCAGCGAGGACCTGACGCTCGCGCAGGTGCGGACGCTGACCGCGCGCGAGCGGATGCCGGAGCTGCGGCCGGGCAACACGGTGCACGACGGGCGCGAGGGGGTGCCGACGCTCGACGAGGCGCTGGCGACGATCCACGCGGAGGGGGTGCGGGCCGGTCGTCGGGTCGGTGTACTGCTGGAGCTGAAGGAGCCCGCCCGCTTCGCCGGTCGCGGGCTCGCGGTGGAGGGACCGCTGCTCGCCGCCCTGGCCCGTCACGGCCTGGACGACGCGGCTGCCCCGGTCGCGGTCTTGTCCTTCGAGGAGACCGTGCTGCGCCGACTGGCGCTTCGGACCCGGGTGCCGCTGGTGCGCCTGCTCGACGTCGGCGACGACGCGGGTGCGGCCGCGCTCGAGGAGATCGCGTCCTACGCGGGCGGCGTGGGGGTGCACCAGGACCTGGTGGTGCCCCGGGCCCGCTCGGGTCGGGCCCGGCCGTCGGTGCTGGTCCGCGACGCGCACCGGCGCGGGCTGGGAGTCCACGCCTGGACCCTGCGGGCGGAGAACCGGTTCCTGGCCCGCGAGCACCGGCGCGGCCCGCACCCGGGCGGCCTCGGCGACGTCGCCGGCGCTGCCGGCGCGCTGCTGGCGGCCGGGGTGGACGGGCTGATCACCGACCACCCCGACCTGGTGCTGCCCGCCGTCCGCGCGAGGGCGTGAACGGCGGGCAGCACGGGTCGGTGCAGGGGGTCAGCGCAGGTCGTCCCGCGAGCGTTCCGCGGCCCGGCGCCGGGAGGCGATGGTGCTGGCGATGAGACCGCCCACCCCGCCCAGCACCCACGGCATCGGGAGCAGGAAGCGGATCGTCTCGTCGGCGACCAGGTCGGCCTTGACCAGGGCCCAGACGGCCACCAGGCCGAGCAGGGCGATGCCCATCACCAGGTGGCCCACGTTGACCGGGTGCCGGCCGCTGTGCGGGCTCGCCTCGTCGTAGGTGCTCATCGCGCCGCCTCCTGGGACTCGGTGTGGATGCGGACCTGGCCGATGCCGAGGTCCGCGACGATCTCGAGGGGCTCCCCTGCGGGGCCGCTCGTCGCGCCGGTGCTGACCCCGAAGCCGGCGTCGTCGCTGGCGAACAGCGCGGCGCTGCCGATGCCGACGTCGGCGCTCGCACGCACCCGCAGGTCGTCGGGAACGATCACCTCGAGGCGCCCGACGCCGCCCTCGACGTCGATGGAGCGACCTGCCAGTGCCTCCGGGTCCTCGACGGCGCTGAGGTCGAGGACCAGGTCGCCGGCGCCGACGTCGTAGCTGCTCTCGACCTCGAGGGAGCTCAGCGGGCGGTACCGCTCGTCGCCGTCGACGAGGTTCTCACCGACGGTGGTGCCGGCCATCAGCAGGGCCGCGACCAGCCCGACCGCGGTCAGGCCGCCGGCGCGACCGAAGAACGCGCCGAGGACCAGCATCACCCCGCAGGTCGCCACCACGAGGGCCGCGTAGGCGCTGTCCGGGACGCCGGCACCGGCCACGTCGACGATGCCGAGGATGCCGACGCCGAGCGCGGCGAGGGCCATCGTCACCCAGAACAGCAGCGGGCCGCGGCGGGTGGGGTTCGACGGCGGGGCGGTGTACGGCGGGGGGTAGGTGCCCGTCGGCGGTACGGCGTTCGCGGCCATCCAGGGCTGGTAGGTGCCCGGCTGGTACGTCGGGGCGCCGGGCACCGCTGCCGGGTCGGTGGCCGGGCCGGTGGTGGGGCCGGTGGCGGGGCCGGCACCCGGGGCCTGCGCGGCGTACGGGTACTGCTCGTAGGCCGGCGGGCTGGCGGGGGCGCTGTCGCGGTTGCGGGTGAGCAGCACCAGCGCGACCGCGCCGACGATCGCCAACGGCCAGGGGAAGCCGATGACCCCCCACGAGTCGCCGACCAGCGCCAGGGCGGAGAGGCCGGCGGCCACCAGCAGCACGATGCTGCGGGTGCGGTCGTCCAGACGCACCACCGGAGCGGTGCCGTCGTCCGGGGGCACCAGCAGCCAGCAGGCGCCGTACAGCAGCAGCCCGGCGCCGCCGAAGAAGATCAGCACCACGAACGCGACGCGCAGGATCACCGGGTCGATGTCGAGGTGGCGCGCCAGCCCGCCCGCGACGCCGGCGACGTGGTGGTCGGTGGTGCTGCGGCGCAGCCGGCCCAGGTCGCGGATCTCCTCACCGCGGGCGCGGGGCCCCCCGGCCGGCCGGCCGGGGCCACCGGGCGCACCGGGGTCGTCGGGGCCGTCGGGGCCGATCGGGGCGTCGGGAGGTGTGCTGGTCATGGCTCCAGCCTGCCGGTCCGCGACGGTCGCCACCATCAGGGACCACCCTGGTCCGCACCGGAGGACGACCGGCCCCGGGGGCAGCGGCACCGGGGGAGACCTCAGGGAAGGACCGGGGGTCCAGCCGGGGTCGGTTCCCTGTGCCGGGCCTGCGCGCTGTGTGACGATGGGAGCCTCATGAGCAGCCCATCCAGCACGGCGCCGCCACCCGGCGCCGCAGCGCCCCGGGAGACCCGCAAGGCCTACCGCGACACCCACGACGTCGTGATCGGCGGCGTCGCCTCCGGCCTGGCCGAGCACCTCGGACTGCCGGTCCTCACCGTCCGCGTCGCGTTCCTGGTGCTGGCGCTGCTCGGCTTCCTCGGCGTCGCGCTGTACGCCGGGCTGTGGATGGTGCTGCCGGCCGACAACCGCTTCCCCGTCGACGCTCCGGGCCTGGAGAGCGCCACCCGCGGCGGGCGGCGTCCCGGCCCGCGGCGGCGCTGGACGGACTACGGGCCGATGATCGCGCTGCACACCCTCGGCTTCGGCCTGGTGCTGGTCGCCGAGGCCATCTTCGGGCGTGGCGCGATCTTCTGGCCGGTGTTCCTCGGCCTGGTCGGCCTCGCCCTGCTGTGGCGCCAGGCCGACGAGGCCCAGCGCGAGCGGTGGCGCGACACCAGCGGGCGGGTCGACCCGCTGCGCATCGTCTTCGGCGGTGGCGGGTGGGGAGCGGTCGCCCGGGTCGCGAGCGGGGTCAGCCTGGTCGTCGCCGCCGCGCTCATCATCGGTCTCGACGGTGCCTCCCTCGCCGACGCGCGCGGCGCGGTGGCGGGCGGGGCGCTGGTGCTGCTCGGCATCGCGGTCGTGGTCGGTCCGTGGGTCTATCGCCTCGCCATCGACCTCTCCGCCGAGCGCGAGGAGCGGGTCCGCAACCAGGAGCGCGCCGACGTGGCGGCGCACCTGCACGACTCGGTGCTGCAGACTCTCGCGCTCATCCAGAAGAACGCCACCGACTCCGCCGCGGTCGCGCGTCTGGCCCGCGCCCAGGAGCGCGACCTGCGCGCCTGGCTCTACGCGGAGGAGGCCCAGGACGAGCGGACCCTGGCCAGCGCGCTGCGCGGCGCGATGGCCGAGATCGAGGACGCCCACGGCATCACGGTGGACGTCGTGACGGTCGGTGACTGCGACCTCGACGAGCAGCTGCACCCGGTGCTCGCTGCGGCCCGCGAGGCCGTCACCAACGTCGCCAAGCACGCCGGCACCGGCCGCGCCGACGTCTACGCCGAGGTCACCGACACCGCCGTCGACATCTTCGTGCGCGATCGCGGCTGCGGCTTCGACCCCGACCGCACGGCCCCGGACCGCTACGGCGTCCGCCACAGCATCGTGGACCGCCTCCAGCGCCACGGGGGCCGCGCCGAGGTCCGCTCGGCGCCCGGCGAGGGCACCGAGGTGCGCCTGCACCTGCCCCGCCCCACCAGCACCGACCCGAGCCGAGGAGACGAGCGATGACCGAGCCGGACACACCGTCGACCGCACCCGTGCGTGTCGTGGTGGTCGACGACCACGCGATGTTCCGTCGCGGTGTGCGCGCCGAGCTCGCCTCGGCGGGGGCCGGTGTGGTCGAGGTGGTGGCCGAGGCCGCGGACGTCGACGAGGCGATCGCGGCGGTGCGGGCACACCGGCCCGGCGTCGTACTGCTCGACGTGCACCTGCCCGGCGGCGGCGGGGTCGAGGTGATGCGGCGCCAGCCCCCGGACGGCACCCGCTACCTCGCGCTGAGCGTCTCCGACGCGGCGGAGGACGTGATCGGGACGATCCGCGGCGGCGCCCGCGGCTACGTCACCAAGACCATCACCGGCCCCGAGCTGGTCGACGCGATCCGTCGGGTGGCCGACGGCGACGCGGTGTTCTCCCCGCGGCTGGCCGGCTTCGTGCTCGACGCCTTCGCGGGGTCGATCGAGGTCGCCGCCGTCGATGAGGACCTCGACCGGCTCACCGAGCGCGAGCGCGAGGTGATGCGCCTGATCGCTCGCGGCTACGCCTACAAGGAGGTGGCCAAGGAGCTGTTCATCTCGATCAAGACCGTCGAGACCCACATGTCCAGCGTGCTGCGCAAGCTCCAGCTCTCCTCGCGCCACGAGCTCACCCGCTGGGCCTCCGACCGCCGCCTCCTCTGACCCCAGCCCCCCGGCCTCCTCGTTGAATCGAGACTTCTGACGGTCGAGTCGAGACTTCTGACGGTCGAGTCGAGACCCCCGGTTCCTCGGCGCGCCACAAGCACCGACTCGGCGCGCCACAAGCGCCGACTCGCGCAACCACAAGGGCCGACTCGGGGAGAAAGGGGGAGCGGGCGGAGTGGCGTCCACCCCCTGGACGGAGGGGTACGGCGGGGGTCGTGCATGATCACCTAGCCACGCGACGGCGCTCCTGCGCCCGGGGACGGCTGGGTCGTCCCGCGCCGCCACGACCGCGCTGATGCGCGAGGAGGACGCTGCCATGAGCGCGACCACGAGAACCCCGTCCGACGCGCCCGCACCCACAGGGCGGCGCACCGAGGAGCCGTCGAGCCGGCTGAACCGGCCGGTGTTCGCGGTCTCGGCGACGTTCATCATCGCCGTGACGCTGTGGTGCACCATCGCCCCGGAGCACGCCTACTCGACCCTCGGCGACCTGGTGGCGTGGGTGTCGACCTGGTTCGGGTGGTACTACGTCGCGCTCGCGACCGGCATCCTCGGGTTCGTCCTCTTCCTCGGGTGCTCCCGCTACGGCTCGGTGCGCCTGGGCCCGGAGCACTCGCGCCCGCAGTTCAGCACCGGGGCGTGGTCGGCGATGCTCTTCGCCGCCGGCATCGGCACGGACCTGATGTTCTACGCCGTCTACGAGCCGGTGACGCAGTACCTCGCGCCGCCCTCGACCGAGGCCGGCACCGTCGACGCCGCCCGCGAGGCCACCGCCTGGACGCTGTTCCACTACGGGGTGACGGGGTGGGGGATGTACGCCCTGATGGGCATCGCGCTGGCCTACTTCGCCTACCGGCTTCACCAGCCGCTCGCGGTCCGTTCCGCGCTGTACCCGCTGATCGGGCGTCGGGTGAACGGCCCGATCGGGCACTCCGTCGACGTCGCCACGGTGCTCGGCACCATCTTCGGCGTCGCCACCTCGCTCGGCATCGGTGTCGTGGGCCTCAACGTCGGGCTCGACCTCGTGTTCGGGCTGCCGCAGGGCCTTCCGGTCCAGGCCGCGCTCATCGTGGTCGCCGTCGTGATCGCCTCGGTCTCGGCGGTGAGCGGCGTCGAGCGCGGCATCAAGCGGCTCTCCCAGGCCAACGTCCTGCTGGCCGTCGCGCTGGTCGTCTTCGTGCTCGTCACCGGGCGCACGTCGTACCTGCTCAACGCGGTCGTGCTCAATGTCGGCGACTTCGTGCGGCTGTTCCCCGAGATGTCGATGCAGACCTTCGCCTACGAGGACACCGGCGACTGGATGAGCTTCTGGACGCTGTTCTTCTGGGCTTGGTGGATGGCCTGGGCGGCGTTCGTCGGGCTCTTCCTGGCCCGGATCTCGCGCGGCCGCACGATCCGTCAGTTCGTCGTCGGCACGATGATCATCCCGTTCACCTACATCGTGATGTGGGTGTCGGTCTTCGGCAACGCCGCCCTCGACGAGGTCCGCAGCGGCAACGTCTCCTTCACCCGCACCGCCTCCGAGGCGATCGATCCCTCGGTCGGGCTGTGGGCGCTGCTCCAGGAGTACCCCGCCTTCACCTTCACCGCCGGCCTGGCGATCGTGGTCGGCCTGCTGTTCTACGTCACCTCGGCCGACTCCGGCGCACTGGTGATGGCCAACCTGTCCTCGCACCAGCGCACCGTCCACGACGACGCGCGGCCGTGGCTACGGGTGTTCTGGGCGGTCGCGACCGGCGCGCTGACCCTCGCCGCCCTGGCGGCGGGCGACATCTTCGCCCTCCAGTACGCCACGGTGGTGATCGGACTGCCGTTCGCCTTCGTCATGCTCGCGGTGGGCTGGGGTCTCTACCGCGCGCTGCGCACCGAGATGCACCTCGCCGACAGCCGCGACAGCGTGCTGCCCGGCGCCCTGTCGGGGCGGAGCACCGACCCGAGCGACGCGCGGCCAGCGGTGCCGTGGCAGGCCCGGATGCGCCGGATGATGTCGTTCCCGCCGCGGGCGCGCGCCGAGCAGTTCTGCGCCGACGTGGTCACCCCCGCCCTGGCGGACGTGGCCGCCGAGCTCACCGAGCAGGGCGTCGCGGCGACGGTCCGCGTCGAGGACACCGATGGCGAGCTCGCCGTCGAGCTCCGCGCGGAGGTCGGGGGAGCGCTCACGTTCTGCTACCGCGTCGAGCACCGAAGCGCCCCCGTGCCGGCGTACGGCGGGGCACCGCTGCTCGGCAGCGACGTCTACAGCCGCCTCGAGGTGCACCTGCTCCACGGCGGTGAGGGCTACGACGTGATGGGCTACTCGCGCACCCAGCTGCTCGACGACGTCATGGACCAGTACGAGCGACACCTGGAGTTCCTGCGCCTGCGGGACGGGGCCGGGGCCTAGCACCACCCGCGGGCCGCCGCCCGGGCATCGTTTCGCCGGGCGGGGCCGCGGGTACGGGCAGGCGGTTCCCGACCCCTCGCCACCAGGAGCTCGCCCGTGAGCCAGGCAGACTCAGCACCCCCGGCGCGGCCCGACGAGGAGTCGGAGCTCAAGCGGAGCATCACCGGCCGGCTGCTGTACTTCTACGTCCTCGGCGACGTCCTCGGCTCGGGCATCTACGTCCTGATCGGCGCGGTCGCCCTCGCCGTCGGCGGCGCCTTCTGGATCGCCTTCGCCGTCGGCATCACCGTCGCCACGATCACCGGCCTGGCCTACGCCGAGCTGGTGACGAAGTATCCGCAGGCCGCCGGGGCCGCGCTCTACGTCAACAAGGCGTTCCGCAACCCGCTGTTGACCTTCTTGATCACCGTCTGCATGCTGTCGGCGACCTATGCCGCCGCGGGCTCGCTGGCCAACGGCTTCGCGTCGTACTTCCAGACGGTGTGGGAGCTGCCACCGGAGCTGTTGTTGACGGTGGCGTTCATCATCGTCCTGGCGGTGGTCAACTTCATCGGCATCACCGAGTCGGTGATCGCCAACATGGTGATGACGCTGATCGAGGTCAGCGGCCTGGTGATCATCTTGATCATCGGGGTCTGGTACATCGCCCAGGGCGACGCCCGGTTCGCGACCCTGGTCGAGTTCGACACCGGCGACAAGAGCGCCCTGCTCGGGGTCATCTCCGGCGTCGCGCTGGCCTTCTTCGCGATGACGGGCTTCGAGAACGCCGCCAACGTCGCCGAGGAGACCATCGACCCGGGCCGCACCTTCCCGCGCGCACTGGTCGGCGGCATGCTCACGGCGGGCATCATCTACGTGCTGGTCGCGGCGGTCACCGCGCTCACCGTCGAGATCCCCGTGATCCAGCGGGCCGGGGCGAACGACGATCCCGCGCTGCTGGAGGTGATCGAGAAGGGCATCATCCCGGTGCCGGTCGGGTTCATGACGATCCTGTTCGCGATCATCGCGATGGTGGCGATCACCAACACGACGCTGGTCTCGGTGGTCACCCAGTCGCGCATCCTCTACGGCATGGCCCGCGAGGACGTCGTCCCGGGCATCTTCGGCCGCATCCACTCCACCCGGCGCAGCCCGTGGGTGGCGCTGCTGTTCTCCGCCGTCGTGGTGTGCGGGCTGCTGGCCTCCGGAGCGGACATCGCGCGGCTGGCCACCGTGACGGTCGTCTTCACGCTGTTCATCTACGGCCTCGTCATCGTCTCCGCGCTCAAGCTTCGCGGCCAGGACGAGCGCGAGGACACCTTCACCGCACCGCGACCGCTGCTGCTCCTCGGTGTCCTGGGCAACGCGGTGCTGCTCGTCTACGTCGTCTACGACGACCCGGGGTCGCTGCTGTGGTGCGCCGGGCTGCTCGCGATCGGGGTGGCGTTGTACGTCGTGGAGCGGCTCTTCGGCCGGCGCGACCGGCCCGCCGAGCACGCACCGGGGGAGACGGTCCTCGGTGAGCCCCCTACCCGTGACCCGCAGCAGGAGGACTGAAGCCATGCACATCATCGTCGCCACCGACGGGTCCAAGCAGTCCCTGGCCGCAGCCCGCTACGCCCGCAACGTGCTCGACCCGGCCAAGGTCACCGACGTCTCCGTGGTGGCGGTGCTCCGACCGCTGGCGGCGGTGGCCTTCGCCGACGACCTCTCCCCGGACGACCGCGCGCGGGTGGGCCTGGAGAGCGCGAGCTTCCGCGCCGCCGCCGAGAGCTCGCTCCGTGTGGTCGCCGAGGTCTTCGCCGGCTGGGGCCCGCAGGTGCACCGGCGCATCCGCAGCGGCTCACCGGCCAACGAGCTGATCAAGGCCGCCCGCTCGCTCGAGGCGGGGCTGGTGGTGGTCGCCGCCGGCGGCCGCGGGCTCAGCGAGTCCGTGCTGATCGGCAGCACCGCCCAGCGGGTGCAGGGCTCCGCGCCCTGCCCGGTCCTCGTCGTCCGGCCGACCCCGCGGCGCAAGCGCGGCTGAACGCGCCGGCGGCCTCGCAGCCGCGCCGCCCCTCGCTCCGGGGGTGGTCGCACGTAGGCTGGTCGACAGCATGAGCACCCCCTCCCTTCCCGGTTTCGAGCACCTCCTCGAGGTGCGTCCCGACGACACGACCCGCCAGCGGCGCGGGCCTACCCGCGAGCAGCTGCTGGACGGGCTCAACGAGCCCCAGCGCGCTGCGGTGGTCCACGAGGGCGCGCCCCTGCTGGTGGTGGCCGGCGCGGGCTCGGGCAAGACCCGGGTGCTGACCCGGCGCATCGCGTGGCTGATCTCCGAGCGCGGCGCCCACCCCGGCTCGATCCTGGCGATCACCTTCACCAACAAGGCCGCGGCCGAGATGAAGGAGCGCGTCGAGGAGCTGGTCGGCAAGCGCGCCCGGATCATGTGGGTCTCGACCTTCCACTCCGCGTGCGTGCGGATCCTGCGCAAGGAGATCGACCGGCTGGGCTACAAGTCCTCGTTCTCGATCTACGACGCCGCCGACTCCAAGCGGCTGATGACGATGATCATCAAGGACCTCGACCTGGACCCGAAGCGCTACCAGGCCGGCCCGCTGCTCAACTGGGTCTCGAACCACAAGAACGAGCTGCACGACCCCGAGGACGCCACCCAGGAGGCGGCCAACAAGCTGGAGGAGACCTACGCCGCGGCGTACACCATCTACCAGCGGCGACTGCGCGAGGCCAACGCGCTCGACTTCGACGACCTGATCATGATGACCGTCCGCCTCTTGCGGGCATTTCCCGACGTGCGCGAGACCTACCGTCGCCGGTTCCGCCACGTGCTGGTCGATGAGTACCAGGACACCAACCACGCGCAGTACGCGCTGGTGCACGAGCTGTGCGCCGACGACCCCGAGCACGACCGCCGCGACGACCCGACGGCCGTCGAGCCCGCCGAGCTGATGGTGGTGGGCGACGCCGACCAGTCGATCTACGCGTTCCGCGGCGCCAACATCCGCAACATCCTCGACTTCGAGCAGGACTTCCCGAACGCCTCCTCGATCCTGCTGGAGCAGAACTACCGCTCCACCCAGACGATCCTTACCGCCGCGAACGGCGTGATCGCCCACAACAAGGGCCGCAAGCCCAAGCGGCTGTGGTCCGACGCCGGTGACGGCGAGCGGATCGTCGGCTACGTCGCCGACGACGAGCACGACGAGGCCCGCTTCATCTCCGGCGAGATCGACAAGCTCGTCGATGCCGGCGCGAAGGCCTCCGACGTCGCGGTGTTCTACCGCACCAACGCCCAGTCGCGCGTGCTGGAGGAGGTGTTCATCCGCACCGGCCAGCCCTACAAGGTCGTCGGCGGGGTGCGCTTCTACGAGCGCCGCGAGGTGCGCGACGCCCTCGCCTACCTGCGGCTGCTGGCCAACCCGGCCGACGAGGTCTCGCTGCGCCGCATCCTCAACACCCCCAAGCGCGGCATCGGCGACCGGGCCGTGGCCTGCGTCGTCGCGCTGGCCGAGCGTGAGCGGATCACCTTCTGGGAGGCGCTGCGGCGCGCCGAGGAGGCCCCCGGTCTCGCGACGCGCTCGCTCACGAGCATCCGCACGTTCGTCGCGATGATCGAGGAGCTCCAGTCGATGGTCGAGGCGGGGGAGCGGGCCGACGTGGTCCTCGAGTCCGTGCTCGCCCGCTCCGGCTACCTCGCCGAGCTGGAGGAGTCCGACGACCCGCAGGACGCCACCCGCGTGGAGAACCTCGCCGAGCTGGTGGCGGTCGCGCGCGAGTTCAGCGACGACCCGGTCGCCGGGCCCTCCGCGGATCCCAGCGACGTCGACGCCGGGACCGTCGTGCCCGGCCTGACCGACTTCCTGGAGCGGGTGGCGCTGGTCGCCGACACCGACCAGATCCCCGAGGGCGACGAGGGCGTGGTCACGATGATGACGCTCCACACCGCGAAGGGGCTGGAGTTCCCGATCGTGTTCCTCACCGGCCTCGAGGACGGCGTCTTCCCGCACAGCCGTGCCCTGGGTGATCAGACCGAGCTCGAGGAGGAGCGGCGCCTGGCCTACGTCGGGATCACGCGCGCCCGCGAGCGCCTCTACCTCTCCCGCGCCGCCGTCCGCTCCGCCTGGGGCGCGCCGGCCCACAACCCGGGCTCGCGCTTCCTCGACGAGCTGCCCGTCGACCTCGTCGACTGGCGCCGCACCGAGGCCGCGCAGACCCGCTGGAGCCGGCCCGACCTCTCCGGCGGTCCGTCCGGTCAGCGCCTCGGCTCGCCGACCGCGGCGGGGCGCCGCAACTTCTCCTCGGCGGCGCTGCGCGTCGACGCCGCAGCGAAGGCCAAGCGCTCGCGCGAGATCCCGTCCCTGGCCCCGGGCGACCGGGTGCTGCACGACTCCTTCGGGATGGGCAGCGTGGTCGCGGTCGAGGGGGCGGGGGACAAGTCGGTCGCCTCGATCGACTTCGGCTCCGAGGGCGTCAAGCGGCTGCTGCTGCGCTACGCCCCGGTCGAGAAGCTCTGAGGGCGGCCCCGCTCACGGCGGGGCGCCCTCGACCTCGGCCTCCTCGGACACCTGCCACGCGGTGCCCCCGACGTCGACGGTGTTGTCCGCGACCTCGATGTCGCGCCCGGCCCGCACCGCGATCCCGTTGGCCGAGCCGGTGATCCGGTTGCCGGCGATCAGCACGTCGGCCGCGGCGCCGGCGCCCCGGCCGTCGGCACCGTCGTCCTCGGTCACCAGCACGCCCCAGAAGTCCGCGCCCGCGCCCGCGACCGTGTTGTCGCGCACGACGGTCCCGGGTGCGTTGCGCAGCTCGATGCCCGCCGTGGACCCGGCGCGTGCGACGACCTCGTTGTCCTCGATCAGGGTGTCCGGCGTGCCGAGGATGACGAGCACGCCCTGCTCGTTGCCGTGCAGGACGTTGTCGTGGACCCAGTTGCCCTCACCGCTCGCGTCGTGCTGGTGCTTCTCGCCCCCGGAGTTGCCCAGCGCGATGCCTGCCGCGTCGACGCCGGTGACGGTGTTGCCGCGGATCTCGTTGAGGTACTCGTCCTCGCCGTGCAGGTCGATGGCGTCCAGGACACCGCCGTCGACGGTGTTGTCGGCGATGAGGTTGTGGTGGGTCGCGAACTGCAGGAGGATCCCGTGGCGCAGGTGCGTGCCGTCCAGGTGGTTTCCCACCACGACGTGGTGCCGCGAGTCGTTCGCGGCTCCCGCCTCGGGCGGGTCGGCCCGGCCCTCGACCACGATGCCGTAGCCGGACCCGCCGGGGCCGACGCTGGTGGCGTCCGCGACGCGGCAACCGGTCACGGTCACCTCGCGGCTGGCCTTGACGGTGATGCCGTGGCGCTGGAACAGCTCCACGGAGACGTCCTCCACGAGCACCCGTCTGCTGCCCTCGCCGGCGTCCTCGCCGATCTGCACGCCGTACATCGGGCCGCCCCCGGGCCCGTCGGCGTCCGGGTCGGTGCCCAGCGCCCCGTCGTACTCGGAGGTGATGGTCAGGCCGCGTACGGCGGCGTTCTCGACGCCGGTGCCGCGCACGACCGCGCTGTCGTCCTCGCCGTCGAAGGAGGTGCGGAGCACGGTGTCACCCGGCCCGGCACCACGCAGCTGCACGCCGTCGGCGAGCAGCAGGTTCGCGTCCTCGTCGTCCGGGTGCGGGGAACTCAGGTCGTAGACCCCGGCGGGGAGGAGGACCTCGTCGCCGGCCTCCGCCGTCGCCAGTGCCTCCCGGATGGCGGGTGCGTCGTCACCGGTGCCGGGAGCCGGGTCAGCCCCCAGCTCCGTGACGTCGAAGGAGGTCCCGGTGGGCCGGGGCGGCACCGGGACCTCGAGCGGTCTCCCGTCGGGGGCGACCAGCCCGGCCGACGGCCCGGCCCGGGGGCTGGCCGCCTCCTCGGGTGAAGCAGGCGGCGCGGGATCGCCGCCGGTGCACGCGGTCAGGAAGACCACGAGCAGCCAGACGACGATCCCGCACCGCGGATGCGTCGACACGCCCTCAGGGACGCGACCGGCGCGTTCCCTACCTCCTCTGCACCCTGACCGTCACTGTCCGGGTGGCCCGCTTCGAGGTCTCCGAGCCGGTGTAGACGAGGCGGAGCGTGTAGGTGCCCACCGGGAGCCGGGTCAGCTGCACCTGGGCGACGCCACGGGCGTTGAGGGTGGCGCGCCCGATGACGGCTCCCCTCGTCCTGACCAGGACGGTGCCCGTGGCAGGCTGCCCGGCCGAGACCACCCGGAAGGTGACCCGGGCGCGGACGTTCGGGGTCAGGTTGCGCGGGCGCACCGTGGGCTCCACGATCCGCGAGTTCGCCTTGGCGGTCTGGCCGATGTTCACCCGCACCCCCTGGCGCAGCGGCAGGCTCTCGGAGGATCCGCCCACGGACACCCGGTAGCGCCCGGGAGTCGTGACCCACCTACCGTCAGCCCAGCGCCTGAGGTCGTCGGGATCCTCGGGGACGAAGTAGGACAGCGGGTGGTTGGAGGCCCTCGAGTCGAGGACCACCGAGACCCGTTGGCTCTCGCCGGGGTCGAGGTCGACCTTCTGGAAGCCGACCAGGCGGTTGAAGTTCTGGCGGGCCTCGGGGGGCAGCCTCAGGTAGACCTGCGAGGCTTCCTTGCCGGCGACGTCACCGGTGTTGGTCACCGTGTAGCTCACCCGCAGACCGGTCTGCTGCCGGTTGTTGCGGATCGTGGCCACGTCGAGGTTGCTGTAGTCGAAGGTCGTGTAGGACAGGCCGTAACCGAAGGGGAACAGCGGCTCGGTGCCGGTGGCCTGGTACCAGCGGTAGCCCATCTTCAGGCCCTCGGTGTAGCGGACGACCCGCTGCGGTGCACCCGGGATGGGGTCGCGGCCGATGCCGCCGGGAACCCCGGTGTTCTCCTGGTAGCCCGGGTACTGCTCCTGGGTCTCGTACGCCGCCTCGCGGTCGGTCTTGCCGATGGTGATGGGCAGCTTGCCGGAGAAGTTGGTGACGCCGAACAGCGCGTCGGCCACGACGTTGCCGTCCTCCTGGCCGGGGTACCACGCCTCGACCAGCGTGCGGACGTCGTTGATCCGGGGCATGTTGACCTGGCCCTGGGTCTTCCACACCACGACCGTGTTGGGGACCGCCTCGATCAGGCGGGATGCCAGCTGCTGCTGGTTGGTCCCGGTCACCGTGGGCAGGTCGAGGTCGGGGACCTCCCGGTTGGCACCCGAGACGTTGCCGCCGGGGTTCTCCTCCTGCCAGTTGCTGTTCTTGTCCCACGTCTCGCGGGCGACGTCACCGAGCATCAGGATGGTCACGTCGGACCGCTCGGCCAGCGCGATGGCGTTGCCGATGTTGTTGGCGTTGTTGTAGGTGACGGTGGCGTCCTCGGCCCCGAGGGAGCGCAGGGTGTTCAACAGACCCTGCCTCGGGGTGACCTCGTAGGGTGCCCTGACGGAGACGTTGTTGCTGCGGTCGCCGCTGCGCGGCGGCAGCGTGGCCTCGCCGGCGAACCACCGGGCGCCGATCAGGGCCACCGAGTCGATCGCGCGGGAGTTGAGCGGGAGCTGCCCGCGCTCGTTGCGCAGGAGCACCAGGCTCTCCGCTGCCGCGTCCTTGGCCACCTGGGCGTGGGTGCCGCCGGGGACCATCTCGTCCTCGAGCTGGTCCCACGTGAACCCGGTCTCCGGGTTGTCGAAGTCGCCGAACTGGAACATCTTGATGTAGCGCTCGCGCAGCATGTCGTCGATGTCGGCCTCGGTGATCTCACCGTTCCTGATCGCCGCCTTGACGAGGTCGGGCTGGTACCACTCCGGCTCCTCGTCGACCTCGACGTCGGTGCCGGCGAGGATCGAGGGCACCGTGCTCTGCTGGGCGCGCCGGTCCGAGAAGACGTAGCCGTCGAAGCCCCAGTCCTGGCGCAGGGTCTTGCGCAGCAGCGGCCGGCTCTCGCAGTTGTAGCTGAAGTTCACGTAGCCGTAGGCGCACATCACCGAGGCGACGTCGGCGTCCTTCACCGCCATCTCGAAGGGCAGCAGGTAGAGCTCGTGCATCGCCCGCGCGGGCACCCGGATCGCGGCGGTCCACCGCTCGAACTGGAACTCCGAGTCGTTGGCGACGAAGTGCTTGGCCGTCGCCTGGCTCACGTTGCGCTCCTGGATGCCGCGGATGATCTGCGAGGCCAGGACGCCGGTGAGGTAGGGGTCCTCACTGAAGAACTCGTTGTTGCGACCGCCGTACGGCGTGCGGATCAGGTTCAGGACCGGGCCCCACAGCACCTGGTGCGCCCAGGCCTGCAGCTCCACGTCGAGCACCCGTCCCCAGTCGAGGGTGAGGTCGCGGTCGAAGGTGGCGGCCGAGGAGATCTGCGCGGGCAGCGCAGTCGCGGTGGGCTCCGGGAGGCAGTCGCCGCCGCGGATGCCGGTGCCGCCGTTGGCCATCCGGAAGTCGGGGATCTTCAGCGCCGGGATGCCCTCGATGTGGCGACCGATCAGGGTGAAGTCACAGCCGACCCCGTTGTCCTGGTCCCCGTCGTCGAGGTCCTCGTTGTAGACGGGACGGTTGAAGATCTGCTCGAGCTTCTGATCCAGCGTCATCGCGTCGATGAGCAGCTCGGCCCGTTGCGCCGCTGGGAGGCTGGTGTTCATCCATGGCAGGTCGTCTTCCTGGGCCGTCGCCCCCTGGGGGATGCCGATGGCGGCGCTGAGCGTCGCCACCATGAGGGCCAAAGCGGAGACTGCACTGACGAGTGATTTCTTCATGGGTCACGTTCCGATCAGGTGTGTGACGGGAATCACTCAGCATGCGCCGCCGTCCGCAGCGACGACAAGGGCCCCGGATCGGCACCTCCATACCTCCAGTTCACCTCGCACGAGGGCTCAGGCGAACACCCGCAAACTCGGCCAAAGCGGCCCGAACGCCCGGCGGTCGGCGGAGCCGCGCAGATGGCACGACCCCCGCGCGTCGTGGACGCGCGGGGGTCGAGGCCGGGGTGTCTCAGGCCCGAAGGATCAGGGCTGGACGCCGTGGTGGGCGAGGTGCGAGTAGGGGTCGACCGGGTCGCCGCCGCCGGGACGCACCTCGAGGTGCAGGTGCGGGCCGGTGCTGTTGCCGGTGGAGCCCACGGTGCCGATGCGCTGGCCGGCGTTGACCTTCTGGCCCACGGAGACCTCGATGGAGGTCTGGTGGCAGTACCAGATCTCGGTGCCGTCCTCGAGGGTCAGGACGGTCATGTTGCCGTAGGCGCCGTTGTAGCCGGTCGAGGTGACGGTGGCGTTGGCGACCGCGACCAGCGGAGTCCCGGAGGGGGCGGCGAAGTCCAGGCCGGTGTGGGTGCTGGCCCACAGCCCGGAGGACTCGGCGAAGCGGGCGGTCAGGCGGTAGCCGCTGACCGGCAGCACCCACTGGTTGCGCTTGATCTTCTGCGCCTGGGCCTCGGCCTGGGCCGAGAGCTTCTGCAGGGCGGTGTTGCGCTGGGCGTTCTTGGCCTCGGCGGACTTCTGGAGCTTGGCGTCGGTGGCGTCGCCGAGCGCGGTGCGCGAGCTGTCGCGGCTCACGACCGAGCCGCGCGGTCGCACGGACCCGGCGCCGCTCTTGCCGCTGAGCGCGCTGGCGGCGACGACCGAGCGCTTGCCGGTGGGGGTCTGGTCGGCGTCGTCGTTGCCGGTGAGCAGAGTGCCGCCGATGGACACGGCCAGCGCGGCGACGCCCACGGCTGCGGGGACCGACGGCAGGAGCCGGCGGCGTCGGGGGGCGGGCTGCTTGACGGCGCGGCGCTTCCCGGGAGGAGCGATGAGCGGGATGCTCGCGGTCGCCTCGCGGTCGCCGAAGTGGGTGGTGTGATCGAGGCGGGCCGCGGGCTCGTCCTCGACCTTGCGGACCTCGACCTCCAGGCCGAACGCCTCGGGGTCGAGCAGGTCGGGCGTCGTCACGACCGGGGGCGCCTCGGTGAGCGCCTCGGTCAGCACGGTGCCAGCCGGGGTCGTGGTCAGTTCGATGATCGGAGTGTCAGAACGCCCGGCGACCCGCTTGCCGGCGTACCTGACGTGCGTGGTCTCCGAGGGTCCACGGCGCGTGCCGCGGCGTTCCGCTCGGTGATTACCCATGAACGATGGCTCCACATTTGGTCGGTGCGTCTCGTGCTTCGGACAGGCAAGGACAGACTCTAGCCGCGGATCTGAGTCGTCCGAAACTTCGGTTTAGCCGATTGTGGCGCGGATCTGAGCTCTGGGGGCGCAATTCCCACAGCCCACGCGTAAGACCCCGTGGTTTGGACCACGTTTCACCCTGTGGGACGTGGCGGGAATCACGACCAGGTTGGGCCTCTTTCACCTCAGATCTGGGTACAACCGCGCCACTTCGATCGAGCTCCGCGAGGGCGGTGCGGCGGCTCGATCGGCGCGGTCTGGACCTCCGGGGGCGCGTGGAGGGGGTCGCAAGGCCGTTCGGGGGCGTCCGCGGGCCCTATGCCGTGCGTCACTCCGTCGGTCCGGCCCTCGTGCGGCGGGGTCGCGCGGGTCTATCGTGCGGCGGGTGTGCCGAGAAGGCCGACCTTGAGGTCGAAGGCTCCGGCGCTGAACCGTGACTGCACGCTGACTAGAGACTGGTGGAATCAGTGGATCTGATGGAGTACCAGGCGAAGGAACTCTTCGCCAAGCATGGCGTGGCCACCACCCTCGGAGTGGTCGTCGAGACCGCCGAGGAGGCCAAGGCCGCTGCCGAGCAGCTGGGTGGCGTGACCGTCATCAAGGCTCAGGTCAAGGCCGGCGGCCGCGGCAAGGCCGGTGGCGTCAAGATCGCCAAGACCGCCGACGACGCCTTCGAGCACGCCTCCAACATCCTCGGCATGGAGATCAAGGGCCTCACGGTCAACCGTGTCCTGGTCACCCCGGCCACCCCGCCGGTGGAGGAGTACTACTTCTCCTTCCTCCTCGACCGCGCGAACCGCTCGCACCTGTGCATCGCCTCGGTTGAGGGTGGCGTCGAGATCGAGGAGGTCGCCAAGACCAACCCCGAGGCCGTCCGCCAGATCCCGATCGACGCGCTGGAGGGGGTCACCCCCGAGAAGGCCGCCGCGATCGTCGATGAGGCCAAGTTCCCCGCCGAGCTGCGCGACCAGGCCATCGAGATGGTCCAGGCGCTGTGGAAGGTCTACGTCGAGGAGGACGCGACCCTGGTCGAGGTCAACCCGCTGGCCCGCCTCGAGGGCGACAAGCTGGAGGCCCTCGACGGCAAGGTGTCGCTCGACGACAACGCCTCGGAGTTCCGCCACCCCGACCACGCGCAGTTCGAGATCCGCGAGGAGGCCGACCCGCTCGAGGCGAAGGCCAAGGACCTCGGCCTCAACTACGTCAAGCTCGACGGTGCCGTGGGCATCATCGGCAACGGCGCGGGCCTGGTCATGTCGACCCTCGACGTCGTCGCGTACGCCGGCGAGGCCCACGGCGGCGTGAAGCCGGCCAACTTCCTCGACATCGGCGGCGGCGCCAACGCCACCGTGATGGCCAACGGTCTCGACGTCATCCTCAACGACCCGCAGGTCAAGAGCGTGTTCGTGAACGTCTTCGGCGGCATCACCGCGTGCGACGAGGTCGCCAACGGCATCAAGGGCGCGCTGGAGATCCTCGGCGACAACGCCACCAAGCCGCTGGTGGTCCGTCTCGACGGCAACAACGTCGAGGAGGGCCGCGCGATCCTGAACGAGCTGAACCACCCGCTCGTGACCCAGGTCGACACCATGGACGGCGCGGCCGACAAGGCCGCCGAGCTGGCGAACGCCTGAGATACGGAGACCTGACAACATGACGATCTACCTCAACAAGGACTCCAAGATCATCGTCCAGGGCATCACGGGCGGGATGGGCTCCAAGCACACCAACCTGATGCTCCAGGCGGACTCCAACATCGTGGGCGGTGTCAACGCCCGCAAGGCCGGCACCACCGTCGAGCTCAACGGCAAGGAGCTCCCGGTCTTCGGCACCGTCGAGGAGGCCATGAAGGCCACCGGCGCCGACGTCTCGGTCGCCTTCGTGCCGCCGGCGTTCACCAAGGACGCCTGCATCGAGGCCATCGACGCCGAGATCCCGCTGCTCGTGGTCATCACCGAGGGCGTCCCGGTGCAGGACAGCGCCGAGGTCTTCGCCTACCTGCAGGGCAAGAAGACCCGGATGATCGGCCCCAACTGCCCCGGCATCATCTCGCCGGAGGAGTCCCTGGCCGGCATCACGCCGCACACCATCGCGGGCAAGGGCCCCATTGGCCTGGTCTCCAAGTCGGGCACCCTGACCTACCAGATGATGTACGAGCTGCGTGACTACGGCTTCTCGACCGCCATCGGCATCGGCGGCGACCCGATCATCGGCACCACGCACATCGACGCCCTCGAGGCCTTCGAGAACGACCCGGAGACCAAGGCGATCGTGATGATCGGCGAGATCGGCGGCGACGCCGAGGAGCGCGCCGCGGCGTACATCAAGGAGCACGTGACCAAGCCGGTCGTCGGCTACGTCGCGGGCTTCACCGCCCCGGAGGGCAAGACCATGGGCCACGCCGGCGCCATCGTGTCGGGCTCCTCGGGCACCGCGCAGGCCAAGAAGGAGGCCCTCGAGGCCGTCGGCGTGAAGGTCGGCAAGACGCCGTCCGAGACCGCCTCCCTCATGCGCGAGATCATGAAGGACCTGGCGTGAGCCACTGATCCACACGATCGCTGCGAAGGCCCGTCCCCGGTTCGCCGGGGGCGGGCCTTCGTCGTGTCCGGTGCCGGATGCGCCGCTCAGGAACGGGGGACCGGGAGCAGCTCGAGGCGCTGCAGCGAGCGCTCGGCGAGCGCGATGAAGGTGCCGTCGCCCATCTGCACCGAGGGTGCCGGCACGAAGCCGATCTGCGAGAGCGCGCCGCCGCGTCGTGCGAGGGCCATCAGGTAGCGCACCGAGGTGTTGTCGGAGATCTCGACGGTGACGTGCCAGACCGACAGGTCGACGGTGCCCTTGCTGCGGTTGAGCACGAGGTCGACCTCGGTGCCCGGGAAGCGCTCGGAGCAGGACTGCATCTTGTTGCGCACCTCCGCGACGAACGCGCGGGCCCGCTGCGGCGGGAGCGCCCCGACCGTCTGGGTGAGCCCGAACGACGCCGGGAGACGGGCGCCGGGGATCAGGAACGCGCGGGTGGTGCTGTTCGACCAGCCCTTGCCGCGGAACGACGCCTGGTCGCAACGGGTGGCGGCGAAGTTCTGCCGGGTCTGGCGAGGCGACGTGCCGACCCACGGCTGGCGCACGTTCCCGACCGGCGGCAGGTCGATCACCGAGAGCATCGCCGGGACCTCGCCGACCGGGACCGGGTTCACGGTGCGGATCTGGGGACGGTTCTCCGAGCAGGCTCCGGCCTCCGGCAGGTCGCACAGGTGGTCCACCGCGCGCCCGAGCAGCGCGACGTTGGCACGCACGTCCGGGGCGTCAGTGGTGGTGGCGGTGCTGACCAGCGCGGTGGTGAACCGACCGGTGCGTGCGACCGACGCGGCGAGCGTGACCGGGCCGTTCCAGTCCCGCAGGACCAGCAGCATGGCCTGGTCGCCGACCCCGCGGATCCGGCGGGTCGAGATCAGCTGG
Source organism: Nocardioides sp. dk884 (assembly GCF_009557055.1). NCBI lineage: Bacteria > Bacillati > Actinomycetota > Actinomycetes > Propionibacteriales > Nocardioidaceae > Nocardioides > Nocardioides sp. dk884. The sequence goes on along the minus strand of NZ_CP045649.1, from coordinate 3,451,900 downwards.
GTGCGCCCCTCCGTGCAGCTGGCGAACCAGTCGAGGGTCGTGCGGTACGCACGCTCGGCGGCCTGGTCGCGGTCGGAGCCCTCGACGGTCTGGATCGCGCTGCGACGCGGGTTGCCGGGCTTGACGGTGGCCCGGAAGTTCTTGACCAGGTAGCTGGAGCTGCGCGGGTCGGCGTAGCGCTGGCGCTGGCACGGCAGCGCCGAGCCGTCCCCGTCGGTGTTGGTGTTCGGGGTGGCCCCGCTCCAGCCCCGGGCGCGCAGGAGCTCATCGAAGTCGCCGGTGGTGAGCAGGTCGCTCGCCTCGAGGCGCGGGGCGGGCGGCTCCTCGGACTGGGCGGGCTGCCCGGTGCTGACCTCGCTGCGGTCCAGCGTGGGGCGTACGCCGTCGGCGTCGCTGACCACCACCCCGCCGACCACCAGCGCGGCGACGGTGCCCAGCACCCCGGCGGTGGTGTGCAGGCGACGGCGGGTCAGGCCGCTGCGTCGCACGATCGTGCTGCGCGGGAACCGCACGTCGGCGACCACCCGGGCGAGCGGCTCCATCAGGCGTGCGACCTCGGCGGGCGCGACGCCGCGTGCCTTCGCCAGCCGGGCGGTGGCGCTCGCCAGCAGGGTGTCCGCCACCGGCCGGATCACCCCGATCTCGCGCGCGAACTCATCGGGGGTGCCGTCGGCGAGCAGCGTCAGCAGCAGGATCCGCCGCTCGTCGATGCTCAGCGTCGCCAGCGCCTCGAGGGTCGCACGGACCTCGGGGTCGTCGCTCTTGTCCTTGTGCCAGGGCCGCGCGGCGTGCCGGCGCAGGGCGTGCGCCCAGGCGTGCGGCCGGGTCCAGGCCTCCGGGTCCCCGCGCCCGGCCTTGCCCCAGTGGTGCCAGGCGATCACGAACGCGTCGCGGACCGCGGCGCGCGCGGCCGGCAGGTCGCCGGTCAGCGCGTAGGTCTGCACCAGCAGGCGCTGGCGTGCGTCCCGGTAGAACGCGTCGAACTCGTCGGGGCTCCTCATGGCGGCATCCAACCTACGCGACCGGGGCCCATGTGACTCGCGACGAGGCCCGGCGTGGGAGCCGCCGGGGCCCGGCGCCGCGGGTGATGATGGTCGGGTCATGACCTCCCTGCTCACCGCACCAGCCCGAGCGCGGACGGACCTGCGCGATCGTCGTCCGCTCGCGCTGGTCACCCTTCTCGCCGGCGCCTGCGCGGCGCTGATCCCGATGCTGGGCTGCATGGCCCTCGCGGTCGTCGGCTGGTTCCTCAGCGATGCCGGCGCCCACGGCGAGCCCCGCGACGCGCTGCGCGTCGGGGCCCTGGGCTGGCTGCTCGGGCACCGCTCGGGCATGCAGGTCGACCAGGTCGCGGTCACCGTGGTGCCGCTGCTGGTGACGCTCGGGTGCGCGTGGACCGTGTGGCGCGTGGGCCTGCGGGCCGGTGCCGCGATCTCCGGGCACGGCCCCGACGCCGATGGCATCGCCGACGGCGTGCGGGACTGGACGGTGCCGGTCGCGACGATGATCTTCACCGCGACGTACGTCGTGCTCGCGGCGGTCACCAGCTCGGTGGCCGGCACCGGCGCCACCGCGCCCGACACCGGCCGGGTCGTGGCCTGGTCGCTGCTGCTGTGCGTGGCGGTCGGCGGGGCGGGGATCGCGACCGGGTCCGGACGTGCCGCGATCTGGGCGACCGCGGTGCCGCTGGCCCTGCGTGGCTCGACGGCCGTCTGCGCCGCAGTGCTGCGGACCTGGCTCGGCGTGTGCGCCGCGGTGCTCGTGCTGGCGGTCCTCCTCGACCTGGGCACCGCCGAGAACATCATGTCCCAGCTCGACCTGGACGCCGGCGACGGCACGGCGTACCTCCTGGCCTCGGCGACGGTGCTGCCCAACGCGCTGGTCTTCGCCGGCTCCTACCTGCTCGGCCCCGGCTTCACGGTCGGCGTCGGCACGCTCGTCGCGCCGTCCGGGGTCTCGATCGGGGCGCTGCCGCTGTTCCCGCTGCTGGCCGCGCTGCCCGACAACGGCCCCGCGCCCGGCTGGGTCTCGATGGCGATGGTGGTGCCGCCGCTGGCCGCCGTCGTGGCGACCCTGCGCACCCACCGGCACCGGCCCACCGCGCGCTGGGACGAGGGGATCGTCCGCGGTCTGGTGGGCGGGGTGCTGGCCGGCCTGGTCTTCGGTGTGCTGGCCGCGCTCGCCGGCGGTGCCGTCGGCCCGGGGCGGATGGCCGACGTCGCGCCGTTCGCCGGGGACGTGCTCGTCCACGCCGTGACCGCCTTCGGGTTCGGCGGTCTCGTGGGCGGGGTCCTGGCCACCTGGCTGACGCGCCGCTCGCGGCGCCGCTGAGGCTCACTAGGATCCGCGGGTGACCGTCTCGCACCCCGCCCGCCTCGTCGTCCTCGTCTCGGGCTCCGGCACCAACCTCCAGGCGTTGCTGGACGCGTGCGCCGATCCGGCGTACGGCGCCCGGGTGGTCGCCGTCGGCGCCGACCGCGACGGCATCGAGGGCCTGGCCCGCGCCGAGCGCGCGGGCGTGCCGACGTTCGTCAACCGGGTCGCCGACTACGGCACCCGCGAGGGCTGGGACCGCGCGCTCGCCGACCGGGTCGCGGCCTTCGAGCCCGACCTGGTGGTGCTCGCGGGGTTCATGAAGCTGGTGGGGGAGGACTTCCTGGCCCGCTTCGGGGGGCGCACGGTCAACACCCACCCGGCGCTGTCGCCGTCGTTCCCCGGCATGCACGGCCCCGCCGACGCGCTGGCGTACGGCGTGAAGGTCACCGGCGCGACGCTGTTCGTGGTCGACGCCGGCGTCGACACGGGCGCGATCGTGGCCCAGACGGTGGTGCCGGTCGAGGACGACGACGACGTCGAGGCCCTGCACGAGCGGATCAAGGTCGCCGAGCGCGGGATGCTCGTGGAGACCGTGGGCCGGATGGCGCGCGAGGGGTTCGGTGTCGAGGGGCGCCGGGTCCGCCTCGGTGGCGCCCGGCCCTGAGGTCCTGCGGTCCCAGGGGGCGAGCGGGCGCGGGGCCGGTGGCGGCGTGGCCTCGATATGCTGAGGCCACACGACTGGCGCAGGTGGGACCACCACCAGGGAGTGACCCCCTCGGGGGCAGCACGGAGCATCGACCGCCTGGGTGCTCCCGACGTCCGCACGCACCCGAAGCAGGAGTGAACCCCGTGTCTGAGAACCGTGTCCCGATCAGGCGAGCCCTGGTCTCCGTCTATGACAAGTCCGGCCTCGAGGAGCTCGTCCGCGGGCTGCACGACGCGGGCGTCGCCCTCGTCTCCACCGGTGGTTCCGCGGCCCTGATCGAGGGCCTGGGCCTGCCGGTCACCAAGGTCGAGGAGCTCACCGGGTTCCCCGAGTGCCTCGACGGGCGGGTCAAGACGCTGCACCCCCGCGTGCACGCGGGCATTCTCGCCGACCGCCGCCTGGACTCCCACGTGGCCCAGCTGGCCGAGCTCGACGTGGAGCCGTTCGACCTGGTCGTGTGCAACCTCTACCCGTTCTCCCAGACCGTCGCCTCCGGCGCTGCGCCGGATGAGTGCGTGGAGCAGATCGACATCGGCGGGCCCTCGATGGTGCGCGCCGCCGCCAAGAACCACCCCTCGGTCGCGATCGCCACCTCCCCGGCGATGTACGCCGAGGTGCTGCGCGCGGCCCAGGAGGGCGGCTTCACGCTGGCCGAGCGGCAGCGCCTCGCCGCCGCGGCGTTCGCCCACACCGCGGCGTACGACGTGCAGGTGGCGAACTGGTTCGCCCACACCCTCGGCGCCGACGAGGAGACCCCGTGGCCGGCGTTCCACGGCCAGGCCTTCGAGCGCAAGGCCGTGCTGCGCTACGGCGAGAACTCCCACCAGCCGGCCGCGCTCTACACCGAGATCGGTGCCGAGCCGGGCCTCGCGCACGCCGAGCAGCTGCACGGCAAGGAGATGTCCTACAACAACTACGTCGACGCGAGCGCGGCGCACCGGGCGGCGTACGACTTCGACGAGCCGGCGGTCGCGATCATCAAGCACGCCAACCCCTGCGGCATCGCGGTCGGCGGCGACGTGGCCGACGCGCACCGCAAGGCCCACGCCTGCGACCCGACCTCGGCGTTCGGCGGCGTGATCGCCACCAACCGCCCGGTCAGCGTCGCGATGGCCGACCAGGTCGCGGAGGTGTTCACCGAGGTCGTCGTCGCCCCGTCGTACGACGAGGGTGCGGTCGAGGTGCTCGCCGCGAAGAAGAACATCCGGCTGCTCGTCTCCCCGCCGCCGGGCAGCGACCCCACCGAGGTGCGCCAGATCCCGGGCGGCTCGCTGGCCCAGGTCACCGACCGCTTCCAGGGCCCGGGCGACGACCCGGCGAGCTGGACGCTCGCGACCGGCGAGGCCGCCTCGCCCGAGGTGCTCGCCGACCTCGCCTTCGCCTGGCGCGCCTGCCGCTCGGTGAAGTCCAACGCGATCCTGCTCGCCAAGGACGGCGCCTCCGTCGGCGTCGGCATGGGTCAGGTCAACCGGGTCGACTCCTGCAAGCTCGCCGTGGAGCGGGCGGGGGAGCGGGCCGCCGGCTCGGTCGCCGCCTCCGATGCGTTCTTCCCCTTCGAGGACGGCCCGCAGATCCTCATCGACGCCGGCATCACCGCGATCGTGCAGCCCGGCGGCTCGATCCGCGACGAGCTGACCATCGAGGCGGCGAAGGCCGCGGGCGTCACGATGTACTTCACCGGCACCCGCCACTTCTTCCACTAACGAGGAGCCGTCATGACTGCACAGAAGCTCGACGGCACCGCCACGGCTGCCGCGATCAAGGACGAGCTGCGGGGCCGGGTCTCGGCGCTGCGCGAGCGCGGCGTCGTGCCCGGGCTGGGCACGATCCTGGTCGGCAACGACCCGGGCTCGACGTGGTACGTCGCCGGCAAGCACAAGGACTGCGCGGAGGTCGGCATCGAGTCGATCCGCATCGACCTGCCCGAGACCGCGACCCAGGAGGAGATCGAGGAGGCCGTCCGCAGCCTCAACGACGACCCGGCCTGCACCGGCTACATCGTGCAGCTGCCGCTGCCGAAGGGCCGCGACGAGAACAGGGTCCTCGGCCTGATCGACCCGGCCAAGGACGCCGACGGCCTGCACCCGACCAACCTCGGCTGGCTGGTGCTCGGCACGGAGGCGCCGCTGCCGTGCACGCCGTACGGCATCGTGGAGCTGCTGCGTCGCCACGACGTGGAGATCAACGGCGCCGAGGTCGCGGTGGTCGGCCGCGGGGTGACCGTCGGTCGCCCGCTCGGGCTGCTGCTCACCCGGCGCTCGGAGAACGCCACGGTCACGCTGTGCCACACCGGCACCCGCGACCTGGCCGCGCACGTGCGCCAGGCCGACATCGTGGTCGCGGCGGCCGGCGTACCGGGGATCATCACCGGTGACATGGTCAAGCCCGGCGCGGCGCTGCTCGACGTGGGCGTCTCCCGGGTCGACGGCAAGATCGCCGGCGACCTCGCCGCCGACGTCTGGGACGTCGCCGGGTGGGTCTCGCCGAACCCCGGCGGCGTGGGACCGATGACGCGCGCGATGCTGCTCGCGAACGTCGTCGCCGCGGCCGAGAAGGCGCTGGGCTGATCACGATGACCGCGCAGGAGGCACCCGAGGGAGGACCCGACCCGGTCGTCCCGTCCGAGGCCGAGGTGGCCGCGGAGCTCGAGGCGGACCGGCCCCCGGCCCCGCCCGAGCGCCGCTACCCCTCGACCATCGGGGGTGCCTTCTACATCGGCATCATGGTGGCGGCCGCGATCGGGATGACGATCGTCGTCCTCGGCAGCTGGCGCACCGGCGTCCGCTGGATCGCCGGCGCGCTGGTGCTCGCCGCCCTGCTGCGCCTGGTGCTCCCGCGCCGCGACGCCGGCATGCTCGCCGCCCGCCACCGCCTCTTCGACGTACTGTTCCTCGGCTCCCTGGGCGGCATGCTCCTCTTCCTCGTGCAGACCATCCCCGACCAGCCCCTCTGACCGTTCCCCGAGTCGGCTCTAATGGCGCGCCGAGTCGGCTCTAGTGGCGCGCCGAGTCGGCGCCAATGGTGAAGCTGTCCCCAGGCTTCGGTGGAGAACTCCGCCATTGGTGCCGACTCGCGCAACCATTGGCGCCGACTCGGCGGAGGGTCAGATGAGGCCGAGGGCGGTGACGGCGTCGCGCTCCTCGACCAGCTCCGTGACGGAGGCGTCGATGCGGGAGCGGGAGAAGTCGTCGATGTCGAGACCCTGGACGATCTCCCACTTCCCGTCACGGGTGGTGACCGGGAAGGAGCAGATCAGGCCCTCCGGGACGCCGTAGGAGCCGTCGGAGGCGACCGCCATCGAGACCCAGTCGTCGGCGGGGGTGCTGCCGAGCCAGTCGCGCGCGGCGTCGATGGTGGCCGAGGCCGCGGAGGCGGCCGAGGAGGAGCCGCGCGCCTCGATGATCGCCGCGCCGCGCTTGGCGACGGTGGGGATGAACGTCTCGGCGATCCAGCCCTGGTCGCCGACGACCTCGGCGGCGTTGCGGCCGGAGACCTCGGCGTGGAAGAGGTCGGGGTACTGCGTCGCGGAGTGGTTGCCCCAGATCGACATCTTCGTGATGTCGGTGACCGACGCGCCGGTCTTGGCGGCCAGCTGGGAGATCGCGCGGTTGTGGTCCAGACGGGTCAGCGCCGAGAACCGCGCGGCGGGGATGTCCGGGGCGTTGCTCATCGCGATCAGCGCGTTGGTGTTGGCCGGGTTGCCGGTGACCCCGATGCGTACGTCGTCGGCCGCGACCTTGTTGAGCGCCCGGCCCTGCGCGGTGAAGATCGCGCCGTTGGCCTCGAGCAGGTCGCCGCGCTCCATGCCCTTCGCCCGCGGGCGGGCGCCGACGAGCAGGGCCAGGTTGACCCCGTCGAAGAGCTTCTCCGCGTCGTCGCCGATCTCGACGCCGGCCAGCGTCGGGAAGGCGCAGTCGTCGAGCTCCATCAGCACGCCCTCGAGTGCCTGGAGCGCCGGGGTGATCTCCAGCAGTCGAAGCTCCACCGGCCGATCACCGAGTGCGCCGCTGGCGAGGCGGAACAGCAGGCTGTAGCCGATCTGGCCGGCTGCGCCGGTGACAGCCACCTTGAGAGGGGTAGGGCTCACGTTCGACTCCTTCGTCGGAAAGTCACCGCTGAGCGCGGTCGCGCGACCGACGCTAGCAGCGAGCGGGCGCCGCCGGGAGGAGTCGAGGAGGGCGGATCGGCGATGATGGCGCCATGTCCTCCAGCCGGCCTGCCCGCCGCCCCTCCCGTCGTACGCCGCGTGGCCCGGCGGCCGCGACACTGGCCGCCGTCGCCGCGCTCGCCCTCCTCGGCGGCTGCGCGAACTCGCCGGGCGAGGTGCCCCCGACCGGCGTCGACGAGCTGACCGTGCCGACGCCGTCACCCGACCCGGGCGACTTCGTGGACACCGTGGACAACGCCTGGTTCCCTCTCGAGCGCGGCACCGTGCAGCGCTGGCGGGTGCTCGGCGGCCCCGGCGGTGGCGTGCGGGTCGTCGTGGCCGAGCAGCCGCGGGTCGTCGCGGGGGTGCCGGCGACGGTCGTCCGCAGCCGCGGGACCGACGACCCCGAGGCCGGCCGCGACGGCTGGAGCACGGCGCTGCACAGCGACTTCTTCGCCCAGGACCGCGAGGGCAACGTGTGGTGGCTGGGTCGGGCGGGGGAGTGGGAGGCCGGCGTCGACGGCGCGCAGGCCGGGCTCGCGGTGCCCGCGGACCCCCGCGTGGGCGACGGCTACCGGATGGCGCTGCTCGAGGGCGTCGTCGAGGACCGTGCCGAGGTCACCGCCGTCGACGACGACGTCGTGCGGCTGGAGGTGTTCGGCGACGACGCCACGCGCGAGGTCGTCTTGGAGCGCGGGGTCGGGCCGACCCGGATCGAGAAGGGGTACGACGAGGTGCTCGAGCGGCTCACTGACCCGGCCTGATGTGGCTCCCGCCGTCCTCGGGCCACTCCTCCGCGGGGTCGCGCTCCGCGCCGGTGGCGCCCGGCCCGGCGACGTTCGGCCCGGTGACGTTCGGCCCGGTGACGTTCGGCCCGGCGACGCCGGGCTGACCGGCTGAGCCCATGGAGCCAGCGGCCCCCTGGCCCGGCTGAGCGGTGGGCTGCTGGGCAGGGATCCACTGCTGGGCGTGGGGGTCCCACTGCCAGCCGTCCTGGATGATCGGCTCCGAGCTGTACTGCTGGCCGGCCTGACCAGCCTGGGCACCCTGGCCGCCGGCGGAGGTACCGACTGCGCCGGCCTGTCCCGGCTGGGCGCCCTCGCCGGTCGCGCCCTGCTCGGGCTGGTTCCACTGCTGCTGGTAGGAGTCCGAGCCGCCGTAGCCCGCGGCGCGCGCCTGGGCGAAGGAGAGGCCGGAGCCAGGGACCGGGTCGGTGTCTCGACCGAAGGCGAGCGGGTAGAGGAGTCCGGCGATCACGGCACCGAGCAGCGGGGCGAGGATGAACAGCCACAGCTGGAGGATCGCGTCGCCGCCGGCGAACAGGGCCGGGCCGATCGAGCGGGCCGGGTTGACCGAGGTGCCGGTGGCGGGGATCGCGACGAGGTGGATGCCGACGAGCGCGATGCCGATCGTCAGCGGCGCCAGCGCCGGGTGCTCGAAGCGGGCGTCGGTCACCGCGAGGATCACCATCACGAAGATCGCGGTCAGCAGCATCTCGAGGAGCAGGGCCGCCCAGACCGCGTAGCCGGAGGTGTCGTCGCCGAAGAAGTTCTGGCCCATGTTGCCGGTGGCGTCGTAGCCCTCGAAGCCGTGCATCAGCACGAAGAGCGCCAGGCCGGCCAGGATGGCGCCGACCAGCTGCCCGCCGATGTAGAGCGGCAGCTGCGCCCAGGCGACCCGGCCGCTGAGTGCGGCGCCGAGGCTGACCGCCGGGTTGTAGTGGGCTCCGGAGATCCGGCCGAAGGCGTAGATCCCGACGAGCAGCGCGAGGCCGAACGCGAGCGCGGTGCCCACGTAGTCGCCGCCGCTCATCACGGCCGCGCCGCAGCCGAAGAAGACGAGGATGAACGTGCCGATCGTCTCGGCGATCAGCTTCTGCACGCTGCTGGGCTCGGCGTTCGCGAGGTCTGCGTCAGGCTGCGGGGCGGGGGTGGCACTCGTGTCGGTCATGGTGCTCCTCGAGACGGCCCCCGGCACGGCCGTGGGCGTGTCCCAGCACTCTAGTCCCGCGGGGGCCGCGTTGCCGAGGCTGTGGCCGGGTGCGAAAGTGATGGGGTCGGAGCCGTCAGGTATCTTGACGTCAAGAAACATCATCTCCCAGTGCTCAGGAGCAGCCGTTCATGGCCAAGATCATCTACACGCACACGGACGAGGCGCCGCTGCTCGCGACGTACTCCCTCCTGCCGATCATCCAGGCGTACGCCGGCAAGGCCGGCGTGGAGGTCGAGACCCGCGACATCTCGGTGGCCGCACGCATCCTGGCCCAGTTCGGGCTGGCCGACGACGCCCTCGCCGAGCTCGGCGCGCTGGCGACGACGCCCGAGGCCAACATCATCAAGCTTCCCAACATCTCCGCCTCCATCCCGCAGCTCAAGGCCGCGATCAAGGAGCTGCAGGAGCAGGGCTTCGACATCCCGGACTACCCGGAGAGCGCCACGTCCGAGCAGGACAAGGAGATCCGCGCCAAGTACGACAAGGTCAAGGGCTCCGCGGTCAACCCGGTCCTGCGCGAGGGCAACTCCGACCGCCGCGCGCCCGCCTCGGTGAAGAACTACGCCAAGGCGCACCCGCACCGCATGGGCGCCTGGAGCGCGGACTCCAAGACCAACGTCGCCACCATGGGCGAGCGTGACTTCTTCTCCAACGAGAAGTCCGTCGTGATCCCCGCCGACGACAGCCTCACCATCAAGCTCATCGGCTCCGACGGCACCGAGACCGTCCTCAAGGACGGCGTGAAGGTGCTGGCCGACGAGGTCATCGACGCCACCTACATGGACGTCGCCGCGCTGCGCAGCTTCCTTGCCGACCAGGTCGCCCGGGCCAAGGAGGAGGGCATCCTCTTCTCCGCCCACCTCAAGGCGACGATGATGAAGGTCTCCGACCCGATCATCTTCGGCCACGTGGTCGAGACGTTCCTTCCCGGCGTCTTCGAGCAGTACGGCGAGCAGCTCAAGGCCGCGGGCATCTCCGCCAACGACGGCCTCGGTGCCGTGCTGGCCGCCGTGGACAAGCTCCCCGACGGTGAGGCCATCAAGGCGGCCGTGACCCAGGGCCTGGCCGAGGGCCCGGCGCTGGCGATGGTGGACTCCGACAAGGGCATCACCAACCTGCACGTTCCCAGCGACATCATCATCGACGCCTCGATGCCGGCGATGATCCGCACCTCCGGCCACATGTGGGGCCCCGACGGCGAGGAGGCCGACACCCTCGCGGTGATCCCGGACTCCTCCTACGCCGGCGTCTACCAGGCCGTCATCGACGACTGCCGCGCCCACGGCGCGCTCGACCCCGCCACCATGGGCTCGGTCTCGAACGTCGGCCTGATGGCCAAGGCGGCCGAGGAGTACGGCTCGCACGACAAGACCTTCGAGGTGCCCGTCGACGGCACCGTGCAGGTCGTGAACAGCGCCGGTGAGGTGCTGCTCAGCCACGACGTGAAGGCCGGCGACATCTGGCGCGCCTGCCAGACCAAGGACGCCCCGATCCGCGACTGGGTCAAGCTGGCCGTCACCCGCGCCCGCGCCACCGGCGACCCGGCGATCTTCTGGCTCGACGAGAACCGCGCCCACGACGCCAACCTGATCAAGAAGATCAACGAGTACCTCCCCGAGCACGAAACCGAGGGCCTCACGATCGAGATCATGGCGCCGGCCGCCGCGTGCACCTACTCCCTGGAGCGCATCCGCCGGGGCCTGGACACGATCTCGGTCACCGGCAACGTGCTGCGCGACTACAACACCGACCTGTTCCCGATCCTCGAGCTCGGCACGTCGGCGAAGATGCTCTCGGTCGTCCCGCTGATGAACGGCGGCGGCCTGTTCGAGACCGGCGCCGGCGGCTCCGCGCCCAAGCACGTGCAGCAGCTGGTCAAGGAGAACTACCTGCGCTGGGACAGCCTGGGTGAGTTCTTCGCCCTGGTGCCCTCCCTCGAGCTGTACGCCGAGCAGTCGGGTCGTCCCGGCGCGAAGGTGCTCGCGGCCGCGCTCGACCGCGCGACCGAGACGTTCCTCAACGAGGACAAGTCCCCGACGCGTCGCGTCGGCGGCATCGACAACCGCGGCTCGCACTTCTACCTGGCGATGTACTGGGCCGAGGAGGTCGCGAACCAGACCGAGGACGCCGAGCTGGCGGCCGCGTTCAAGCCGCTCGCCGAGAAGCTGCGCGCCGAGGAGGAGACCATCGTCTCCGAGCTCAACGCGGTGCAGGGCAAGCCGGCCGACATCGGCGGCTACTACCGCCCCGATGACGCCAAGGCCGAGGCGGTCATGCGCCCGAGCACGACCCTGAACGAGGCGCTCGCCTCCTTCTGATCCACCTGATCCACCCGACAGGGGAGGTCCTCCGGCGCCAGGTGCCGGGGACCTCCCCTTCGTCGTCCCCGGGGAGGAGATAAATCGGGCGAGCGATGTCGGTGCCTCGGCGTAGCGTGGCCTGCGATGTCCGGGACCTTTCACGCTGCCGCGAGCGCCGCCGCCACCGATCCCACCGGCGATCTCGCCACCGGCACGGCCCCGCCCGGTCCCGGCGGCCCGGAGCCCACGCTGGCCAGCCGTCGCTCCGACGACCCGCGTCGCCACCTCGACTGGCGCCGACTGCGCGGCCGGGTCGCGGGGGTGGCCATGGTCGCCTCAGCCCTCGCCGCGATCGGCCAGGCGCTCGGCACCGTCGTCGCCGGCCGGCTGGCCGCCGACCCGACCGGTGCGCTCGTCGGGCTGCTCGCGGCCTGCGTGATCGGTGCCGCGCTGCTCGACACCGCCGGGCGCACCGCCTGGGCCGGGGTGGTCGACCGCGCCGAGGGCCGGCTGCGCGCCGACCTGCTCGACGCCGCCCTGCACCAGCCCCTCTCGGCGCTCTCCGAGCAGGCGGTCGGAGAGGTCCTGGACCGCGTCGACGACGACACCCACGAGGTCGGCACCCTGGTCCGTCGCCAGGTCTGGGACGCGATCCGCACCCTCTTCGCCTGCCTGCCGATGTGGATCGTGGCGGGGACGACCTGGTGGCCGGCCTGGCTGCTGTTCCCGGCCTTCGCTTCGGCGGCGATCTGGGTGGTGCGCCCGCTGCTGGGCGAGGTCGCGCGCCGCAAGGTGGTCGAGGAGATCGCCTGGACCGACCATGCCGCGGCGATGGAGGAGGGCGTCACCGGTCGCGACGACCTGCGCACCAGCCTGGGCCAGGCCCACGTGCTGCGCCGCAGCGCGCGGCTCTCGGCGCGGGTGCACGAGCTGTTCGCGGCGGTGCTGGCGGTGGAGGCCCGCATCGCCCGGCGCACCGGCGTCCTGCTGCACGCCCTGCTCGCGGCCGTGGGCGTGGTCGGGGTCGCGCTGGTCGTCGAGGGCGACCTGTCGGTGGCCCGCCTGGTCACGCTGTTCCTGGTCACCACGGCCTTCGTCGGCCAGATCGACCAGGTCGCCCAGCACCTGCCCGACCTGCAGGCCGGGCTGGGTGCGCTGGTGCGGCTGCGCCAGCTGCTGGAGGCCGAGCCGGAGCCGGCCGGCGGCCGACCGGTCCCGGCCGGACCGCTCGACCTGGACTTCCGCGACCTGCACTTCGCCTACACCGAAGGCACCTTCGCGCTGCGCGAGGTCGACCTGCGGGTGCCCGCCGGGACGACCTGCGCCCTGGTGGGTCGCACCGGCTCGGGCAAGTCGACGCTCGCCGCCCTCGTCTCGCGCGCCGTCGACCCGGAGCCGGGCAGCGTGCTGCTCGGCGGCGTCGACGTGCTCGACCTCGACCTGCAACAGCTGCGCGCCGCCGTCGGCGTGGTCACCCAGCGCACCGAGATCCTCGCCGGCACCCTGGCCGAGAACGTCGCGCTCTTCGCCGACCTGCCCCGCGCGCGCATCGAGGCGGCCGTGGCCGAGCTCGGCCTCGGCGACTGGGTCGCGGGCCTGCCCGACGGCCTCGACACCCGCCTCGGCCCGGGCGGCACCACGCTGTCGGCGGGGGAGGAGCAGCTGGTCGCGTTCGCCCGGCTGCTGGTGCGCGAGGTATCGGTGGTGATCCTCGACGAGGCCACCGCCCGGATGGACCCGCTCACCGAGGCGCGCGTGGTCCGGGCCGCCGACCGGCTGCTCACCGGCCGCACCGGCCTGCTGGTGGCCCACCGGCTCTCCAGCACCGAGCGCGCCGACCAGGTCGCCGTCCTCGGCGGCGGCCGGGTGCTCCAGCACGGCCCGCGCGCCAGGCTCGCGGCCGAGCCCGGCCCGTTCCGTTCCCTGCTCGAGGCCGGGGGCGCCGAGCAGGTCCCGGCGCCCGACCAGTCGGCCGCGCCCGTTCCCGAGGCCGCCGCGCTCGGCGGCGTACGACGCTCCGGGGCGCCGCCGGCGCTGCGCGAGCCCACCGAGGGCCCGAGCCTGACCCGGGGCATCTGGCACGCGTTGGTGGTGCAGCCGCAGTGGGGCCTGGCCGGCGCCGGCCTGTTCGTGCTGATCGCGATGGTGGGCGCGTACGGCGCCGCCACCGGCTGGATCTGGGGCCACCTGGTGCAGGACCTGCGCGACGGTGACACCTCGCCGTGGGGACTGAGCGCCGCGCTCACCGTCTCCCTGATCGCCTCGCCGCTGCTGCTCGCGGAGGCGTTCCGGCGCTACCCGCGCTGGTGGGTCGAGGTGCTGTTGCGGGTGCGGATGTCGGTGCTGGCCGGCCAGACCGACCAGCGCCGGCTGCGGCGCACCCCGCCGGGCGAGGTCGTCGCCCGCGCGATGGACGCCGACCGGTTCGCGCGCTACGCCGACCGCTGGGTCGACGTGCTCACCGGGTTCCTGCTCGTCGTGGTCACCGCGGCGGCGAGCGTCAACCTGCTCGCCGGCGGGGTGCTGCTCGCCGTCATGGCCGCCTCCGCCCTGGCCTCGACCCTCGGACGCCCGGTCGCGGGCCGCTCCGCGACCGAGTCCTCGACCGCGCGCGCCGGGTTCGGCCGCTCGCTGGTCTCGGCGCTGGAGTCGGCCCGCACGGTCAAGCTGGCCGCCGCCACCCCGGCCGTCCACGCCCACCTGCGCCGCGTCGACGGCGGGCGGGTCACCGCCGCCGTCCGCGAGCACCGGGTGCAGGCGCTGCTCGACGGCGTCCCGGTCGTGATGGTGCAGTGCGGGGTCGTGGCGGCCTGGGCGGTGCTGGTGCTCGATGGCTGGGACCTGGCCACGGCGCTGCTGGTGGCCAACGTCGTCAACGGGTTCGGCTGGTTCGGCCGGGTCGCCGGGGCCGTCATCACCGAGGCACCGGGCACCCGCTCCTGGCAGCGGGAGACCACCCGGCTCGCCGGCGGCGGCGACCTGATGGACCTGCCGCCGGGCATCGACCTGGTCACCGGCGAGGCGCCCGCCCCGACGCCGGCGACCCGGACGCCGTTGCGCGAGCTGGAGCTGCGCGACCTGTCCGCGGTCCACGACGACGGCACCCGTGGCGTGGTCGGCGTCGACCTCACCGTCAGGGCCGGCGAGCTGGTGCTGCTCCTCGGGCAGGTCGGTGCGGGCAAGTCCAGCCTGCTCGCCGCACTCGCCGGCCTGGTCGAGCACACCGGCGAGGTGCGCTGGAACGGCGTCGACGTCGAGGACCCCGAGTCCTTCCTGCGCCCCGGCCAGGTCGCCCACGTCGCCCAGGTGCCGCGGGTGCTCTCCGGCACCTTCACCGACAACGTCCGCCTGGGCCACGAGCGTCACCTCGAGCGCGCGGTCGCCGACGCGCGGCTGGGCCACGACGTGGCCGGCGCCGGGGGACCGGACGCGGTCGTCGGGCACCGCGGTGTCCGGCTGTCCGGCGGGCAGGTCCAGCGCCTCGCTCTGGCCCGCGCGCTCGCCGCCGACGCCGAGCTGCTGCTCGCCGACGACGTCTCCAGCGCGCTCGATGCCGCCACCGAGATCGAGCTGTGGACCGCGCTGCGCGAGCGCGGGACCACCGTGCTCGGCGCGACCTCGAAGCGGGCGGCGCTGGAGCAGGCCGACCGGGTGGTCGTGCTCGTCGACGGGCACGTGCGCGAGGTGGGCCCCTGGGCCGACCTGGCCCCGCGCTGGGGACACCTGGCCGGCTGACCGCCCCCCCGCTCAGGGGGTCGCGGGGAGGGTGTCGAGGAGGTAGCGCTCGGCGGAGCCGGACTGCTCCGCGAGGTCCCACAGCGTCGCGCTGGAGGTCGCATCGGTGGCGGGCGCGACACCTCGTCGCTGCGCGCTCACTCCGTCGGTCTGGACGGTCTGGTCGGCCGCGAGCAGCTCGACGGCCCGGCTCAGCGCGGCGCGGTCCGGGGTGGCGGTGTCGAGCAGGGTGGTGAGGTCGCGCAGGCTCGAGCGCAGGCGCTCGAGCTCGGCGAGCTGGCGCTCGTCGAGGCGCTCGCGGTCGGGGACGAGCTCGTCCTGCTTCTGCGAGGCGTCGCGGTGCAGCGCGACCAGCTCCGGCGCCGAGGGGCGCGCCGCGGCCGCGGCGGCCTGGAGCACCGCGGCGGTGGCCTCGGTCGCGGAGGCGACGCGCTCGCGCAGGGGCGCGGGCCGGAACGCCGGGACGACCGCGAACCCGAGGACCAGCCCGACGGCGACTGCGCAGGCGGTCAGCGCGACGTACTGCACCAGCAGCTCGCCGGGATCGAGGTCGCGGGTGACAGCGTTGAACCCGACGCTGACCACCACCATGAAGCCGGCGCCCAGCGCCGGGCGGGAGACGATGTACCAGAGCCCCAGCGCGAGCGCGACGGCCGCGACCGCGGTCAGGTACCGCTCCGGCACGGTCAGCAGGATCACCGCGACCGCGGCAGACCCGGCCACCACGCCGATGACCTTGTTGCGGACCTTGGCGAGGGTGTCGCGCCAGCTGGCCTGCAGGATGCTGAACGTGGTCAGCAGGACCGTGCTGACCAGCGGGTCGCCCGGCTCGAGACCGGCCGTCACCACCAGCATCACCAGCAGCCCGAACGCCGTGCGGAGGGCATGGCGCACCTGGATCGAGCGCCACCGCGTGGAGGGGTGCAGGACCGCGTCGCGGAGCTCGTGGCGATCACCGCCGTCGAGCACGACGGAGGTCGTGTCGCGCGCACGCAGCGCCTGCTCCACGCTGTCCAGTGCGGTCGCCGCCGGCCCGGGGCCGCCGCGTGGCGCTGCGCTCGAGGCGGTCGGCGTGTCGTCGGGAGCCGGCGGGTGCTTGGCGCGCAGCTGGCCGGCGAGCTCCTCGGCACGACTGCGCAGGGCGGCGATGTCGCCGGGGTCGCCGGAAACGGTGAGCTCGGCCTGGCGCAGGGCGAGCCGGTAGCGCGAGGCGCCCTCGAGCGCGCGGGCCAGCCAGCGCTGCCGGCCGTCGTGCAACCAGGTGTCGAACGCGGTCGTGGTGGCCGCTGCCGCGTCGTCGGCGAGGAGCACCTGGGCGATCTGCTCGCGCGTCGGCTTCGAGGGGTCGGAGATGCCCAGCAGCACCCGCACCAGGAGGGCCACCGCCACACCGGCGACCGCGGCGCCGATCACCTGCCGGTGGTCAGCGGTCCCGTGGGTGGCGTAGGCGTAGGAGTAGAGCGTGGTCATGCCCAGGCCGAGCCCGGCGTTGGCATAGCGCGGGCCCCGCAGCGGGAGCAGCGCGGCGACGAAGCCGATCACCACCACGAGCGCGATCGCGGCCGGTCGCGAGACCTCGGTGAGCAGCCGGGGCACGATCGCGCCGAACAGCAGCAGCGGCACCGTCAGCGAGGCGGCCCGCAGGTCGGCGCGCAGCGGGCCGCCCATGAGCGCGACCAGCGAGAACAGCCCCACCATGCCGCCGATGATGGCGGCGGGCCCGGCGTCGAAGCTGTCCGCGACCACGACGGCGGGCACCACCACGATCGCCATCAGCAACAGGAGCACCGGGCTGCCCCCGGGCTTGCCGGGCTGCGCCGTGTGCTGCGGTGTCGAGGCGTCGAGCTGCGGCGCGTCGCTCATGTCCTCTCCTCCCGAGACGGAGGCGGTCATGACGAGTGTAGAGCCGTGTGGCGCAGGTCACTACCGCTGGCGGGTGGGACTGCCTGATCCGGAGCCCGGAGCCGGAATAGCGCGCCCGGTGAGGGCCGTTGGACACTAGGTGCCCGTCGACTCCGCCTCCCCCCTCGCCGCGCCCGCAGACGCCGACCGAGCCCGTGCTCCCCACGTCGGCCTGGCGATCCTGGCCCTGGCGATGGGTGGGTTCACGATCGGGACCACCGAGTTCGTGACGATGGGGCTGCTGCCCCAGGTCGCCGACGGGGTCGGCGTCTCGATCCCGACCGCCGGCCACACCATCTCCGCCTACGCCCTCGGCGTCGTGATCGGCGCGCCCGTCCTCGCCTACTTCGGGGCGACCTGGCCGCGGCGCGCGCTGCTGCTGTGGCTGATGGGCGCCTACGCGCTGTTCAACCTGCTCAGCGCCGCCGCGCCGTCGTATGAGGTGCTGGCCCTGGCGCGCTTCCTCGACGGCCTGCCGCACGGCATCTACTTCGGTGTCGCCTCGCTCCTGGCGGCCAGCCTGGTGCCGCCCGAGCGCACCGGCCGCGCGGTCGCATCGGTCATGCTCGGGCTCTCGATCGCCAACGTGGTCGGGGTCCCCGCCGCGACCTGGCTGGGGCAGGTCCTCGGCTGGCGCGCGGCGTACGTCGTGGCGGCGGTGCTCGCGGGGATCACCGTCGTGCTGGTGCGCGCGTTCGTGCCGGCGCGCCCGGGCGACCCGGAGGCGACCGGGCGTCGCGAGCTGTCCGCGTTCGGCCGCCCGCAGGTCTGGCTGACCCTCGCCGCCGGTGCCGTCGGCTTCGGCGGGATGTTCGCGGTCTACTCCTACATCGCGCCGACCGTGACCGACCTCGGCGGGCTGGGGGACGGCGCCGTCCCGGTCTTCCTGCTGGCCTTCGGGCTCGGCATGGTCGCCGGCACCTGGGCGGGCGGGGAGCTGGCCGGCTGGTCGGTGTTCGGCTCGCTGTTCCTCGGCGCGATCGGCACCGGCGTCGTGATGGTGCTGTTCTTCCTCGCCGCGCCGCACGGCTGGTGGGCGCTGCCGGCCGTCTTCGCGATCACCGCCCTCGGCTCGGTGCTCGTGGTGAACCTCCAGCTGCGCCTGATGGACGTGGCCGGGGAGGCCCGCACCCTCGGCGCCGCGATGAACCACGCCTCGCTCAACGCCGCCAACGCGCTCGGCGCCTGGTCCGGTGGCCTGGTGATCGCGGCCGGCCACGGCTACCGCTCCACCGCGCTGGTCGGGCTCGGGTTCAGCGTCCTGGGCGTCGCGGTGCTGCTCTGGTCGGCGCTGTGGCAGCGCTCGAGCAACGCCCGGGCGCAGTCCGCCCGGTCCTGAGCCGACCCGGCAGCGACGCGACGTCGGACACACACCGACGCCCCGGTCTGCGCGCATCGGGGTCCATCGGCGAGAATCGGGGTGTGTCCACCACACCCACCGCCCGCCCTCGCGTCCTCTCCGGCATCCAGCCGACCGCCGACTCCTTCCACTTCGGCAACTACCTCGGCGCGCTGCGGCAGTGGGTCACCCTGCAAGACGAGTACGAGCCCTTCTTCTTCATCGCCGACCAGCACGCGATCACCGTCGAGCAGGACCCGAAGGTGCTGCGCGAGCGCTCGCTGCGCGCCGCCGCCCAGCTGCTGGCCGCGGGGGTGGACCCCGCGAAGTCCGCGATCTTCATGCAGTCCCACGTGCCCGCGCACGCGCAGCTGGGCTGGGTGCTGCAGTGCCTCACCGGGTTCGGCGAGGCGCGCCGGATGACGCAGTTCAAGGACAAGTCCGCCAAGGGCGGTGAGGGCGCCGCGAGCGTGGGGCTGTTCACCTACCCGGTGCTGATGGCGGCCGACATCCTGCTCTACCGCCCGGCGTACGTCCCGGTGGGCGAGGACCAGCGCCAGCACCTCGAGCTCACCCGCGACCTCGCGCAGCGCTTCAACAGCCGCTACAAGAAGACCTTCCGGCTGCCGGAGCCCTACATCATCAAGGAGACCGCGAAGATCGCGGACCTGCAGGACCCGACGCGCAAGATGTCGAAGTCCGCGTCCTCGCCCGCGGGCATCATCGAGATGCTCGACGAGCCCAAGGTGAGCGCCAAGAAGATCCGCTCCGCGGTGACCGACTCCGAGGCCGAGGTCCGCTTCGACCCCGAGCACAAGCCCGGCGTGTCCAACCTGCTGACGATCTACTCCGCCCTGACCGGGGACGGCGTCGAGGAGATCGCCGAGCGGTACGCCGGCCGCGGGTACGGCGACCTGAAGAAGGACCTCGCCGAGGTCGTGGTCGACTTCGTGACGCCCTTCCGGGACCGCACCCTCGAGCTGGTCGAGCACCGCGATCACCTCACCGAGGTGCTGCGCTCGGGAGCCGAGCGCGCCGCCGAGGTCGCGGAGCGCACCCTGGCCGACGTCTACGAGAGGGTGGGGTTCGTCGCCCGCTGAGCAACGCCCTGTCCGCCGGCCCCGGGCCGGCTACTAGTCTCGACGCAGAAGGGGGTGGCGCATTGCCGACCATCGGTGTGGCGGTCGCGATCCCGGAGCCGTGGGCGACCCAGCTCCAGGAGTACCGGATGTCCGTGGGTGACACCACGGCGACGATGATCCCGACCCACATCACGCTGGTGCCTCCCACCGAGGTGCCCGCCGACGGCCTGCCGGCCGTGGAGGACCACCTGGCCCGGGTGGCCGCCGGCTCCGCGCCGTACCGGGTCCACCTGCGGGGGACCGGCACGTTCCGCCCGGTCTCGCCGGTCGTCTTCGTGATGCTCGCGGAGGGCATCTCCTCCTGCGAGCAGCTGGCCGCCGGCGTGCGCCGGGGCCCGCTCGCGGTGGAGCTGGACTTCCCCTACCACCCGCACGTGACGGTGGCCCACCACCTCGACGACGCGCGGCTCGACCAGGCCTTCACCGAGCTCGCCGACTTCGAGTGCCGCTTCGAGGTCGACCGCTTCCACCTCTACGTGCACGACGACACGGCAGGCTGGCAGCCCACCCGGGACTTCGTCCTGACCGGCCCGACCCCGGAGGGCTGACGCACATGGCAGCGGGGCCGGCGGCCGCCGTCACGCGGCGCCTCGACGCGCTGCGCGCCCGCCGCCCGCTGCTCGACCACGTGGTGCGCATGCAGGAGCACTACAGCGCGGTGAAGGCCACCCAGCAGGCCGGGGCGGTCACCTACTTCGCGTTCTTGTCCTTCTTCCCGCTGCTGGCGCTGTCGGTCTTCGTGGTCGGCCGGATCTCGCTGGTCTACCCCGATGCGGACGCCGCGCTGCGCGACGCCATCGACGCGGTCATCCCCGGGATGATCGGCCCGGGCGCGCACCAGATCTCCCTCGACGACATCCGCACCTTCTCCGGCGTCGCCGCGGTGATCGGCCTCGCCGGTGTGCTGTACGCCGGCCTGGGCTGGGTCTCGGCCCTGCGCCGCGCGCTGGCCGCGGTCTTCGAGATCCCCGAGGGGGAGCAGCCGGGGTTCGTGGCGGGCAAGCTGCGCGACCTGCTCTCGCTGGTCGTGCTCGGCACCGTCTTGTTCGTCGGGGTCGCGCTCACCGGATTCGTGGCCGGCTTCTCCGGCGACCTGCTCGACTGGCTGGGCCTGGACCGGGCGCTGGGCTGGGCGGTGCGCCTGCTCACCGTCGTGCTCGGCCTGGGCGCCGGGATGCTGGTCTTCTTCTTGATGTTCCGCCTGCTCTCCGCGCCCTCGGTGCCGCGCCGCTCGCTGTGGTACGGCGCCGCGGTCGGCGCGATCGCCTTCGAGGTGCTCAAGCAGGCCTCCGGGCTGCTGCTGGGCGCCACCCGCGGGCAGCCGGCGTTCCAGGCCTTCGGGATCGCGCTGATCCTGCTGGTCTGGATGAACTACACCTCCCGCGTCGTGCTGTACGGCGCGTGCTGGGCCTGGACCACGCCACAGGCGCGTGCCCGGCGCGGCGCGGACCCCGTGGATCCGGTCCAGGGCCCGCGGATGCCGAGCCGCGAGGAGGCTGAGTCCACCGATCCCGCCCGACCCACCCGGGTCGCGGCGTTCATCGCCGGAGCCGCCACCGCGGTCGGGCTCCGGCTGCTTCTGCACCGGAAGGAAACGTAAGTGAAGTTCGAGCGCAAGCACGCCGTACTCCTGCTCGCGGTTGCCGCCTGGAACGTCTTCTCGTTCGGCAACTTCGCGCGCAACCTGGGCAACGCCTGGTCCGCGGGGGAGGAGCGGGCCACCGGCTACTGGGTCGCCCACACGGTCCTGATCGTCGTCAACTTCGTCATCGCCGGTCTGCTCGGCTCGCTCGGGGTGAAGGCGCTGCGCGCCTCGAAGCGCTGAGCACAGGACGCAAATGCACTGCGGGCCGGTGACCACCGAGGTGGTCACCGGCCCGCGGCGCGTGGTGCCGGTCGTGCGTCAGCGGCCCTGGGCGATGGCCGTGCGCAGGTCCTTGTTGAGCTGGGAGATCACGTCGAGCGGGATCTCCTTGGGGCAGGCGTTGGTGCACTCGCCGATGTTGGTGCAGCCGCCGAAGCCCTCGGCGTCGTGCTGGGAGACCATGTCGACCACGCGGGAGTAGCGCTCCGGCTGACCCTGCGGCAGCTCACCGAGGGCGGTGATCTTGGCACCCATGAACAGCGAGGCCGAGCCGTTGGGGCAGGCGGCGACGCAGGCGCCGCAGCCGATGCAGGTGGCGGCGTTGAAGGCGCGCATGGCCTTGTCACGCGGGGCCGGCACCGAGTTGGCCTCGGGGGCCGAACCGGTGTTCGCCGAGATGTAGCCACCGGACTGGATGATCCGGTCGAACGCGGAGCGGTCGACGATCAGGTCCTTGATGACCGGGAACGGGTCCGCGCGCCACGGCTCGATGGTGATCGTCTCGCCGTCGGTGAACGAGCGCATGTGCAGCTGGCAGGTCGTGGTGACCTCCGGGCCGTGCGCCTCGCCGTTGATCATCAGCGAGCAGGTGCCGCAGATGCCCTCGCGGCAGTCGGAGTCGAACGCCACCGGCTCCTGACCCGAGGTGACGAGCTGCTCGTTGAGCAGGTCGAGCATCTCGAGGAACGACATGTCCTGCGACACGCCATCGAGCTCGTAGGTGTGCATCGCCCCTGCGGCCGACGCGTTCTCCTGGCGCCAGATCTTGAGGGTGAGCTTCACTTGTAGGACCTCTGCTTCATTTCGATGGCGGTGTAGATCAGGTCTTCCTTGTGCAGGACCGGCGCACCGTCGTCGCCGCCCCACTCCCAGGCCGCCACGTAGGCGAACTCGTCGTCGTGGCGCAGCGCCTCGCCGTCCTCGGTCTGCGACTCGCCACGGAAGTGGCCGCCGCAGGACTCGCGCCGGTTGAGGGCGTCGATGCACATCAGCTCACCGAGCTCGATGAAGTCGGCGACGCGGCCGGCCTTCTCGAGGTCCTGGTTGAGCGACTCACCGGAGCCCAGCACGCGGACGTTGCTCCAGAACTCCTTCTTGAGGTCCCGGATCAGGCCGATCGCACGCGTCAGGCCCTCCTTGGTCCGCTCCATGCCGCAGTACTCCCACATGATCGTGCCGAGCTCCTTGTGGAAGGACTCGACCGAGCGGGAACCGTTGATGGAGAGGAACTTGTCGATGCGCTCCTGCACCGACTCACGCGCCTCGACCACCGCGGGGTGGGACTCATCGATCGGCTCGAACGGGCCGTCGGCGAGGTAGTCGCGGATGGTGTTCGGCAGCACGAAGTAGCCGTCGGCCAGGCCCTGCATCAGCGCCGAGGCGCCGAGGCGGTTGGCGCCGTGGTCGGAGAAGTTGGCCTCACCGGTCACGAAGAGACCGGGGATGCTCGACTGGAGCTCGTAGTCGACCCACAGGCCGCCCATGACGTAGTGCACGGCGGGGTAGATGCGCATCGGCACCTCGTAGGGGTTCTCACCCGTGATCCGCGCGTACATGTCGAGGAGGTTGTCGTACTTCTCCTCGACCTTGTCGCGGCCGAGGCGACGGATCGCGTCGGTCAGGTCGAGGTAGACGCCGCGACGGACCTGGCGCTCGACGCCGTCCGGGCCGACCTCCTTGACCGTCGGGCCGACGCCGCGGCCCTCGTCGCACATGTACTTGGCCGCACGCGAGGCGATGTCGCGGGGGACCAGGTTGCCGAACGCCGGGTAGATCCGCTCCAGGAAGTAGTCGCGGTCCTCCTCGGGGATGTCGCGCGGGTCCTTCTCGCAGTCCTCGGCCTTCTTCGGCACCCAGACGCGGCCGTCGTTGCGCAGCGACTCCGACATCAGGGTCAGCTTCGACTGGTGGTCGCCGGTGACCGGGATGCAGGTCGGGTGGATCTGCGTGTAGCAGGGGTTGGCCATGTAGGCGCCCTTGCGGTGCGCGCGCCACGACGCGGTGACGTTGGAGCCCATCGCGTTGGTGGAGAGGTAGAAGACGTTGCCGTAGCCACCGGTGGCCAGGACGACGACGTCGGCGATGTGGGTCTCGATCGCGCCGGTGACCATGTCGCGGGCGATGATGCCGCGCGCCTTGCCGTCGGCGACGACGACCTCGAGCATCTCGTGGCGGGTGAACTGCTCCACGGTGCCCTCGGCGACCTGGCGCTCCAGCGCCTGGTAGGCGCCGAGCAGCAGCTGCTGGCCGGTCTGGCCGCGGGCGTAGAACGTGCGCGACACCTGCACGCCACCGAAGGAGCGGTTGTCGAGCAGGCCGCCGTACTCGCGGGCGAACGGGACGCCCTGCGCGACGCACTGGTCGATGATGTTCGCGCTCTCCTCGGCCAGGCGGTAGACGTTGGACTCGCGGGCGCGGTAGTCGCCGCCCTTGACCGTGTCGTAGAAGAGGCGGTAGGTGGAGTCGCCGTCCTCCTTGTAGTTCTTCGCCGCGTTGATGCCGCCCTGGGCCGCGATGGAGTGCGCGCGACGCGGGGAGTCCTGGTAGCAGAAGACCTTGACGTTGTAGCCGGCCTCGCCGAGCGTCGCCGCGGCCGCGCCACCGGCGAGGCCGGTGCCGACGATGATGATGTTGAGCTTGCGGCGGTTGGCCGGGTTGACCAGGCGGTTCTCGAACTTGCGGGTGGTCCAGCGCTCGGCGATCGGGCCGGTGGGGGCCTTCGGGTCGACGAGCTTGTCGCCGAGGACGTAGAAGCCCGCGGCGTCGTCGGACTTCTGCACCGGCGCCGTGTTGGTCGGCGTCAGGCCGGGGAGGAAATGAACGGAAGCCATGTCTTGGGGACCCTTACTTGGTGATGACGCCGAAGAGCGTGAACAGCGGGACCAGCGAGAAGCCGCCGGCGATGACCACCGCGACCACCCAGCCGGCCACACGCGCACGGGCGCGGGAGGTGGCGGTGTTGGTGAAGCCGAGCGTCTGCAGCGCGCTGAAGGTGCCGTGGTGGAGGTGCATGGCGAGCGCCAGCATCGCGACCAGGTAGATGAGGGTCATCCACCAGAGGTCGAAGGACTCCACCATCAGGTTGTACGGGTCGTTGGTCTCGCCGCCGGCGGGGTTCACCTTGCCGATCGTGAAGTGGATGAGGTGCCAGATGACGAAGAACAGGATCGCCAGGCCGCCCCAGCGCATCGTGCGCGAGGAGAGCGAGGAGCCCTTGTTCTTCTTCACCTCGTACTTCACCGTGCGGGCGTTGTTCGCACGCCGCCACAGGGCAGCCGCACTGCCGACGTGCACCACGAGCGCCACGATCAGGGCCACGCGCATGATCCACAGGAAGCCCTCGTAGGGGAGCATCGGCTCCCCAAACTCCCGGAGGTGGTGCGCGTAGCTGTTGTAGGCGTCGTGGCCCGCGAAGGCCTTGAGGTTGCCGTACATGTGCGCGAGCACATAGCCGATGAAGACGATGCCGCTGACCGCCATGGCCAGCTTGAGGGCGATCGTGGAGCGCGTCGCACGCGCTCCCTTGACGAGAGTCGGGGTTGCCACGGCAGCACGGTACCGCTCGCGGGCGCCCCAAAGGGCCTCGGGGACTGTGACAAATGCCCGGTTACCGCCCAGTACCCAGAAGTAAGGTAAGCCTAACCCGAATTGCGCTGCGCGTCACGTCGCCGGGTTCCATGCGCGTGTCGCGCCGGCCGTTCCTCTGGTGGTGAGCGACCTCGCGGCCCGTCTGGTGCGTCACAGTGGGACTCCCGGGGTGTGCCCGGGCCGCCGTACTACCTATGGTTCGCACCATGAATCCCGACACCACGGTCGAGGGTGGGCTCGCGGAGCCGACCGAGCTGGAGCCCGAGCAGGGCTCGCTCGACCTCGCCGACTCCGAGGACCGCGCCACGGTCGCCGACTGGGAGGCCGCCACCGCCGCGGTCCTGCGCAAGTCGCGACGCCTGACCGATGAGGACCCCGACTCGGCGGTGTGGGACAAGCTGACCCGCACGACGCTCGACGGCATCGGCATCACTCCGCTGGGCACCCCGCAGCTGCTCGACGCGCTGAGCACCGCCGGGCGTCCCTCGCGGACCGGGGCGTGGGACGTGCGCGCCCACCTCGGCGCGGGCCCGGACCGCTCGCGCAACGAGGCGGCGCTCGTCGACCTCGACGGCGGGGTGAGCTCCCTGTGGGTGCAGGTCGACACCGACACCGACCTCGCCACGCTGCTCGACGGCGTACTGCTCGACCTGGCGGGCGTCGTCCTGGACGCCGCGGAGCCGGTCGCGGCCGCGCGGTCCTTCCTCTCCCTGGCCGGGGGCACCCCCCTGGCCGCGGGCACCAACCTGGGTGTCAGCGCCGCGGCGTCCGAGGCCGACCTCGTCGAGGTCGCCACCCTGGCCCGTGACGCCGGCCTTCTCGGCGTCGTCGCGGACGCCACCGTCGTGCACGACCAGGGCGCCTCCGACGTCCAGGAGCTCGCCCAGTCGCTGGTCCTCGGCGTCCGTGCTCTGCGGGTGCTGAGCGCCGCCGGCCTCGGCGTCGACGAGGCCGCAGGACTGCTGGAGTTCCGCTACGCCGTCACCGACGAGCAGTTCCCGAGCATCGCCAAGCTGCGCGCCGCGCGCCGGCTCTGGGCGCGGGTGCTGGAGCTGAGCGGCGCCGAGACGTCCACGCAGCGCCAGCACGTGGTCACCAGCCGGCCGATGATGAGCCGCTACGACCCCTACGTGAACATGCTGCGCACCACCGTCGCCGCGTTCGCCGCGGGCGTCGGCGGCGCCGACGCCGTCACCGTGCTGCCCTTCGACGCCCCGCTCGGGCGTCCCGAGGCGTTCGGGCGCCGGATCGCGCGCAACACCTCCCACCTGCTCATCGAGGAGTCCCACGTCGCCGCGGTCGCCGACCCGGCCGGTGGTGCCTACGCCGTGGAGAAGCTGACCGACGACCTGGCCCTCGCTGCCTGGGAGCTGTTCGGTCGCCTCGAGGACGGCGCCTCCCTCGAGGAGCTGATCGCCGAGACCGTCGCCCGCCGTGAGGCCGAGGTCGCGCGCCGCAAGCGTCCGATCACCGGCGTCAGCGAGTTCCCGAACCTCGCCGAGGAGCTGCCGCAGCGCGAGCCCGACGGCGGGTTCGACGGCGTGCGCTCCTACGGCGCTAGCTTCGAGGCCCTGCGCGATGAGCCTGCGGCGCGCCCGGTCTTCCTCGCCACGCTGGGCACCGTCGCCTCGCACACCGCCCGCGCCACGTTCGCCAGCAACCTGTTCGCCGCCGGCGGGATCGCCGTCGAGGTGGCCGGCCCGACCGCGGACGCCGAGGCGCTCGCCGCGGCGTACACCGCCTCGAGCGGCAGCCCCGTGGTCTGCCTGGCCGGCAGCGACGCGACCTACGCCGAGTGGGCCCCGGCCGCCGTGGAGGCGCTGCGCGCCGCCGGCGCCACGCGGGTCCTCATCGCCGGCAAGCCGATCGACGGCCTGACCGACGACTCCTGCGCGGTGGGCGTCGATGCCCTCGCGTTCCTCACCCGCACCCGGGAGGCACTGGCATGAGTGTTCCGAAGTCCTTCTCCGGCCTGTCGCTGAGCGGCGACGCCGCCGCGGCGCGTGGCGCCGGCCCGGCCGTCTCCGGCCAGCCCTGGACCGCGCCGGAGGGCATCGAGATCAAGCCCTCCTACGGCCCCGACGACATCGCCGGTCTCGACGCGCTCGACACCTTCCCGGGGCTGAGCCCGTTCCTGCGCGGGCCGTACCCGACGATGTACACCACCCAGCCCTGGACGATCCGCCAGTACGCCGGGTTCTCGACCGCCGAGGAGTCCAACGCCTTCTACCGCCGCAACCTCGCGGCCGGCCAGAAGGGCCTCTCGGTCGCCTTCGACCTGGCCACCCACCGCGGCTACGACTCCGACCACCCGCGGGTGCGCGGCGACGTCGGTATGGCCGGCGTGGCGATCGACTCGATCTATGACACCCGCACCCTCTTCGACGGCATCCCGCTCGATGAGATGTCGGTGTCGATGACCATGAACGGCGCGGTGCTGCCGGTCCTGGCGCTCTACATCGCGGCGGCCGAGGAGCAGGGGGTGAAGCCGGAGCAGCTCGCGGGGACGATCCAGAACGACATCCTCAAGGAGTTCATGGTCCGCAACACCTACATCTACCCGCCGGCGCCGTCGATGCGGATCATCTCCGACATCTTCGCCTTCACCAGCCAGCGGATGCCGCGGTTCAACTCGATCTCGATCTCCGGCTACCACATGCAGGAGGCCGGAGCGACCGCCGACCTCGAGCTCGCGTACACCCTCGCCGACGGCGTGGAGTACATCCGCGCCGGCCTGGAGAGCGGGCTGAGCATCGACCAGTTCGCGCCCCGCCTGAGCTTCTTCTGGGCGATCGGCATGAACTTCTACATGGAGGTCGCCAAGATGCGCGCCGCCCGGGCCCTGTGGGCCCGCCTGGTGCGCCAGTTCGACCCGAAGAACCCCAAGTCGCTGAGCCTGCGCACGCACAGCCAGACCTCCGGCTGGTCGCTGACCGCCCAGGACGTGTTCAACAACGTCGGGCGCACCGCGATCGAGGCGATGGCCGCGACCCAGGGCCACACCCAGTCGCTGCACACCAACGCCCTCGACGAGGCGATCGCGCTGCCGACCGACTTCTCCGCCCGCATCGCCCGCAACACCCAGCTGCTGCTGCAGCAGGAGTCCGGCACCACCGGCACCATCGACCCGTGGGCGGGCTCCTACTACGTCGAGCGCCTCACCCACGACCTCGCGGAGCGCGCCTGGGCGCACATCCAGGAGGCCGAGAGCGCCGGCGGCATGGCCAAGGCCATCGAGCAGGGCATCCCGAAGATGCGCATCGAGGAGGCCGCGGCCCGCACCCAGGCCCGCATCGACTCCGGTGCGCAGGCCGTGATCGGCGTGAACACCTACCGGCTCGCGGCCGAGGACAAGCTCGACGTCCTGCGCGTCGACAACGACGAGGTCTACCGCGCCCAGGTCGCCAAGCTCGAGCGGCTGCGCGCCGAGCGCGACGACGCCGAGGTCACCCGCGCCCTGGAGCACCTGACCAACGCCGCCGAGCGCGGCGCCGGGCAGGGCCTGGAGGGCAACCTGCTCGGGCTCGCCGTCGACGCGGCCCGCGCCAAGGCGACCGTCGGGGAGATCTCGGAGGCGCTGGAGAAGGTCTACGGGCGCCACCAGGCGGTGATCCGTACGATCAGCGGCGTGTTCCGTGAGACCGCAAGCGCCGCCGGCGACAGCAAGCTCGACGAGGTCCTCGCCGCCACCGCGGCCTTCGAGGAGGCCGAGGGGCGCCGTCCGCGCATCCTGGTCGCCAAGATGGGCCAGGACGGCCACGACCGCGGCCAGAAGGTCATCGTCTCGGCGTTCGCCGACATGGGCTTCACCGTCGACGTGGGTCCGCTGTTCTCCACCCCGGAGGAGGTCGCCCAGCAGGCGATCGACGCGGACGTCCACATCGTCGGCGTCTCCTCGCTGGCGGCCGGGCACCTGACCCTGCTGCCCGCGCTCAAGCAGGCGCTGGCCGACCAGGGCCGCCCGGAGATCATGGTCGTGATCGGCGGCGTGATCCCGCCCGACGACGTCCCCACGCTGCTGGAGATGGGCGCGGCGGCGGTGTTCCTGCCCGGCACCGTCATCGCCGACTCGGCGCTGGACCTGCTCGCCAAGCTCCGCACGGACGGCTGAGGAGCGGGACGCACCCAGTGAGCGCCCCCGACCTCGACGCCCTCGTCGACGGCATCCGCGCGGGTCAGCGTGCCATGGCTGCGCGAGCGATCACGCTCGTGGAGTCGCGGCGCGCTGACCACCGCGCGGCCGCCCGCGAGCTGCTCGCGCGGCTCGCGGAGCAGGCCCCGGCCGCCCCGGCGGTCCGGGTCGGCATCTCGGGCGTGCCCGGGGTCGGCAAGTCGACATTCATCGAGACCCTCGGCACCCACCTGACCGCCCGCGGGCACCGGGTCGGCGTGCTGGCGGTGGATCCCTCCAGCGTGCGCACCGGCGGGTCGGTGCTCGGCGACAAGACCCGGATGCCCGCGCTCTCGGTCGACCCGAACGCGTTCATCCGGCCCTCGCCGTCGGCCGGCACGCTCGGCGGCGTCGCGGCGGCCACCTCGCAGGCGATGAGCGTGCTCGAGGGCGCCGGCTACGACGTGGTGCTCGTGGAGACGGTCGGGGTCGGGCAGTCCGAGATCACCGTGGCCGGGATGGTGGACACGTTCTTGTTCCTCACCCTGGCCCGCACCGGCGACCAGCTCCAGGGCATCAAGAAGGGCATCCTCGAGATCGCCGACGTGATCGCGGTCAACAAGGCCGATGCCGAGGGCGCCGGGGGAGTGGACCGCGAGGTCGAGGCCCGCGGCGCGGCGCGCGAGCTCGCCGGCGCGATGCGGATGGTGCGCGGTCCCCAGGAGTGGGCACCCCCCGTCGTGACCTGCTCGGGCCTCACCGGCACCGGCGTCGACGACGTGTGGGAGCGGGTGCTGGCGCACCGCGACCACCTCGGGCGCGACGGGCTGCTCGCCAAGCGCGCCCAGCAGCAGCTGGACTTCACCTGGACCCTCGTGCGCGACCAGCTCGACGAGCGGCTGCGCCGGTCCCCGGGGGTGGCCGCGCTGCGCGAGGGGCTCGCCGCCGACGTGCTCAGCGGGCGGCTCAGCGCGCCGGCCGCGGCCGACCGGATCCTGGCGGCGTACGACGCGGACCCGCGGGCCTGACCCGCGACCCTGTGGCGGGTGTTCCCAGCCGAGTCGTCTAGGCTCGCGATGATGCCCGCGGACGCCCCCACCCCGACCGACCCGACCACCAGCGCACTCCTCGCCGACGCCGTCGACCAGCATCTCGAGGACCTGCTCGCGCTCCGCCGGGACCTCCACGCGCACCCCGAGCTGTCGTGGCGCGAGACGCGCACGACGGCGCTCGTCGCCGACGAGGTCGAGAAGCTGGGCTGGCAGGTCACGCGGCTGCCGCGCACCGGCCTGGTCGCCGACCTGGGCGAGGAGGGCCCGATCGTCGCGCTGCGCGCGGACCTCGACGCGCTGCCCGTCCCGGACCTGACCGACGAACCCTGGGCGAGCACCGTCGAGGGCGTCGCCCACGCGTGCGGCCACGACGTGCACATCACCGCGGTGCTGGGCGCCGCGCGCGCACTGAGCGCCGCTCACGCGGCCGGCCGGCTGCCCGGGCGGGTGCGCCTGCTCTTCCAGCCCGCCGAGGAGGTCATGCCCGGCGGCGCGCTGACCCTGCTCGAGTTCGGCGCCCTCACCGGCGTCTCGCGGGTCTTCGGCCTGCACTGCGACCCCAGCCTCGATGTCGGGCACATCGGTCTGCGCGAGGGCCCGATCACCGGCGCGGCCGACCACCTGCAGGTGCAGCTCTCCGGCTCTGGCGGGCACACCTCGCGCCCGCACCTCACCGAGGACCTCACCTTCGCCCTGGGCAAGGTGGTCACCGAGCTGCCGGCGATCCTCTCGCGGCGCCTCGACCCCCGCGCCGGCGTGAGCGTGGTGTGGGGCGTGCTGCAGGCCGGCTCGGCGCACAATGTCGTGCCGAGCACCGGCTGGCTCGGCGGCACCGTGCGGATGCTCGACGCGATCGCCTGGTCCGAGGCGGAGAAGCTGGTGCCGGTGCTGATCGAGCAGATCGTCGCGCCGTACGGCGTGCATGCCGAGGTGGACTACCGCCGCGGCGTCCCGCCGGTCGTCAACGAGGCCCGCTCCATCGCGCTGCTGGCCGCCGCGACGGAGGACGTGCTCGGGCCCGGTGGGCCCGTCGTCACCCAGCAGAGCCTCGGCGGTGAGGACTTCGGGTGGTACCTCGACCACCTGCCCGGCGCGATGATGCGCCTGGGCACCCGCACGCCCGGCGGCACGACGTACGACCTGCATCAGGGGGACCTGCGCGTCGACGAGCGCGCGGTCGCCATCGGCGCCAAGATCCTCGCCGGCGTGGCTCTCGCCGCCCTCGCCTGACCTCCCTTTCGCCGAGTCGGCGCCAATGGTGCGCCGAGTCGGCGCTTGTGGCGACCCAGGTCTCGACTCGACCGGTAGAACTCTCGACTCGACCGGCGGGGAGTCTCGACTCGACGCACGAGACCCCCGGCTCGCACGGTGCGAGCCGGGGGTCTCGAGGGTGTTGCTGGGGGAGCTAGGCCTTCTTGTAGGGCAGGCCGACCGCGGCCGGGCCGCGGGACTTGCCGACCAGGCCTGCCACGGCGACGACCGTCACGACGTAGGGCAGCATCAGCATGAACTCGCTGGGGACCGGCGAGCCGATGACCGACAGCACGCCCTGCAGGTTGGTGGCGAAGCCGAAGAGCAGCGCCGCCAGCGTGGCCCGGATCGGGTCCCACTTGCCGAAGATCACCGCGGCGAGCGCGATGTAGCCGGCGCCGCTGGTCATGTCGCGGTTGAACTGCTGCACCGAGACGAGCGTGTAGAACGCGCCGCCCATGCCGGCGATCGCGCCGGCGAGCAGCACCGTCTTGTAGCGGGTGGCGATGACGTTGATGCCGACGGTGTCCGCGGCCTTGGGGTGCTCGCCCACGGCACGCACGCGCAGGCCCCACTTGGTGCGGTAGAGCGCCCAGGCGACCACCGCCACGGTGATGTAGAGCAGGTAGACGATCGGGGACTGGCGGAACAGCACCGGCCCGATGAGCGGGATGTCACCGAGCAGCGGGATGGCGAGCGGACCCAGTCGCGGCGGGCTGTTCAGTGCCTCGGAGTTGGGGACCAGCACCTGGCCGAACATGAAGCTGGTGAAGCCGATGATCAGCACGTTGAGGACCACACCGACGATGACCTGCTCGACGTGGTAGCTGATCGCGAAGATGCCGAGGACCAGCGCGACGAGGGCGCCGGCGCCCATGGCGCCGATGACGCCGGCCCACGCGGAGCCCGCCACCGAGGCGACGGTCGCGGCCGCGAAGGCGCCGGCCAGGAGCTGGCCGTCGATGGCGATGTTGACCACGCCGGCCCGCTCGCCGAGCACGCCGCCGAGGGCGCCGAAGATGAGCGGTACGGCGAGCGCGATCGACCCTGCGATCAGTCCGACGACCGGAATCGTGCTGCCGGCACCGGCCCAGGTGAGGAAGCCGGTCATCGTCACCGCGGCGAACACGACGACCATCCAGATGGGGGTCGTCCGGCGGCTCAGGTAGCGGCGCGCGGACTCCGCGGTGAGCAGTGCGAGCAGGACCACCGCCACCCACGTCGCCGTCATCGCCGGGACGGTGATGTCCGGGAGCTCGAAGAAGTCGTTACGGGTGGACAGGCGGAACGTGGTGTCGCCGCTCTGGGAGCCGAAGAGCGCCATGGCGCCCAGCGCCAGGGTGAGGACCGCCAGGATGATCGGGGTCTTCTTGCTGACGACGGTGATGACAGCGAGGTCGTCGCTGACAGTGCCCTCGGGTGAGGCGGGGGCGGGGGCGGTGGTGCTCACTTGGCCTCCTTCGCAGGCAGACGGAAGATCGCCCGGACCAGCGGCGGAGCGGCGATGAACAGCACGATGAGGGACTGGATGACCAGGACGATGTCGACGGGGATGCCCTGGGATGCCTGCATGGAGAAGCCGCCGGCCTTGAAGGCGCCGAACAGCAGGCCGGCGCCGAGGATGCCCAGCGGGCTGGAGCGGCCCAGCAGGGCGACGGTGATCGCGTCGAAGCCGATCCCGGCGTCGAGGCCGACGTTCACGCCGCTGGTGACGGTGCCGAGCACCTGGTTGGTGGCGGCGAGGCCGACGAGCGAGCCCGCGAACAGCATGGCCAGCACGTAGGTGCGACCGACGTTGATGCCGGCGGTGCGGGCGGCGTGCGGGTTCTCACCCACCGCGCGGAAGCGGTAGCCCATCGCCGAGCGGTTGAGCAGCCACCACACGACGACCACGGCGACCAGCGCGAGCACGAAGCCGAGGTGGACGTTGTAACGGTCGCCGAACAGGCGCGGCAGCTGGGCCTCGGACGGCGTCGGCAGGGACTGCGGGTTGATGCTGCCCGGCGCCTGGAGCAGGCCCTGGGTGGAGAGGGCGTAGAGCACCAGGTAGTAGCCGACGTAGTTGAGCATGATCGTGACGATCACCTCGTGGGCGCCGGTGCGCGCCTTGAGCACACCGGCGATACCGGCCCACAGGCCGGCGGCGACCATGCCCGCGAGGACCGCGGCGATCAGCCGCAGCGGGAACGGCAGCTCGACCTCGATGGCCACCCAGCCGGCGAACGCGCCGCCGATGAGCATCTGGCCGCGGCCACCGATGTTGAACAGGCCGGCACGGAACGCCAGGCCGACACCGAGGCCGGCGGCGATCAGCGGGCCGGCGAACTTGAGGGTCTCGGTCAGCGGCCGGATCGCGGTCTCGAAGTCAGCGGCCCGGGTGTTGTAGACGGAGCCGCGGAAGAGCGCGCCGTACGCGCCGGAGATCGACTCCCACGCGGCGCTGAAGAAGTCGCCGGGACGGGCGAAGAGGTACTGGCCGGTCTCGCGGACCTCCTCGCTGGTGGCGAGGATCAGCACCGAGCCGACGAGCACCGCGAGGAGCACGGACAGCACGCCGACCATGGCGTTGCCGGTCGTGATCGAGCGCAGCACGTGGTGCCACGGCCCGTTGGCGCGGTCGTCGCTGTCGGGACGGCGCGGCGCCTCCTCGGTCTCCGGAGGAGGTGAACCCTGGGCCTGGGGGGAGGACTGGGGATCGGGGTTGGTCATGCGACGGCTCCTGCCGGTCGTTCTCCGGTCATCATCAGGCCGAGCACCTCGCGGGGCGTGTCGGCGGGCACGATCCCGACGATCTTGCCGCGGTAGAGCACCATGATCCGGTCGGCCAGCGCGACGACCTCGTCGAGCTCGGTGGACACGACCAGGACGGGCACTCCCGCGTCGCGGGTGGCCACGATCTGCTGGTGGATGAACTCGATCGAGCCCACGTCGACGCCGCGGGTGGGCTGGGCCGCGACCAGCAGGCGCAGGTCGCGGGAGAGCTCGCGCGCCACCACGACCTTCTGCTGGTTGCCACCGGAGAGGTTCTCGACGGGGGTCGTGATCCCGGGCGCGCGTACGTCGTAGTCGGCGAGCTTCTGGCGGGCGAACTCGTCGCGGGTCTGCAGCTGCACCGAGCCGGCACGCACGAACGGCGCGCCGAAGCTGCGGTCGAGCATGAGGTTCTCGGCGATGGAGAAGGCGCCGACCAGACCGTCGACCTGACGGTCCTCGGGGATGAACCCGACGCCTGCCTCCAGGACCTGACGCACGCTGCGCCCGACGAGCTCCTTGCCATCGAGGCGGATCGAGCCCAGCACGTGCTCCTGGAGCCCGACGAGGGCCTCGGTGAGCTCGGTCTGGCCGTTGCCCTGCACACCGGCGACGGCGAGGACCTCGCCGGCGCGGATGGAGAAGCTGAGGTCGTTCACGTGGACCAGGCCGGTCTGGTCGGCCACGGTCAGCCCGGAGACGACGAGCGCCTCCTCGCCGAGCTTCGGCGCGTCCTTGTGGACGGTCAGCTCGACGGGGCGCCCGACCATGAGCGCCGCCAGCTCGGCGTTGCTGGCGGTGGGCTCGGCCTCGCCGACCACCTTGCCCAGCCGGATCACGGTGATCCGGTCGGCGACCTCGCGGACCTCGCGGAGCTTGTGGGTGATGAACACGATCGCGGTGCCGGACTCGCGCAGCTGGCGCATGATCTGCATCAGCTCGTCGGTCTCCTGCGGGGTGAGCACCGCGGTCGGCTCGTCGAAGACGAGGACCTTCGCGTCGCGGGAGAGGGCCTTGATGATCTCGACGCGCTGCTGCACGCCGACCGGCAGGTCCTCGACGACCGCGTCGGGGTCGACGTGGAACCCGAAGCGCTCGGAGATCTCACGCACCAGGGCGCGCGCGGCCTCGAGGTCGAGGGACCCGGCGAAGCCGGTCTTCTCGTGGCCGAGCATGACGTTCTCGGCGACGGTGAAGACGGGGATCAGCATGAAGTGCTGGTGGACCATGCCGATGCCGGCCGCCATCGCGTCGCCGGGGCCGGCGAAGTGCCGGACCTCGCCGTCGAGGACGATCTCGCCCTCGTCGGCCTGGTAGAGGCCGTAGAGGACATTCATCAGGGTGGACTTGCCAGCGCCGTTCTCACCGAGCAGGCAGTGGATCTCGCCTGAGTCCACGGTGAGTGAGATCCGGTCGTTGGCGACCAGGCTGCCGAAGCGCTTGGTCACGTTGCGCAGGGCGAGTTGCATGGATCGATCCTAGGGAGGACACGTCGAGACGGTGGCGATCGCGACCGCCGAGGACAAGGACACGTGCACAGGGTGTCCATTGAACAGGGAACAGGGGGGAGGTCGACCTCGCGGTCGGCCTCCCCCCCTGATCAGGTCACTGCAGGTAGGACTTCACCTTGATGGAGCCGTCCTGGATCCCGGCGCGGATCTCGTCGAGCTCATCGGCGAGGGTGTCGGACACCTTGGACTCCCAGTTGTGGAAGTCCGCGATGCTGACGCCGTCGTTCTCGAGGGTGCCGATGTACGGCGTGTTGTCGAACTTGCCCTCGGCGGCGTCCATGATCGCCTGGTAGGTCGACAGGTCCATCGCCTTCTGGATCGAGGTCAGCGCGAGGTCGGCCGTCTTCGGGTCCTTCTCGACGATGTCGGAGTCGGTGCCGACCAGCGCCACGTCGTCGCCCGAGTCCTGGATCGCGGTGATCGCGCCCTCGTAGATCGGACCGCCGACGGGCAGGATGACGTCGACGTTCTGGTCCAGCAGCTGCTTGGCGGTGTTGGTGTCCTTGCCGTCGGACTCGAAGCTGCCGGTGAAGCTGCCGGTCTTGCCGTCCCAGCCGACGACCTTGACGTCGGCGTTCTTCTGCTTGTTGTAGTACTCGACGCCCTGCTTGAAGCCGTCCATGAAGATGGTCACGGTCGGGAACGGCTCGCCGCCGTAGGTGCCCACGACGCCGGTCTTGGAGGTGTCGGCGGCGGCGTAGCCCGCGAGGAACGCGGCCTGCGAGGTGTCGTACAGAAGCGGCTTGATGTTGTCCGCGTCGGTGGTGCCGTCGAAGTCGGCGTCCGCCGGGTCGTCGATCAGGATGTAGTCGATGTCCGGGTTGGCCTTGGCGGACTCGATGGTCGCGGCGGAGAGCGCGAACCCGACCGACACGATGGCGTCGCAGCCCTCGGAGACGAGGCTCTCGAGGTTGGGGCCGAAGTCGGTGGGGCTGTTGGACTCGACGTCGATGAAGTCGGTGCCGAGCTCGTCGGCGGCGCGCTTGACGCCCTCGTAGCCGAGCTGGTTGAACGACTTGTCGTCGAAGCCGCCCTGGTCGGACACGATGCAGGGGAGGAAGTCGCTGGCCTGGTTGCCGGACTCGTTGTTGTCCTCCTCCGGTGCCTCACCGCATGCGACGAGCGCGCCGGACGTCGCCAGGACCGCGACGCTGCCGATGACGGCCTTCCTCAACTTCTTCACATCTGCCTCCAGATCAAGGTGGCCCCCACCAGCGGGGGCAACGCACGCACCGTAGTCGCTGTCAGCCGGCACCGTGAGCAGTCGGGGCGCCTCGGGCCAAACGGTTATCGAGTTGGAACCTTTGCGGGGTTTAGAACCGCCCGGATGTGGCGTGGATTGCCCCGTCGGGCCGGGTCGGGGACGCTGTTCCTCCCGCGGGCGGCCCGTGGGAGAGGAGACCGAGATGCCCCAGATCCCAGCTGTCAGTCCGTCCGACACCTCCGCGGAGCCCTGGCCGCGCCTGCGGGCGGCCGCCGCCGAGATCGCGGGGCGCGCGTACGCGCCGTACAGCCGCTACGCGGTGGGCGCCGCGGCGCTGGTCGACGACGGTCGGGTCGTGGTCGGGTGCAACGTCGAGAACGCCGGGTACGGCGTGACGCTGTGCGCCGAGTGCGGCCTGGTCTCCTCGCTGGTGGCCGGGGGAGGCGGGCGACTGACCCACTTCGTCTGCGTGGACGACGCCGGGCAGGTGATCATGCCGTGCGGTCGCTGCCGCCAGCTGCTCTTCGAGCACGGCGGGAACGACCTGCTGGTGTGGACGGTCGTGGGCGTGCGGACGATGGCCGAGGTGCTCCCGGACGCCTTCGGGCCCGACGCCCTGGGCGACAGGGGTCCGGCTACCGGCGCGTAGGGTCGGTGGCATGTCCGGTCACGACGCCATCGAGGTCATCTCCGCCAAGCGCGACGCCACCGCGCTCACCGACAGCCAGATCGACTGGGTGGTCGACGCCTACACCCGAGGCGCGGTCGCCGACGAGCAGATGTCGGCGCTGGCGATGGCGATCCTGCTCAACGGCATGGACCG
Source organism: Nocardioides sp. dk884 (assembly GCF_009557055.1). Lineage (NCBI taxonomy): Bacteria > Bacillati > Actinomycetota > Actinomycetes > Propionibacteriales > Nocardioidaceae > Nocardioides > Nocardioides sp. dk884. Next base: position 3,414,166 of record NZ_CP045649.1, on the reverse strand, counting down.
GCGCGAGATCTCCCGCTGGACCGCGGCGATGATCGCCTCGGGGGAGCGGATGGACTTCTCGACGCTGTCGCGACCGACCGCCGACAAGCACTCCACCGGAGGCGTCGGCGACAAGATCACGCTGCCGCTGGCACCGCTGGTGGCCGCCTGCGGCGTCGCCGTACCGCAGCTCTCCGGGCGGGGCCTGGGCCACACCGGCGGCACCCTCGACAAGCTCGAGGCGATCCCGGGATGGCGCGCGCTGCTGTCGAACGAGGAGATGCTCGCCCAGCTGGAGTCGATCGGCGCGGTCATCTGCGCCGCCGGCGACGGGCTCGCCCCGGCGGACAAGAAGCTCTACGCGCTGCGCGACGTGACCGGCACCGTCGAGGCGATCCCGCTGATCGCCTCCTCGATCATGAGCAAGAAGATCGCCGAGGGCACCGGCGCGCTGGTCCTCGACGTCAAGGTCGGCACGGGCGCGTTCATGAAGGACCTGGCGAAGGCCCGCGAGCTCGCCGAGACCATGGTCGCGCTCGGCACCGACGCCGGCGTCCGCACGGTCGCGCTGCTCACCGACATGTCCACGCCGCTGGGCTACACCGCCGGCAACGCGATCGAGGTCGCCGAGTCGGTCGAGGTGCTCGCCGGCGGGGGACCGGCCGACGTGGTCGAGCTGACCCTCGCCCTGGCCCGCGAGATGCTTGCCGGCGCCGGTGTCACCGACGTGGACCCCGCCGAGGTGCTCGCCTCCGGCAAGGCGATGGACGTGTGGCGCGAGATGATCCGCGCCCAGGACGGCGACCCCGACGCCCCGATGCCGGTGGCGAAGGAGTCGCACGTCGTCACCGCGCCCGCCACCGGGGTGCTGACCCGCCTCGACGCGATGTCGGTCGGGCTCGCCGCGTGGCGCCTGGGCGCCGGCCGGGCCCGCAAGGAGGACCCGGTGCAGGCCGGTGCCGGCGTCGTGTGGCACGCCCGCCCCGGTGACGAGGTCACCGAGGGTCAGCCGCTGCTCACCCTGCTCACCGACACCCCCGAGCGCTTCGACCGGGCGCTGGCCTCGCTGGAGGGCGGGTACGACGTGGCGCCCGACGCCTCGGCGTACCAGCCCTCGCCGCTGATCATCGACCGGATCGGCTGAGCCCCGGCGTACTGACTAGCGGGCGGCGCGGCGGTACTGCGCCGGCCACAGGGCGTCGCCGGGCTCGCCGAGCTCACGGGCGGCCTGGAGCGGCCAGTGCGGGTCGCGCAGCAGCTCGCGACCGAGCAGGACCACGTCGGCGGAGCCGTCGGCCAGGATGTCCTCGGCCTGCTTGGCGTCGGTGATCAGCCCGACTGCGCCGGTCGGGATCTGCGCCTCCGCGCGGATCCGGCGCGCGAACGGCACCTGGTAGCCCGGCCCGACCGGGATCTCGGCCGGCGCGTTGCCGCCGGTGGAGGTGTCGACGAGGTCGACGCCCTCCTCCCGCAGCACGCCGGCCAGGCGCACGCTGTCCTCGATGCTCCAGCCGTCGTCGAGCCACTCGGTGGCCGAGAGGCGCACCAGCACCGGTACCCCGGCGGCGACCCGGCCGCGGATCTCGCGGACCACCTCGAGCAGGAGGCGGACGCGGTTGTCGAAGGAGCCGCCGTACTCGTCCTCGCGCAGGTTCGACAGCGGGGAGAGGAACTCGTGCAGCAGGTAGCCGTGCGCGGCGTGCACCTCGAGCACGTCGAAGCCCGCGGCGACGGCGCGCTCGGCGGCGTCGCCGAAGGCGCTCACGACGCGGGCGATGCCGGCGGCGTCGAGGGGCTCGGGGTGCTCGTGCAGGCCGGGGTACGGCGCGGCGGACGGGCCGACGGGTCGCCACCCGCCCTCGGCCTCGGGGACCGCGCCGCGCTCACCGGTGAAGCCGGAGTACGTCGAGGCCTTGCGGCCCGCGTGGGCGAGCTGGATGCCCGCGGTGGCGCCCTGGTCGTGCACGAAGTCCACGATCCGCGCCCAGGCGGCCTGCTGCTCGTCGTTCCACAGCCCGGTGTCGTCGGGGGAGATCCGCCCCTCCGGCACCACCGCCGTCGCCTCGCTGATGACCAGGCCCGCGCCGCCGCGGGCGAAGGAGCCGAGGTGCACCAGGTGCCAGTCGTTCGGCAGGCCGTCGACGGCGGAGTACTGGCACATCGGGGCGACCCACACCCGGTTGCGGATGGTCACGTCGCGCAGGGTGATCGGGGTGAAGAGCTGGCTCACGGCGGTGCGGTCTCCTGAGGTGCTGAGGTGGGGGGCACTGTCCCAACCGGGGACGGGGCCCGGGGATTCCGTCGTCAGGAACGGGACCGGGCCGCCAGCACGATGCCGACCGCGGCGGCGCCCACCGCCAACGCGATCGCCGGACGCCTCGGGTGTGCTCCGGTGTCGGACGCGGCGTACGCGCCGCTCGCCCGTGAGGTGAGGACCGAGCCGGAGGACCGGTGGGACAGCGCCGACTCGGCGGACTGGTGGGACAGCACCGACCCGGAGGACTGGTGCGACAGCGCCGAGGCGAACGACATCGACGACCCGACCGAGAACGCGGAGAGGAACGACCCGACGGAGAACACGGATCCACACGATCCGACACTGCCGACCGACAGCACCGAGCCGTCCGACCACAGCGACAGCAGCGAGTCGCGGGAGCCGACGGACCACCGAGAGGACGTGGACATGTCGGCACCCTAGTCGGAGCCGGAGGGCTGGTACGGGCCTTATCGTCGCCGGCGCCCGGCCAGCAGGTCATCGAGAGGGACTGCCCAGAACGTCAGCGCCCGGGCGACCGCTCAACGACTCCGACCTGATCTCTCGAGCGCTGCTCAGTGGCATGCCGGGCGTCGCGCACGTCGGTCGAAGGCCGCGAAGATGGTCGCCGACCCCCGCCGCGCGAGCACGTGTAGGCCCGGCTGGCGGGTGTCGTGCACACGCATGGTGGTCAGGTTGTCCTCCCGGCCGTGCCGGAGGGGAGGGGCCGCGACAAGCCCTATCGCAAGGACCGACACAGGACCCACGCTTGGGCCCTCGAGCAGTTCCCGTGACGGCCCCCGATGACTTCCTGGAGAGGAATTCGTGGGGGTCAGCCACGTGGCGATGTCTCACGTGCTCTACGCGATGATGAATTGAGTCTTGTCTGTGCACAGGCCCGCTGACCTGGGAGAACGACTGCCCGGGGCTGTCGGTGGTCGGTGGTTGAGTAGGTCCATGGAAGCACCTCGCCAGCCCCGATCCGGCCACCCGGTGGCCGCGGCGGTGGCGTGCGTGCACGAGGCCCTCGACACCGTCGCCGAGGCGCCGGTGTGGTCGCTGAGCGAGGCCGAGGCCGGGGCGACGCTGCTGGAGCTAAGCGCGGAAATCGACCGGTTGCAGGAGCTCCGGTTGAGGGTCGCCGCGCACGCCCACAGCGTCGAGGTGGGCGACGCGGTCGGTGCGACCAGCACCGCGAACTGGTGGGCACACCAGTCGCGCCTGACCCGCCCCGAGACGCACCGGTTGATGCGCCTGGCCCGTGCGCTGGACGCCGGGCACCACGACGGTGTGCGCGAGGCATTGGGCGCCGGGCGGATCCACCTCGACCAGGCCCAGGTGATCATCGACGCGGTCGACGACCTGCCCGAGGACCTCGTGGACGACGAGAGCCGGGCCCGTGCGGAGGACTTCCTCCTGGAGCAGGCGGGCGAGCACGACGCGATCACCCTGCGTCGCCTGGCCAAGCGGCTGGTCGAGGTCGCCGCTCCCGAGCAGGCCGACGCCGCCGAAGCTGCCCGCTTGGAGCGTGAGGAAGCCGCGGCCCGCGCCGCCGCGAGACTCACGATGAGCGATGACGGGCACGGCAAGACCCACGGCCGGTTCACCATCCCCACCCATCACGCCTCGATGCTGCGCGCCGCACTCCTCGCCATCGCCGCACCGAAGCACCAGCACGCCGTGAACGGCCCCGGAGCCGCGGGCGCCGAGCGGCGGCCGGGTCCGGAGCGGATGGGGCAGGCGTTCTGTGAGTTCCTTGAGCGCTATCCCACCGACCGGCTCCCCGACGCCGGCGGAGTGGCCGCCACCATCGTGGTCACGATGACGCTGGACTCGCTCCTCGGCGGCCTACGCGCGGCCCACCTGCACACCGGCGAGACGATCTCCGCCACCGAGGCCCGACGCCTGGCGTGCCAGGCCGGGATCGTGCCCGCCGTCCTCGACGGCGAAGGCCGCCCGCTCGACGTCGGCCGCAAGCGCCGCTTTCACACCAAGACCCACCGAGTCGCCCTCGCCCTGCGCGACGGCGGCTGCACCGCCGATGGGTGCGACTGGCCACCGGGCCTGTGCCACGCCCACCACGACGTTCCGTGGTCCCGCGGCGGTGCGACCAGCGTGGCCAGCGGCCGGCTCCTCTGTCCTCGCCACCACGCTCGCGCCCACGATCCCGCCTACGAGACCACGACCCTCCCCGGCGGCAAGCTCACCTTCCACCGACGCTGCTAGGCCGACCGGCGACGTACCGGAGGGCGGACCGCGATGGTGATCGACGGTGGTGGGTACCAGCCGCCCGTGACCCACAGCGATCCCGGATTCACCGGCCTGGTCGGCGCCCCTGCTCCCGAGGCCGAGGACGGCGAGGCGCGCCTCGAGGTCGAGGTCGATGAGCGCCACCTCAACCCCGCCGGCACGGTGCACGGCGGCATGCTGGCCACACTGGTCGACACGACCATGGGGGCCGCGGTGCGCAGCGCGGCCGACGGCGAGGTGCCGGCCACCAGCCAGCTCACCGTCACCTACCTGCGCCCCGGCAAGCCAGGCACCTTGGTGGTCACGGCCACGGTGCGCAAGCGCGGGGAGAACCTGACGGTCTGCGAGGCCGACGTCGAGCAGGACGGAAAGTCACTCGTCCATGCACTGGCGACGTTCGCGCTGCTGGGGGACTGACCGGGCACCCGCCGTCCGTGCTCGGTCGGCTCAGCCGAGGTGGTGGGCGCGGTAGGGCAGGTACAACCGCTCGAGGAACGCCCCGAGCTCAGCGGCAAGGTCGTCGTCCAGCGTGGGGAAGGAGAAGGTCGCTTTGCCGGTGCGACGGGCGCGGAGCTCCTCGGAGGCGCCCTCGAGGGCCTCGGGCCAGGTGTCGACGGCGATCGCGTAGAGACTGACCTTGCGGGCGCTGCGGCCGATCGCGGCGAAGTAGTCGTGGCTGCCCGTGCCGGGCCATCGCAGCGACGGCATGCCGTAGACGGTCGCCTCCTCGAGCTCGGTGCGGTACGGCGCGAGCAGGGTCCAGAGGCGGGATTCGACGGCACCGAGATCGGCCATCGGGGGAGCATAGGGCCTGGTGCCCCTGCTCGCCCTCAGTCAGCGAGCGGCAGCACGACGGTCTCGGCGACACAGGCCGGCTTGGCCTCGCCCTCGATCTCGACGACCTGCCGGAGCGTCAGCTGGTGGCCGGCGGGGAGCTCGGTGAGCGCGGTGACGGTGACGCTGAGCCGGATCCGCTTGCCGACGCGCAGCGGGCTGGGGAAGCGGACCTTGTTGACGCCGTAGTTCAGCTTGGCGCCGGGGGTGTCGAGGGCGAAGACACCCTGGCCGAGGCAGGGGATCAGCGAGAGCGTCAGGTAGCCGTGCGCGATGGTGCCGCCGAACGGCCCGGCGGCGGCCCGCTCGGCGTCGACGTGGATCCACTGGTGGTCGCCGGTGGCGTCGGCGAAGGCGTCGACCCGGGCCTGGTCGACCTCCAGCCAGTCGCTGGTGCCGAGCTCCTGCCCGACCGCGTCGGCGAGCTCCTCGATCTCGGTGAACACGCGCATCCAGGGGCTCCTCGGGTCCGGCCCAGCGAATCTCTGGGCATGCCTGCGGGGTGGTTGGATGGCGCCATGAGCGCCAGTGCCGTCGAACCTAACGCCCCTACGCGCGATCTGGTGCTGCGTGCGCCGAAGGTCTTGCTCCACGACCACCTCGACGGGGGTCTGCGTCCGCAGACGGTGATCGACCTCGCCGCCGAGTGCGGTCACGAGCTGCCCGCCACCACGGCCGAGGAGCTCGGTGCCTGGTTCGCGCAGGCCGCCGACTCGGGCTCCCTCGAGCGCTACCTGGAGACCTTCGACCACACGGTCGGGGTCATGCAGACCGCCGACGCGCTGGCCCGGGTGGCCCGCGAGTGCGTCGAGGACCTCGCGGCCGACGGCGTCGTGTACGCCGAGGTCCGCTACGCCCCGGAGCAGCACGTCGAGCAGGGCCTCGCCCTCGACGACGTGGTGGCGGCGGTCCAGCGCGGCTTCGACGAGGGCATGGAGGCCGCCGGCGGCCGGATCCTGGTGCGCCAGCTGCTCACCGCGATGCGCCACCAGGCCCGATCCATGGAGATCGCCGAGCTCGCGGTCGCCTGGCGCGACCGCGGTGTCGCGGGCTTCGACATCGCCGGCGCGGAGGCCGGCTACCCGCCCACCCGTCACCTCGACGCCTTCGAGTACCTCCAGCGCGAGAACTCCCACTTCACCATCCACGCCGGCGAGGCCTTCGGCCTGCCGTCGATCTGGCAGGCCATCCAGTGGTGCGGTGCGGACCGCCTCGGTCACGGCGTGCGCATCGTCGACGACATCACCGTGCGCGAGGACGGCCGCGTGGAGCTCGGCCGGCTCGCGGCGTACGTGCGCGACAAGCGGATCCCGCTGGAGCTCTGCCCGGCGTCCAACGTGCAGACCGGCGCGGCCGCGTCGATCGCCGAGCACCCGATCGGGCTGCTCACCCGGCTGCGGTTCCGGGTGACGGTCAACACCGACAACCGGCTGATGAGCCACACCTCGATGACCGACGAGATGTGGGACCTGTGCGAGGCGTTCGGCTTCGGGATGCGTGACCTGGAGTGGTTCACGCTCAACGCGATGAAGTCGGCGTTCCTGCCCTTCGACGAGCGGCTCGCGCTGATCAACCAGGTGATCAAGCCCGCGTACGCCGCGCTGACCGCGGAGCTCACCGCCTCCTGAGATCCCGCGCCATTGGCGCCGACTCGGCGCGCCATTGGCGCCGACTCGCGCAACCATTGGCGCCGACTCGGGGAGAGGGGGTCAGCGCGGGCGGGCGGTCTCGAGGGCGCGGATGTCGGCGAGGCCCTGCTCGGGGGTGACCGGTCGGCAGCCGCGGGCCTCGGCGCGCGCGACCACGCGGCGCTCGCCGCGCATGAGGTCCAGGCCGCGGCGCAGCAGCACCAGCGGTGGCTTGCGGCGCTCGCGCAGGTCGCGGGTGAGGCGCAGCGCGAAGGTCACCAGCGGGTGGCGCCGGATGCAGTACGCCGCGGCGAGCAGCCCCTGCTCGGCCGCCGGGCGGGCCACGAGCTCGGCGAAGATGCCCTCGGCGACGAACAGCCGGTGCTCGCCCAGGTCGAGATCGCGCCAGCCGGTGCGCCCGTCGTGGGCGATGTCGTAGATCGGCACCTGGGTGTGGCCCTCGCGGCACAGTGCGGTGATCGCCGCGAGCGCGTCATCGAGGTGCCAGGCGTCGACGTGGTCCCAGTCGACCATCCCGGCGTTCGCGCCCACGGTGATCACCGGCAGCGTCGGGTCGGAGCCGTCCTTGTAGAAGTCGTCCAGGCGCAGCACCGGGAGGCCGGTGCGGGCGGCGAGCCTGCTCTTGCCGGAGCCGGAGGGCCCGGCGAGGACGATCACCTGGGCGCGCACCGGATCATTGTGCCCGACGCCCCTGCGGGGCTCAGTAGGTGCCGGACCCCTTGTCGCTGCCGCCGCTGTCGCCGCCCAGCAGCGCCCGGCTGCCGGAGACGCCGAGTCGCGAGGCGCCGGCCGCGAGCATCGTGCGGGCCTGCTCCAGGGTGCGCACGCCGCCGGAGGCCTTGACCAACGCCTTGTCACCGACCGTCTCGGCCATCAGGCGCACGGCGTGCTCGGTGGCGCCGCCCGCGGGGTGGAAGCCGGTGGAGGTCTTGACGAAGTCCGCGCCGGCGGCCACGGCGGCCCGGCACACGGCGACGATCTGCTCGTCGTCGAGGGCAGCGGACTCGATGATGACCTTGAGGACCGTCGGGGCCGGGGCGGCTGCCCGCACGGCGGCGATGTCGGCCTGGACGTCGTCGAAGCGACCCTCGCGGGCGGCGCCGACGTCGATGACCATGTCGATCTCGTCCGCGCCGCGCTGCACGGACTCCGCCGCCTCGGCGGCCTTCACCGAGGAGGTGTGCTTGCCGCTGGGGAACCCGCAGACCACCGCGACCTTGAGGTCGCTGCCGGCCGGGACGTCCAGCGGGAGCATCGAGGGGGAGACGCACACCGAGTAGGTGCCGAGCTCGACGGCCTCCGCGACGAGGGCGGCCACGTCGGCGCGGGTGGCCTCGGGCTTGAGCAGGGTGTGGTCGATGGTGCGGGCGACGTCGGCGGGGGAGGGTGCACTGGTGGAGGCGGTCACCGCGCCAGCATAGGCTCGTCGCCGACAGGCCCGACATCGCTGGCGCCCCGTGCGCCGGCCCCGAGGAGTGTGGCGTGACCGAGCAGGTCGTGGAGCGGTTCAAGCCGACCAGTGGACGGATCATGGGCACGATCGGGCTGGTCCTGGTCGCGGTCGCGCTCGTGCTCGGCCTGCTCGATCCGGACAGCGGGTTCGGTGGTCCGGTGTTCGCCGCCGCGGTCGCGATCGGGGTGCTCACCTGGGCCTCCATGCTGCGTCCCGCGATGTGGGTGACCACCGAGTCGCTGGTGATGCGCAACATGTTCGAGACCGTCACGATCCCGCTGGCCGCCGTCGAGCAGGTCGCGGTGCAGCAGGTCACCGCCGTGCGCGCCGGGGACCGCCGCTACGTCTCGCCGGCGGTCGGGCGCAGCCTGCGCCAGGCGATGAAGGGCCGCCGGGCCGAGCAGGACAGCGCGAGCGCGGTGCCCTCGTCGTACCCCGACATGGTCGAGCAGCGGATCCGGCACCTCGCCGACGACGCCGCCGCGGCCAGGGGCATCCGCCCGCGGTCCGCGGAGCAGGTCGAGCTCGGCCGCGAGGTGCGCCGTCAGCCGGCCTGGGCCGAGATCGTGCTGCTGGTCGCGGCGGTCGTCGGCTTCGTGATCACCCTCGCGGTCTGAGCGGCTCTCAGATCCCGGCGGCCGCCCGGATGTCGCCGCGCAGCGCGTCGAGGCGGCCGGCGGCGTTGATCCGCGCGGCGTCGACGGCGTCGGTGCCGGACCCGGCGGCCTCCACCGGTACGACGACCTCCAGGTAGCACTTCAGCTTGGGCTCGGTCCCGCTCGGTCGTACGACGACCCGCGCGCCGCCCGCGAGGCGGTAGCGCAGCCCGTCGGTCGGGGGCAGGAGGTCGCTGCCCAGGTTGAGGTCGTCGACGCCCTCCACGGCCAGGCCGCCCAGGGTGGTCAGCGGGGTGCTGCGCAGACGGGACATCGCGGCGCCGATCTCGGCGAGGTCGGTGACGCGCACCGACAGCTGGTCGGTGGCGTGCAGGCCGTGGGTGCGCGCGAGGTCGTCGAGCAGGTCGGTGAGCGAACGGCCCTCGGCCTTGAGGCTCGCGGCGAGCTCGCACAGCAGCAGCAGCGCGGAGACGCCGTCCTTGTCGCGCACGTGCTCGGGGTCCACGCAGTAGCCCAGCGCCTCCTCATAGCCGAAGGCGAGCCCCTCGACCCGGCCGATCCACTTGAAGCCGGTCAGCGTCTCGGCGTACGGCTGCCCCGCGGCGGCGGCCATCTTCGACAGCAGCGTCGAGGACACGATCGTGGTCGCGTAGACCCCCTCGGCGCCGCGCGCCAGCAGCGCGTGGGCGAGCAGCGCGCCGACCTCGTCGCCGCGCAGCATCCGCCAGCCGTGCGGGCCCGGCACCGCGGCCGCGCAGCGGTCGGCGTCGGGGTCGTTGGCCACCACCAGGTCGGCGCGGTGGGCGGCGGCGAGCGCCATCGCCAGGTCCATCGCGCCCGGCTCCTCCGGGTTCGGGAACGCGACGGTCGGGAACTCCGGGTCCGGCTGCTCCTGCTCGGCGACCACGCGCGGGGTGGAGAACCCGGCGGTCTCGAGCACCTGCACGACCGAGGCCCCGCCGACGCCGTGCAGCGGGGTGTAGACGATGTCGAGGTCGCGCGGTCCGTCGCCGGCCAGCCCGGCGACCACGTCGAGGTAGCGGTCCACGATGGTCTCGTCCAGGACGTGGGCGGACGTGCCGCGCGGGATCGTGGAGACGGGCCCGACCGCGTCGATGCGGGCCGCGATCTCCGCGTCGGCCGGGGCCACGATCTGGCTGCCGTCACCGAGGTAGACCTTGTAGCCGTTGTCCTGCGGCGGGTTGTGGCTCGCGGTCACCATCACGCCGGCCACGCAGCCGAGCTCGCGGATCGCGTAGGCCAGCAGCGGCGTGGGCAGCGGGCGGGGCAGCAGGTGCGCGGTGAAGCCGGCGCCGCTCATCACCTCGGCGGTGTCGCGGGCGAAGACGTCGGAGTTGTGGCGCGCGTCGTACCCGATCACCACGGGGCTGCCGGGGCGGGCGCCGGTGTCGCGCAGGTACGCCGCGAGCCCGGCCGCGGCCCGCAGCACGACGACCCGGTTCATCCGGTTCGGCCCCGCGCCCAGGGCGCCGCGCAGTCCGGCGGTGCCGAACTCCAAGGTGCCGTGGAACGCGTCGGCCAGCTGCGCCGGGTCGCCGCCCGCCTCGACCTCGCGCACCATCGCCTCGAGGTCGGCGCGGGTGTGCTCGTCGGGGTCCTCGGCCGCCCAGCTCCGGGCGCGGGAGAGCAGCAGGTCCACCTCGGGGGAAGTCATGCACCGAACGCTAGTACGTCGTGCGGGCGGTCCGTGCGGAGCCGGGGTCTCGGGCGGGCTCGACCAGGCGGTCGGCATGCTGGGCGGGTGCGAGCGACGTACTCCTTCGGTGACTCCTGGCGCGTGGCGGCTTCCCCGGAGCGGGTGCGCGACGTGGTGGTCGACCTCGAGCGCTACCCGCTGTGGTGGCCGCAGGTGGTGGCGGTGGCCTCGCTGGGCCCCGACGACGCCCGGGTGCTGTGCCGCTCGGTGCTGCCCTACACCCTCGACCTGGTGCTGCACGCGGTCACCCGGGAGCTGCCGGTGCTGGAGGTGGAGGTCTCCGGCGACCTGGCCGGGAGCGTCCGGTTCACCGTGACCGAGGAGGGCACCGGCGCGCGGCTGGACTTCGCCCAGGACGTCGTGGTCGTCGGCGCGCTCGCGGTCGCCTCCCGGGTGGCGCGGCCGCTGCTGACCTGGAACCACGAGCAGATGATGCGCGGGTGCCGCCCGGGTCTCGCGCAGCGGCTGGCCCAGCACGCTCCCGAGACGCACTGACCGCGGCCGGCCCGAGGGCCGACCGCGGTCAGGAGGTCAGGATCAGACGTGCGCCGGGTCAGCGGCGGTAGGCGTCCATGCGGGCGCTGAGCTCGTCGAAGAGCGCCTGGTTGTGGCGGAACGCCTGCTGCACCTCGGCGACCACCTCGGCGCGCTGGGCGGCGTCGAGGGGGAGCGCGTCGAGGCGGGCGCGGTAGCCGTCCTTGTAGTCCTTGGGCTTCGCGATGGTCGCGAAGTCGTAGAACGCGACGCCCTCGCCGGTCGAGCCGTAGGTGCGGTCGATGATGCGCCCGATCGCCAGACCACCGGACAGGTCGCCGAGGTAGCGGGTGTAGTGGTGGGCGATGAACTTCAGCGGCGAGGAGGCCGCCGCCCGCACCCGCTCGGCGTACGCCGTGGCGGCGGGGCTGTCGATGTCGAGGGAGCCGCCGCCGCTCCAGTGCGCGATGTCGGACTCGATCGCGGCGAGCCGGTCGAGGGCCGGGTCGTAGATCTCCGCGGCGATCGGGTCGTCGGCCAGATCACGGCCGACCTCCTCGAGGGCCGCGTAAACTCGACGCAGCAGGCGCAGGTAGTCGGTGTAGCCCGCCTCGTTGATGCGCCCGGCCATCAGCTCGGAGGTGAACGTCGCGTTCTCGGCATCGCTGTGCTGAGCCAGCGATCCCTGGCGCATCGCCGTCGAGAGCGGCATGTCGAGATCGGCGTCGACGATGGTCATGGGAACTCCTGCGAGCGGTGGCCGGGGGCCTGGCGGGTGTCGGGCACGACCAGCATGCCCGGGATCAGACACAGTGTCAGAAAGATTGTGACATCTTGTCAAGAAGGTGGGAGAAATCAGTTAGGTGGACCTAAGTAATGTTAGGCTCGGCTTACTGGCTTGGCCAGCGTTCTCAGATTTCCAGGATGGAACCGGCCCGCTCGGGGGCTGCTCACTGAAACGGATGGATGTCTCATGATCACCCCCGCGCGCCGTCTGAGGTCTGGCCTCGCGATCTCGGTCGTGGCCGCCGCCACGCTGCTCAGCGGGTGCGGAGTCTCCGTGGGCGACAACGGCTCCAGCGGTGGCAAGGACGCCGGCGCGGCCGCGCCGCCGCTCTCCGAGGTCGAGCCGCTCGACGACGTGCGCGACTGGGAGGGCTCGGTCAACGCGGTCGCCGAGGAGCAGGTCGAGCCGGTCGTGGAGCAGGCGGAGCCGCAGCTGCCGGTCACCGTCACCGATGCCCAGGGCACCGAGGTGACCATCACCGACGCGAGCCGCATCCTGCCGCTGGACATCTACGGCACCCTGTCGCGCACCGTCTTCGAGCTCGGCCTGGGCGATCAGGTGGTCGGTCGTGAGATCGCCACCCAGTTCGACGCCGCCGCCGACCTCCCGCTGGTGACCCAGAACGGCCACGACCTCAACGCCGAGGCGATCCTCGAGCTGGACCCGACGGTGATCATCACCGACACCTCGCTCGGCCCGTGGGACGCGATCCTGCAGATGCGCGACGCCGGCATCCCGGTCGTCGTCGTCGACTCCGAGCGCTCGCTGGACACCGTCTCGACGCTGATCGAGGACGTCGCCGAGGCGCTCGGCGTGCCCGAGCAGGGCGCCGCCCTGGCCGAGCGCACGCAGGCCGAGGTCGACGCCGTGACCGAGCAGATCGCCGACGTCGCGCCGGGCGAGCGCCGCGACAAGCTGCGCGCGGTGTTCCTCTACGTCCGCGGCCAGTCGGGCGTCTACTACATGTTCGGCGAGGACTCCGGCGCCGACTCCCTCATCGACGCGCTCGGCCTCTACGACGTGGCCGGGGAGATCGGGTGGAACGGCATGAAGCCGGTCACCGACGAGGGCCTGGTCGACGCCCAGCCCGACGTGGTGCTGATGATGACCAAGGGCCTGGACTCCGTCGGCGGCACGGACGGGCTGCTCGAGCGCCTCCCGGCGCTCGCCCAGACGCCGGCGGGTCAGAGCAAGCGCATCGTCACCATGGAGGACTCCCAGATCCTCGGCTTCGGCCCCGCGGCCGCCACCACCTTGAACTCCCTCGCCGTCGCGCTGTACGCCCCGCAGGCCCTCTCGTGACGAGCGTCTCCGTCGCGCCCGGCAGCGGCACGCGCCCACGCGGGGCGATCGCCTCGCTCGCCGGACGCATCGGCCTGCTCGGCGGCCTCGGGGTCGCCCTGCTCGCCGCGATCGTCGTCGCGGCCGGGCAGGGCCAGCTCGACGTACCCGCCTCCGAGGTGCTCGGCTCGGTGCTGCACCACCTCGGCATCGACGCCGGGCCGCTGCCCAGCCACCCGCAGGGCGAGAACACGCTGTGGCAGGTGCGGTTCCCGCGCGTGGTGATGGCCGCCCTCGCCGGCGCCGCGCTGGCCGCCGCGGGCGCGCTGATGCAGGGCGTGTTCGGCAACCCGCTCGCCGAGCCGGGCGTCGTTGGGGTCTCCTCGGGCGCGGCCTTCGCCGCCGCGGCCGTCATCGTCTTCGGCTGGACCTTCGCGGGCACCTGGACCATCGCGCTGTGCGCGTTCGTCGGCGGCCTGGTCACCACGCTGCTGGTCTACGTCATGTCGCGCTCCGGCGGGCGCACCGAGGTGGTCACGCTGGTGCTGACCGGCATCGCGATCAACGCGGTGACCAGCGCCGGCCTGGCCTTCCTGCTCTTCCTCGGCGACCAGCAGGCCCGTGAGGAGATCGTCTTCTGGCAGCTGGGCAGCCTCAACGGCTCGCGCTGGGAGTACGTCGGCGTGGTCGCGCCGCTCGCGCTCGCCGGCATCGTCGCGGCCCTGCTGCTGGCGCCGCGCCTCGACCTGCTCGCCCTCGGCGACCGCGCCGCGCGCCACGTCGGCGTCGACGTCGAGCGGCTGCGCATCGTCGCGATCGTGGTGGTCGCGCTGCTGACCGGCGCGGCCGTCGCGTTCTGCGGGATCATCGCCTTCGTCGGCCTGGTCGTGCCCCACCTGATCCGGATGATCGCCGGGCCCGGGCACCGGATGCTGGTGCCGGCCAGCGCGCTGGGCGGCGCGGTCCTGCTGGTCCTGGCCGACCTCTGGGCGCGCACCGCGATCGCCTACGCCGACCTGCCGATCGGAATGCTGACCTCGCTCATCGGCGGCCCCTTCTTCTTCTGGCTGCTGCGCCGCGCCCGTCGTACGGCGGGGGGCTGGGCATGAGCGCCGTCCTCACCACCCACGGGGTCGGGGTCCGCATCGAGGGCCGCGCGATCCTCGCCGACGTCGACCTCGAGGTGCGCCCCGGCGAGGTCGTGGCGCTGGTCGGGCCCAACGGCGCCGGCAAGTCCACGCTCCTGGGCGTGCTCTCCGGCGACCTCGACCCGACCGAGGGCCACGTCGAGCTGCGCGGGCGCAAGATCGCCAAGCACTCGGCCAAGGAGCTGTCCCGCGAGCGCGGCGTGCAGCTGCAGAAGCAGGGCCTGGCCTTCGGCTTCCGCGTCGAGGAGGTGGTCCGGATGGGCCGCTCGCCGTGGTACCGCACTCCGGCCTCCGACCGCGACGACGAGGTCGTCGAGGCCAGCCTCGCGCGCGCCGACGTCACCGACCTCGCCGAGCGCCTCTTCCCGACCCTCTCCGGCGGTGAGCAGGCCCGCACCTCCTTCGCGCGGCTGCTGGCCCAGGAGACCCCGGTGATGTTCCTCGACGAGCCGACCGCGGCCCTCGACATCCGCCACCAGGAGCAGCTGCTGTCGGTGGTGCGCGAGGTCGCCGAGGCCGGCGCCGCGGTGGTGGTCGTGCTCCACGACCTCTCCCTCGCCGCGGCGTACGCCGACCGGGTCTGCGTGCTCGCCGGCGGCCGGCTGCGCGCGGACGGCCCGCCGGCCGAGGTGCTGACCGGCGAGCTGCTGACCGAGGTGTACGCGCACCCCGTCGACGTCCTGCACCACGACGACCGCCTGGTCGTCGTCCCCGTCCGGCTCCGCGGCGGCGCGAGCGCCGCCGCCACCGATGAGGAGGCCTCGTGCTCCGCCGTGTGACCGCCGCGCTCGCAGCGCTGGCCACCGCCGCCGTCATCGTCCCGGCCGCCGCGCCCCCGGCGCACGCCGCCGGGCGGGTGACGGTCGTCAACGACCGCGGCAGCGCCGCGATCGACGACAGCTACTCCACGACGCTGACCGTCAGCGGCAGCGGGTTCCAGTCCGTCAAGGGCGGCCACGGCGGTGTCTACGTCTGGTTCGGCACCGTCTCCGGCGCCTGGCAGCCCAGCAAGGGCGGGGTCTCGGGCGAGAACTACGTCTACGTCCCCGACAGCGAGTCCAAGAACAACGCCGGGCACCAGCGCTACGTCGCGTTCCCCGGATCCGACACCGCCGCGTCCGCCAACGGCGGGTCGATGAGCGAGAACGGCTCCTGGCGGGTCCAGCTCGTCGTCCCCGGCCCGGTGTTCGAGGCGGTCGGGCGCAACGGCTCGGTGCGCACCGTCGACTGCCGCGAGGTCACCTGCGGCGTGATCACGATCGGCGCCCACGGCGTCAAGAACGCCAACAACGAGACCTTCACCCCGCTCCCAGTGCGTGAGGTGTACGCCGACCAGCCGGCCGGCTCCGAGGAGGGCGCCGCCACCGAGGACACGTCCTCGGAGGCTGGGTCCGGTGCGGGGACGAGCACCGGCTCCGGCTCCGGTGCCGGCGCCGGCGCGGCCGCCGGGTCGGGCGCGGGGGAGTCGGGGACCCCCACGACCGCTCCCGGCTCCGGCAAGCCGGCGCGCGGCGCCAAGCCCGCGCTCGAGGTCGACCGGGCCTCCGCCTCGGTCGGCAACGTGCTGTCCTTCACCGGCAGCGGGCTGCCCGCCGGACGCCAGGTCACCGTCGTCCTGGACGACGGTGCCGCCGCGGCCGGGCCGTTCCTGGTCGGCGCCGACGGCGGCATCGCCGGCGTGATCGGCCTGCCCGCCGACACCCGGCCCGGCACCCACGAGCTGCGGGTCTTCGGCGTCGAGGACGCACCGACCGTCAGCTTCGCCGTGACCTCCGCCGACGACGCCGAGGAGACCTCGGCCGAGGAGGAGGAGGACTCCGACCGCGCCGCGGTGGTCTTCGCGGCCGCCGCCGGGGTCGTGCTGCTCGCCGCCCTCGTGCTCACCATCCTGCGCCTGCGGAGGTCTCGCCGTGCCGCGCGCTGACCGACGCATCCCGGCCCGACGCCTCCTGGCCCGACGCGGCCTCGCCGCGGGTGCGGCGGCGCTCGCCCTGACCTGCTTCGGCGTGGCCGTCGGCGGGGGAGCGGGTGCGGCCGAGGCCGGGCCGGTGGCCGAACCCACGCCGTACCCCACCCTCGTCCCCACGCCCGTCCCCACCACGGGGCCGACCGCCGACCCGACGACGGGGCCGACCGAGGAGCCCTCCGGCACGCCCACGCCCACCCCCTCGGACCCGCCGAGCACCGACCCGACCGGCGAGCCCACGACCGGTCCCACCGAGGACCCGGAGGAGACCGGTGTCCTCGAGGTGAGCGAGGCGGTCTTCCGCTGGGGCGTGAGCAACCAGAGCAACGCGCGCTCGCACAACCCGCTCTCGATCAACTTCCTCGCCGCCGGCGTGGCCAACCCCGGAGGCGGCGGACGGCAGCTGCGCCAGGACCAGTGGCGCGCCGTGCAGGGCAACACCGAGATCCAGAAGCGCCGACCCGACGGCAGCTATGCCCGAGCGACCTGGAAGGGCCTCGGCACCACCGCCGACGGCCGCACCTCGATCGGCATGGAGCGCGACTTCAGCGACCACCACGTGGTGATGCGCGGCGGCACCGGCACCGTCGACCCGGCCTCCGGCGACGCGGAGGTCTCCTGGAAGGGCACCTTCACGGTCGTCTACTACGGCGGCAACACCGTCTTCACGATCAGCGACCCGCGCCTCGAGGTCGAGGACGGCGTCGGCCGGGTGACCGCCACGATGGGCGGCTTCTACGCCGACCGCAACGACACCACCCGCTGGCAGCGCGCCCCGCAGCGCTCCGCGACCATCGTGGACCTCCCCGACGTCGACCTGGGCGTGCTCGGCACGACCGTGCAGCCGGCGTACGACGGGGTGCGGACCAGCGGCGGCAGTGAGCCGCAGCGGCGCGAGGGCGACGAGTGGGGCTCGTTCCCGCAGAGCTTCGTGAGCTACCTGGTGCCGCTGAACACCGACCAGTTCTGGTACTCCACCGGACTCTCGACCGACAGCACCAAGCGTCCGCTGCCGATGACGTTCAGCTGGACCGCCCGCGAGGTGGCGCCCCCTGCGGTGACGCCCAGCGACGAGCCGTCCGCGACCCCGTCGAACCCGGTCGTCACGCCGCCGCCGGCCACCGGCACCGACGCGCCGACCGTCGGAGGTGTCGCCCCCGGGACATCGGACCCGGCGAGCGGCGCGCTCGCCGCGGGCGGCCTGCCCGGCGCCGGCGTGCCTGCGGGCGCGGTCGGCACTGCGACCGCCGAGGGCACCGGCACCCTGCCCGCCTCGACCCAGCTGGCCGCCTCCGCGCCGAGCACCGATGCCGCCGCTGTCTCCGGCTCGCCGTGGTGGTGGGTCGGCGGCTCCGCGCTGCTGCTCAGCGCCCTGCTCCTGCTTCTTCCCGGTGGGGTCCCCCTCCCGGTCTCCCGGCGTCACTGACGCCATCGCTCCACCCTCCCGCTGAAAGGAACCCCATGACCCACCTGACCCGAGGCCGCCGCTTCGCGGCCCTCGGCGCCACCGGCGCGCTCGTCGCCGCCGGGCTCGCCATCGCCCCCGCCGCCCAGGCCGCGGAGACCGCCCCGACCCTGCGCTGGTCGATCTCGCAGCAGTTCGTCGAGCACTTCACCGCTCCCTACGTCCCCGGCACCGCGATCACGGCCACCGAGGGTGCGACCTTCGCCGACGGGGCGATCACCTTCGCCGCGGAGTCCGCGGAGACCGTGGGGGACCTGACGACGCTGACCTACGGCGGCAGCGTCCTGGGCGCCTTCGGCACGATGTACTCCGTCCGCGTCGAGGACCCGGCGATCACCGTGGACGAGGCCGGCGACGGGGAGATCACCGCGCTCGTGTCGGGTACGCAGGGCGCGCCCGCCGAGCCGGCAGAGACGACGCCCGCCCGGGTCACTGTCGCGGAGTTCTCGGGCGCCACGCTCGTGGACGGCACCCTGAGCGGCACCCCCGCGTGGGAAGGCGTACTGACCGCCGACTCCGAGACCGCCGTCGCGCTCGGCCTCGCCGCCGGCAAGCCGGTCGACGGCAAGGCTTTCCACCCGGAGTTCCTCGCCCAGCTGACGCCGGGCGTCCGCGCGCACTTCCATGCGAGTGGTGCCGCCTCGGACGCCAAGAAGGCCGTCGCCGCCTTTGAGGCCGACGTGGCCGCTGCCGCCCCGAGCATCACCACCTCCATCGCCGGCGCACGTCCCTCCTCGGGCCTCGACCTCAAGGTCACCGGCAGCGGCTTCAGCGCCACCGACGGCAACCCGGGCGACAACGGCGTCTACGTGGGTGTCGCCCCGGCCGGCGCGGAGATCGACTTCGACGACATGGACGCCGGCATGGCGCAGATGGTCGGCATCGACTGGGTCACCGGCGACCAGATCGTCGACGGGTCCTTCACCCGGGTCGTGAACGTCCCGACCGCCAAGCTGAAGAAGGGCACGAAGTACGCCCTCTACACCTGGCGCGCGCACACCCACTCGACCACGTCCCAGGACACCGTCACCCCGGTCTCGATCCCGTGGGCCCGCCTCGCCAAGGTGAAGGCCAAGACCAAGGTCGCCCTGAGCAAGCCGACCACCAAGAAGGCCGGCAAGGTCGCGGTCACCTTCGGCGGCAAGTACGGCAAGGCCACCGGCAAGGCCAAGGTCACCGTGAAGAAGGGCGCCAAGAAGGTCGGCGCCGTCCGCACGGTCACGCTCAACAAGGCCGGCAAGGTCAGCGTCAAGCTCGCCAAGGCTAAGAAGGGCAGCTACACCGTCACCGTGAAGCTGCTCGCGACCCCGGACTACAAGGCCACCGTGGTCAAGCGTCAGTACAAGGTCACCAAGTGACGCGCTGACCCCGTCACCCGCGACGGCCCCGGCACTCCGCGAGAGTGCCGGGGCCGTCGTACGTCCGGGCGCGGACGCCGCCGCCCCCTGGCTGCGCGTTATCGCGCAATTGTTGGGCAAAGTACCTGCGGTGGCTCGGGGGCGGTGTTTATCCGCGCAATTGCGCGGTTTGTGACCGCAACCCGCGCCGCCCCTGCCCCTGCCAGTCGGCCGGGAACGGTACGCCGCCGGCGGCCGCTGGCTGCGCGTAACAGCGCAATTGCTGGGCAAAGTACCTGCGGTGGCTCGGGAGCGGTGTTTATCCGCGCAATTGCGCGGTTTGTAACCTCCACCCGCCCGCCAGCGCCCGCCGCCGCCACCACGGGCGGCGAGACAGAAGCTCAGGCGTCGGCGCCGACGCCGCGGAGCACGAACCGCTCGATCGCGTCCGAGGGCAGGTGGCGCGGGCTGAGGCAGGCGTGGATCAGCGACATGGTGCTGTCCAGGTCGACGATGCGGAACTGTCCGCCCTCCGTGCCGGCCACCAGGATGCGGCGCAGCACGTCCTCGACGGCGACGACGTGGCCGCGGATCGCACGGCGGGCCTCATCGGAGAGCAGGCCGTAGACCTGGGTGCCCAGGCCCATGTGGAACTGCTCGCCGGCCGCGAGCTGGTGGCGCAGGTAGACGCGCAGCTGTTCCTCGGGCTCCGCGATCCCGTCGAGCAGGTCGTCGAGCTGCTCGAGGTAGCGCGCGGTCTCGTGGCTGGCGAACGCCACCATCACCGCTTCCTTGTCGGGGAAGTGGTGGTAGATCGCGGTGCGGCCGATCTCGGCGCGCTGCGCGATCGCGGCCATCGAGATCGCGTCGAAGCTGTGCTCGCCCATCAGCGCGGCGAAGGCGTCGAAGACCCGTCGGTGCAGCAGCTCGCGGTGCTGCTGCAGGGAGTCGCCGGAGATGCGGGGCACGGACGCAGGCTATCTGGTCGACGCACGAGGCGCCGCGACGCTGAGCATCGCCAGGCACATCGCCTTGAGGTCGGCCTCGAAGGTCTCGTCGTCGAGCCACTCGATCTGCGGGGAGTCCACCCGGCCCTTGGCCCGCTCGGCGACCGCACGCACCGCGAACCCGATGGTCAGGGTCGTCCGCAGCTCGCGCACCGCCGGGGGCAGCTCGGCGAGCTGCTGGTCCAGCAGTCGGGAGACCTCGTAGACCCGGGTGCTGGCGATCACGTCGTAGACCGCCGGCGGGAGGGAGGTCTCGGACTGCGTGGCCAGCAGCTCGGCGACGATGCGCAGGAAGCACTGGCCCTTCCACCCCTGGGCGGCGAGGGCCACGGCCGGCTCGACGAAGGCATCGACCAGCGGCTCGAGCTCGCCCGGCCGGGCCTCGGCGCGGGCGAGCAGGTCGCCGACGTACCCCCGCAGGAACTCCACCTGCTCCTCCAGGACCGCCACGAGCATCCCGGCCCGCGAGCCGAAGTGGTAGTGCACCGCGCCACGGTTGCGCTGGCCGGCCTGCCGGGTGATCTCGAGCAGCGAGGCACGTTCGACGCCGTTCTCGGCGAACGCCCGGCAGGCGGCGTCGATGAGCGCCTGGCGCGTGGTCTCGGAGGACATCGGAGTCAGATCCGGGGGACGATCCGGCCGAGGAGGTCGCCCATGCGGGTCGCCGCAGCGCGCCCGGCCTCGAGGACCTCCTCGTGGTTGAGCGGCTGGCCGCTGATGCCGGCGGCGAGGTTGGTGACCAGGCTGATGCCGAGCACCTCCATGCCGGCCTCGCGGGCCGCGATCGCCTCGAGGGTGGTGCTCATGCCGACCAGGTGGCCGCCGATCGCGCGGACCATCCCGATCTCGGCGGGGGTCTCGTAGTGCGGGCCGGGGAACTGCACGTAGACGCCCTCGTCGAGGCTCGGCTCGACCTCGCGGCACATCGCCCGCAGCCGGCTGGAGTACAGGTCGGTGAGGTCGACGAAGTTCGCGCCCTCGATAGGGGAGCGGCCGGTGAGGTTGATGTGGTCACTGATCAGCACCGGGGTGCCGGGGGACCAGGTCTCCTTGAGGCCGCCGCAGCCGTTGGTCAGCACGATCGCGCGGCAGCCGGCGGCGGCGGCGGTGCGCACGCCGTGCACGACGGCCGGGACGCCGCGGCCCTCGTAGTAGTGGGTGCGGCTGAGGAACACCAGCAGGTTGCGGTCCCCGGCGCGCACCGAGCGGATCTTGCCCGAGTGCCCCGCGACCGCGGCGGCGCTGAAGCCGGGCAGGTCGGTGGTGGCGATCTCGGCGGTGGCCTCGCCCAGTGCGTCGACGGCGGGGAGCCAGCCGGAGCCCAGCACGAGCGCCACGTCGTGACGCTCCACGCCGGTGAGTTCTGCGAGCCGCGCGGCGGCTTCGTCGGCCAGGGTGTAAGGAGACTGCTCGTTCACCGAGGCAGCGTACGCCCGGCGCGGGGCTGGACGGAGATTCGTGGACGCGGGAGGGGTGTGCTCACCAATTCCCGGTGCCGCGGGTCACAGCCCGGTGGAGCGGCACGGGCGCCGCCGCAGCGCCGCGACGTAGTCCGCGGGCGCGTCGGCCGCCTCGGCGGCGTCGGCGAGCACCCCGAGGTACGACGCGGAGGGCAGCCCGCCCTCGTAGGCGTCCAGGACGTAGGTCCAGGTCACCACCTCGCCGGTCATCGTCGCGACCCGCACCTTGGTCTTGCGGTAGAGCCCGAGGTCGGCGGCCTCCCAGCCGTCGAGGTTGGACTCGTCCTCGCGGGTCACGTCGTACACCGCCACGAAGACCTGCTCGAAGGGGTCCTGCACGATCGTGGACAGCGCGCCGTCCCAGCCGTGCTCCTCCCCGCCGAAGGTCAGCCGCCAGCCCTGCAGCCAGCCGGTCGTGCGCAGCGGCGAGTGCGGGCAGCGCTCGCCCATCCGTGCGGGGTCGAGGTTGGTCCCGTAGGCGGCGTACAGCGTCACGTCCGACAGGTTAGTGCCCGCCGCGGGCCGCCTTGGGGTGACGCACGCGACAGCCCTACGCTAAGGCCCGTGAGCTCCCACTTCGATGTCCTCGTCCTTGGTGCCGGCCCCGGTGGCTACGTGGCCGCGATTCGCGCTTCCCAGCTCGGCAAGTCGGTTGCCGTGGTGGAGGAGAAGTACTGGGGCGGTGTGTGCCTCAACGTCGGCTGCATCCCGTCCAAGGCGCTGCTGAAGAACGCCGAGCTCGCGCACACGCTCACGCACGAGAAGAAGAAGTACGGCATCGAGGGCGACGCCACGATGGCCTACGGCCCCACCCACGCCCGCTCGCGCCAGGTCTCGGCCGGCATCGTCAAGGGCGTCCACTTCTTGATGAAGAAGAACAAGATCGTCGAGATCGACGGCTGGGGCACCCTGCAGGGCGAGCGCGACGGCAAGCAGACCATCGAGGTCAAGGGCAAGGACGGCGTCACCACCTACACCTGTGACGACCTGATCATCGCCTCCGGCGCGACCGTGCGGATGCTGCCCGGGATGAAGCGCAGCGCCAACGTCGTGACCTACGAGGAGCAGATCCTCGACTCCGAGCTGCCCGGCTCGATCATCATCGGCGGCTCCGGCGCGATCGGCGTCGAGTTCGCCTACGTGATGAAGAACTTCGGCGTCGACGTGACGATCGTGGAGTTCCTGGACCGGATGGTCCCCACCGAGGACGCCGACGTGTCCAAGGAGCTGCTCAAGCACTACAAGAAGCTCGGCATCAAGGTGCTGCTCTCCACCAAGGTCGAGAACGTCGAGGACACCGGCTCCGGCGTCAAGGTCACCGTCAGCCCCGCCCAGGGCGGCGACAGCCAGGTCCTCGAGGCCGACAAGATGCTGGCCGCCTTCGGCTTCGCCCCGCGCCTGGAGGGCTACGGCCTGGAGAACACCGGTGTGGAGCTGACCGAGCGCGGCGCGATCGCGATCGACGAGTACGGCCGCACCAACGTCGAGCACGTCTACGCCATCGGCGACGTGACCGGCAAGATGATGCTCGCCCACGTGGCCGAGGCCATGGGCATCGTCGCGGTGGAGACCATCGCCGGCGTCGAGACCATGCCTGTCGACTTCGACATGGTCCCGCGCGCGACGTACTGCTCCCCGCAGATCGGCTCGTTCGGCTACTCCGAGGCGCAGGCCAAGGAGCTCGGCTACGACGTCAAGACCGCGACCTTCCCCTTCGCCGCCAACGGCAAGGCGCAGGGTCTCGGCGAGGCGGTCGGCTTCGTCAAGGTCGTCGCCGACGCCGAGCACAACGAGATCCTCGGCGCGCACATGATCGGTCCCGACGTGACCGAGCTGCTGCCGGTGCTCACGCTGGCGCAGAAGTGGGACCTCACCGCCGACGAGGTGGCCCGCAACGTCTTCGCCCACCCGACGCTGACCGAGGCGGTCAAGGAGGCCGTCGAGGGCATCGCCGGCCACATGATCAACTTCTGACCCGTCTCGACACCGACACGGTCAGCAGCACCAGGAAGCAGGAGCGCGAACACACGATGGCGATTGACCGGGCAGTGATCCTCGGCGGCGGCCCCGGCGGGTACGAGGCGGCGCTGGTCGCCGCACAGCTGGGAGCCGAGGTCACGATCGTCGACTCCGACGGTCTCGGCGGCTCCGCCGTGCTCACCGACTGCGTCCCGAGCAAGACCCTGATCGCGACGGCGGAGGTCATGAGCGACCTCTCCGGCGCCGCGGAGCTCGGGGTCTCGTTCGCCGACCAGGGCGGCGGCACGGCCACCGAGATCCGCGTCGACCTCGAGCGGGTCAACGCGCGGGTCAAGCAGCTCGCGGCCGACCAGTCGCGCGACATCCACCGCCGCCTGACCCGTGACGGCGTCCGCATCGTCTCGGGCCGGGGCCGTCTCGACGGTCCCGGGCGGGTGATCGCCTCGCTCGCCGACGGCGGCGAGGAGACCATCGAGGGCGACGCGGTGCTGGTCGCCACCGGCGCGGCCCCGCGCACCCTGCCCTCCGCGCAGCCCGACGGCGAGCGGATCCTCACCTGGGAGCAGGTCTACGACCTCACCGAGGTGCCCACCGAGCTGATCGTGGTCGGCTCCGGTGTCACCGGCGCGGAGTTCGCCAGCGCCTACCTCAACCTCGGCATCCCGGTCACCCTGGTCTCCTCGCGCGACCGGGTGCTGCCCGGCGAGGACGCCGACGCGGCGACGGTGCTCGAGGACGTCCTGCGCCGCCGGGGCATGACCGTGCTCTCGAAGTCGCGGATGGAGTCGGTGCAGCGCGACGGCGACGTCGTCACCGTCACCCTCACCGACGGCCGCAAGGTCCAGGGCTCGCACTGCATCCTCGCGCTCGGCTCGGTGC
Organism: Nocardioides sp. dk884; assembly: GCF_009557055.1. NCBI lineage: Bacteria > Bacillati > Actinomycetota > Actinomycetes > Propionibacteriales > Nocardioidaceae > Nocardioides > Nocardioides sp. dk884. The sequence goes on along the minus strand of NZ_CP045649.1, from coordinate 3,389,629 downwards.
CGAACACCCAGGGCATCGGCCTGGAGGAGGCCGGCGTGCTGCTCAAGGACGGCGGCTTCGTCTACGTCGACCGGGTCTCGCGCACCTCCGCGCGCGGGGTGTACGCCGCGGGCGACTGCACCGGCGTGCTGATGCTCGCCTCCGTCGCGGCCATGCAGGGCCGGATCGCGATGGCGCACTTCCTCGGCGACGCCGTGCACCCGCTCAACCTCAAGGCGGTCTCCTCCAACGTCTTCACCGCCCCGGAGATCGCCACCGTCGGCATCTCCCAGCAGGCGGTCGAGAACGGCGAGATGGACGCCGAGACCATCATGCTGCCGCTGTCGGGCAACCCCCGCGCGAAGATGCAGGGCGTCCACGACGGCTTCGTGAAGCTGTTCTGCCGCGTCGGCACCGGCATCGTGGTCGGCGGCGTCGTGGTCGGCCCGCGTGCCAGCGAGCTGATCCACCCGGTCTCGATCGCGGTCGCGGAGTCGCTGACCGCCGACCAGCTGGCCGGCGCGTTCACCGTCTATCCCTCGATGAGCGGCTCGGTCGCCGAGGCGGCGCGGCGCCTGCACCGGCGCGGCTGACCCGCCACCCGACGTACCCTCGCGCACGCCGGGGCCGCCCCGCGGCCTCGGCGTGTCGCCCGGATCACTGGTACAAACGGCCGGGACCGACGTACCGCGGCTCCGGCCGCTCGTCCCGGGAGTGACATGTCACCTCGTCTTCGCATGCTCGTCGCCGGCATCGCGGTCGGCATCGGCCTCGCCGTGATCGCCGCCCTGGTCCCCGCGCTGCCCGCAGGGGCCGTCGGCAGGGCCGAGGAGCCGCCGCAGCGCGCCAAGAAGCTCGCCTCGGTGACCTTCGAGGGCCGCGGCTACGGCCACGGCAAGGGCCTGTCGCAGTACGGCGCGAAGGTGGCGGCCGAGAAGGGCGTGGGCTACCGCGAGATCCTCGACTTCTACTACCCCGGCACGACCTGGGGGAAGGCGGCCGGCAAGGTCTCGGTGCACATCACCGCCGACACCAGCGACGACGTCCTCGTCGATGCCCGACCCGGGCTGAGCGTCACCGGCCTGGGCGCCGGACGCACCTGGGACCTCTCCCAGGCGCGCCCCGCCGCGAAGCGGTGGCGCCTGGTGGCGGCGGGTGCGACCCGCACCCGGGTGGACTTCAAGAAGCGCACCGGCGCCTGGCGCACCTGGCGCACCGTCGCCGGCGACGCCCAGTTCGCCGCCGGCAACCGCCCGGTCACGCTGCGCACGCCCAGCGGCGCCGTGGCCTACCGCGGCGCGCTGCGCTCGGCCAGCGCCCAGCCGGGGACCCGCACGCGCGACACCGTCAACATCGTGACCCTGCACCACTACCTCAAGGGCGTGGTGCCCCAGGAGGTGCCGGCGCTGTGGAAGGCCGACGCGGTGCGGGCCCAGGCGGTCGCGGCGCGCACCTACGCCGCCTTCGAGCGGCGTCGTCCGCTCGCCCGGCACTACCAGATCTGCGACACCACCAGCTGCCAGGTGTACGGCGGCGCCTCGGCCGAGCACCCGGCCTCCAACGCGGCCATCGACGCGACCCGCGGCGAGGTGCTGCTGCACGGCGGCACCCCCGCCTTCACCCAGTTCAGCTCCAGCAACGGCGGCTGGACCATGGGCGGGCAGTTCCCCTACCTCCAGGACCGCGAGGACCGCTGGGACCCGATCAACCCCTGGCGCGCCACCGTCTCGGCCGCTGACTTCGAGCGGGTCTGGCCCGGCCTCGGCCCCCTGCAGTCGGTGGCGGTCACCGCCCGCAACGGCAACGGCACGTGGGGCGGGCGGGTGAGCCGCATGCGGATCGTGTTCCGCGACGGCGCGGTCACCCCGACCGGCGACCAGGTGCGCTCCTACCTCGGGCTGCGCTCGACCTGGTTCCGCCCGGTGGGCTGAGCCGTACGGCGGGGTCGGGGCGCCTCCCCACCACAGATCCGCGCGACAGGGACGAAACGGCACGTCAGTTCCCCACAACAGGGGACGTGACGCGCAGCCAGGTGCCATCGGTCTAGCGCGGTGGTTGCGGTGCCGGTGGCCGCGGTGGAGTCTCGAAAGATCGCCCGGGCGAGCACGCCTCGGTCGAGATCCCCGAAGAGTCCCAGGTGCCGGCACGGGTGGCCGGCCTCGGCTCACCTCTGTGTGCGCCCGGCCCTGCGGCCCCGCGGTCGCCGCTGCGGCGACCTCCTGGAGAGCCCCCACCCGACCCCGAGGGTCCCGTCATGACCACATCCACCACGCCCGCCTCCACCCCGGGGGCACCGGCCCCCGACTTCGACGCCCGCGCCCACCCGCGCTACGTGCTCGGCCACCTCCATCACGGTGGTCACGCCGTCCCCGACACCGCGCCGCAGGCGCAGGACGCCGACCGACGCGACGCCGGGGTGTCCCTGCTCAGCGCTGCGCTCCCCGCGGAGTCCGAGCCCCGGACGACCGCGTTCGACTACCTGTTCCCCGCGCTCGTGGGGAGTGCCGACTCCCACCTCCCGGCCGGCACCACCGAGGTCCGGGCCACCGTCGTACGCGCGCTGCGCGACCTCGGCGCCGGGATGGTCGAGGACCCGCCCTCCTCGCTCGACCCGCTCCAGGGCCAGCACAACTCGGTGAACCCGCCCGTCTACACCTACTGGGGTCAGTTCATCGACCACGACATGACCGCCGCCACGGAGAGCGACCCGGTCGCCTTCGACCTCACCCGCGACGACCTCGCACCCCTGGACCCGGACGTCGTCCGGACCGCGATGCGCAACCTGCGCCACCCCGCCCTCGACCTGGACTCGCTCTACGGCGACGGCCCGGCGCTGGACGGCGCGACGACCCAGGCGGCCGGCTTCTACGACGGGATCCGGTTCGCGCTCGGCGAGGCGGCCGTGACCACGACCGATCCGGCGGGCTCGATCCCCGGGCAGCGGATCCCACCGGTCGACGACCTGGCGCGGGACCTGCCGCGGGACGGCTCGGTGGCGCGGATCGGCGACGGCCGCAACGACGAGAACCTCATCGTCGCCCAGCTGCACGTGGCCCTGCTCCGCTTCCACAACGCGGTGGTGGACTGGGTGGAGGCCCACGAGCCGGCGTACGGCCAGAGCCCGGCGCAGACCTTCGCCCGGGCGCGGCAGCTGGTCACCTGGCACTACCAGTGGCTGGTGGTCCACGACTTCTTGAAGACCGTGTGCCTGGCCGGCATGGCCGACCAGGTGCTGCTGGCCGGCCCGCACCACTTCCACGCCTCGAGCTCGACGCCGGTGCAGCCGCTGGAGTTCTCCGGCGCGGCATACCGCTTCGGGCACAGCATGGTGCGCGACGTGTACGACTTCAACCGCAACTTCGGGAGGGGCGCGGGGGTGCTGCCCGCGGCGCCGTTCTCGCTGCTCTTCGCCTTCACCGGCGGCGCCGTCCCGCCGTTCCGCGGTGACACGGCGGTGCTGCCGTTCAACTGGATCATCGAGTGGGACCGGATGGTCGACAAGGGCAGCACGGTGCCCGACCAGTTCGCCCGACGCATCGACACGCGGCTCGCGCCGACCCTGCGCGACCTGGGCAACGAGGGCAACAGCCCGGAGCTGTCCCCGTCGATGCGGCAGATCCAGAAGCGGCTGGCGGTGCGCAACCTGCTGCGCGGCTACCTGCTGAACCTCCCCACCGGGCAGGCGGTGGCCGAGGCGATGGGCGCGGCCCCGTTGGCCCCGCAGCAGCTGCTCCAGGACAACCCGGTGACGGTCAACGACGCGCTGCGCGCCGAGGGCGCGGACCTGCTGACGCGTACGCCGCTGTGGTTCTACGTGCTCAAGGAGGCCGAGGTCCAGGGGAACGGCAACACCCTGGGCGAGGTCGGCAGCCGGATCGTCTGCGAGACGATCATCGGCCAGGTGATCGCCGACCCGTACGGCTTCCTGGCGTCTCCCGGGGGCTGGTCGCCGGCGGCCGGGGTCCGCTTCGAGGACGGCGGCGTGATCGCGACGATCAGCGACCTGCTCCGCTTCGCCGGCGTGCTCCCGGCGGCCGCGTAGCGCCGTCCCGTGCGGTAGTCCGACACACCAGGGTCGTGGATCGCGCGATTCACGACCCTGGTGTGTCGGACTACCCGGCCTACCCCCCGGAGGGGGACCGACCGGATCAGGAGACGACCAGCACCAGGTCGCCGCCCTCGACGGACTGGGTGCCGGTGATCGCCAGCCGCTCGACGGTGCCGCTGATCGGCGCGGTGATCGCCGCCTCCATCTTCATCGCCTCGATGGTGGCGACCGTGTCACCGGCGGAGACCTTGTCGCCGGCCACGACGACGACGCTCACCACGCCCTGGAACGGCGCCGCGACGTGGCCGGGCTGGGAGGAGTCGGCCTTCTCGGCGGTGGCCGCCTCGGAGGCGACGCTGGTGTCGCGCACGCTCACCGGGCGCAGCTGACCGTTGATCAGCGCCAGGACGGTGCGGAAGCCGCGCTCGTCGGGCTCGCTGATCGCCTGCACGCCGAGCAGCAGGGTGACGCCCGGCTCGAGGTCCACGCGGTGCTCCTCGCCGAAGCGCAGGCCGTAGAGGTAGTCCAGGGTCGGCAGCACCGAGATGTCGCCGTACGTCGCCCGCGACTCGTTGAACGAGCGGGTCGGCGCGGGGAACAGCAGCTCGTTGAGAGTGCGCCGGCGCAGCGGACGGCTCTCCCCGGGGGTACCGTCGAGCGCCTCCTCCTGCTCGGCGGTGAGCTCCTTGTCCTGCATCTTCCAGCTGCGCCCCTCGAGCGCCTTGGTGCGGAACGGCTCGGGCCAGCCGCCGGGCGGGTCGCCCAGCTCGCCGCTGAGGAAACCGATGACCGAGTCGGGGATGTCGAACCTCTGCGGGTTCTCCGCGAACTCGGCGGGGTCGGCGTCGGCCGCGACGAGGGAGAGCGCGAGGTCGCCGATCACCTTCGAGGACGGCGTCACCTTCGGGACGTTGCCGAGGATGTCGTTCGCCGCGGCGTACATGTCCTCGATCTGCTCGAACTTCTCGCCCAGGCCCAGCGCGATCGCCTGCTGGCGCAGGTTGGAGAGCTGGCCGCCGGGGATCTCGTGGCGGTAGACCCGGCCGGTGGGGGCGGGCAGGCCCGACTCGAACGGCGCGTAGACGCGGCGGGTCGCCTCCCAGTACGGCTCCAGCGCGTTGACCGCGGCCAGCGACAGGCCGGTCTCGCGCTCGGAGTGGTCGGTCGCCGAGACCAGCGCGGACAGCGCCGGCTGGGAGGTGGTGCCGGCCACGGCCGCGCAGGCGGCGTCGACCGCGTCGACGCCGGCGTCGATCGCGGCGGTCAGCGTCGCGAGCTGGCCGCCGGGGGTGTCGTGGGTGTGCAGGTGGACCGGCAGGTCGAAGTTGGCCCGCAGCGCGGTGACCAGGCGACGCGCGGCCGGGGCGCGCAGCAGGCCGGCCATGTCCTTGATCGCCAGCACGTGGGCGCCCGCGTCGACGATCTTCTCGGCCAGGCGCAGGTAGTAGTCGAGGGTGTAGATCTGCTCGTCCGGGTCCGACAGGTCGCCGGTGTAGCACAGCGCGACCTCCGCGACGCTCGTGCCGGTGGCCAGCACCGCGTCGATCGCGGGACGCATCTGCTCGACGTCGTTGAGCGCGTCGAAGATGCGGAACACGTCCAGGCCGCTGGCCGCCGCCTCCTGCACGAAGGCGTCGGTGACCTTGGTCGGGTACGGCGTGTAGCCGACGGTGTTGCGCCCGCGCAGCAGCATCTGCAGGCAGATGTTGGGCACCGCCTGGCGCAGCGCCGAGAGCCGCTCCCACGGGTCCTCGCCGAGGAAGCGCAGCGCCACGTCGTACGTCGCGCCGCCCCACGCCTCCAGCGACCACAGCTCGGGGGTGGTGCGCGCGACGTGCGGCGCGACCGTCAGCAGGTCGCGGGTGCGCACCCGGGTGGCGAGCAGCGACTGGTGGGCGTCGCGGAAGGTGGTGTCGGTGACGGCGACCCGGTCCTGGGCGCGCAGGCGGCGCGCGAACTCCGCGGGGCCGACCTCGAGCAGCAGCTGGCGGGTGCCGTCGGGCGCGGGGACCTCGAGGTTGGTGGCCGGCAGCTTGCTGGCCGGGTCCACCTTGACCGGCGCCGGGCCGTGCGGCTGGTTGACCGTGACCTCGGCGAGGTAGGTCAGCAGCTTGGTGCCGCGGTCGCCGGAGCGGCGCGCCTGGAGCAGCTGGGGGTGGGTCTCGATGAAGGAGGTCGTGACGTTGCCGGCGATGAAGTCGGGGTCGGCGAGCACGGCCTGGAGGAACGCGATGTTGGTGGAGACGCCGCGGATGCGGAACTCCGCGATCGCGCGGCGGGCCCGCTCGACGGCCTTCTCGAAGGTGCGCCCGCGGCAGGTGAGCTTGGCCAGCATCGAGTCGAAGTGCGCGGACACCTCGGCGCCGGTGTAGGTCGTACCGCCGTCGATGCGCACGCCAGCGCCGCCGGGGGAGCGGTAGGTGGTGATCATCCCGGTGTCCGGGCGGAAGTTGTTGGCCGGGTCCTCGGTGGTGATCCGGCACTGCAGCGCGGCTCCGCGCAGCACGATCGTGTCCTGGCTCAGACCGAGGTCGGCCAGGGTCTCGCCGGCGGCGATGCGCAGCTGGGCCTGCACGAGGTCGACGTCGGTGACCTCCTCGGTCACGGTGTGCTCGACCTGGATGCGGGGGTTCATCTCGATGAAGACGTAGTTGCCGGCGGGGTCGAGGAGGAACTCGACGGTGCCGGCGTTGCGGTAGCCGATCTCGCGGGCGAAGCGCACCGCGTCGGCGCACATGCGCGCGCGCAGGTCGGGGTCGAGGTTGGGGGCCGGGGCGATCTCGACGACCTTCTGGTGGCGACGCTGCACCGAGCAGTCGCGCTCGAAGAGGTGGATGACGTTGCCGGCGCCGTCGGCGAGGATCTGCACCTCGATGTGGCGCGGGTCGACCACCGCCTGCTCGATGAAGACGGTCGGGTCGCCGAAGGCGGCCTCGCCCTCGCGCATGCAGGTCTCCACGGCCTCGCGCAGCTTGGCCGGGTCGTCGACGCGGCGCATGCCGCGGCCGCCGCCGCCGGCGACCGCCTTGACGAAGAGGGGGTAGGGCAGCGCGGAGGCGGCCTCGACGAGGGAGTCCACGTCGGTCGAGGGCTCGACGCTGGCCAGCGTCGGGACACCGGCCGCCTTGGCGGCCGCGATCGCGCGGGCCTTGTTGCCGGTCAGCTCCAGCACCTCGGCGCTCGGGCCGACGAAGGTGATGCCGGCGTTGGCGCAGGCCTCGGCGAGCGCGGGGTTCTCGGAGAGGAACCCGTAGCCGGGGTAGATCGCGTCGGCGCCGGCGCGCACGGCCGTCGCGACGATGCCCTCGGGGTCGAGGTAGGCGCGCACCGGGTGGCCGCGCTCGCCGATCTCGTAGGCCTCGTCGGCCTTCAGTCGGTGCTCGGACCCGCGGTCCTCGTAGGGGAAGACCGCCACCGTCCGGGCGTTCAGCTCGTACGCCGCGCGGAACGCTCGGACCGCGATCTCGCCGCGGTTTGCCACCAGCACCTTGGAGAACATGTGGCCCACGCTATCGGGCTCGAGCGGCCGTCCCCGGCACCGCCCGGATGCTGCTCAGCCGGTGGACGGGGCCCCGGCTCAGGGGGCGAGGAACTGGTGCAGCAGGCCGGGCACCGCGTCGTCGGCCAGGTGCACGGCGCGCCCGCGTGGGACGTCGGGGACGGTGACCTGCTGGTCTCCTCCGGCGGTGGTCGCGGTGAGCGTGAGCAGGCCGGCCCGGCGCTGGATCACGGTGTCGCGGAAGGTCCAGCCGATGACGTGGCGGGTGGCGAGCACCTCGCGGGCGCGGGTCAGGCTCCCGGAGCGGGCGACCAGGTGACCCTCGACGAGGGCGTGACCGAGCGCGCGGGACCGGTCGTGGGCCAGCACCGCGGCGACCGGGAGGGCGAGCACGGCCAGGGTCAGACCCCAGCGTCCGACCGGCAGGGCCAGCCACGCCACGACCCCGAGCCCGGCGACCAGCGCCGCCGGGCCGAGCGCGCGGGACCAGCGCCGCCGCGTCGCCGCCGGGCCGTGCGCGACGAGCGGGGCGCTCAGCGGGGCGGACGTGCCGACGACCTCGCCGCCCACCCCGGCGGCGACCGCCGTGGGCGCCGGGGGGACCAGGGTGGCGCTGCCGGGGCGGCTGCGGTCCAGGCCGGTCACGATCGCGGACAGGTGCGCGGCCCCGGCCAGCCGCAGACCGGCCGGCTCGTGCAGGACCACCCCGGCCACCCGGTCGTCGTCCAGCGTGGTCTCGCGGGTGGTGAGCAGGCCACGGACCAGGTGCCAGGCCCCGGGCCGGTGGGTGAGGACCAGCCCCCAGCTGGTGAGCAGGTACGCCGCCACCGCGAGCGCCGAGACGACCAGGAGCACGACGACGAGCCCCGCGACCACGGCCAGCCACCCGGCGACGGGCAGGTCGGTGCCGGGCAGGTCCTCGGCACGCAGGCTCAGCTCCAGCCCGAGGGTCGTGGCCAGCTGGAACGCGCCGCCGACCACACCGGCGAGCAGCACCAGCCCGGTGCCGGTGAGCGGGGCGTAGCGAGCCCAGGCGGGGTCCAGGCGCAGCACCGTGTGCGCGGTCGGGGCGGGGCCGGGTACGCCGTCGGTCCCGCCCGGCAGCGGGTCGCGGGCGCGCAGCAGCGCGGCGCGCAGGGTGCGCGCGGTGGCGCCCGGCAGCCCGTCGAGGTCGAGGGCGTCCTCCTCGCGCGAGGAGGCGGTGCCGGTGCCGATGCGCACGGTGACCAGGCCGAGCAGCCGGTGCACCGGGCCGGCGGTGAGGTCGACGGTGCGGACCCGGTCGACCGGCACGGCCAGGGTGCGCCGGTTGAGCAGGCCGCGGCGCAGCTCGACACGCCCCTCGGCGACGCGGAACCGGGTGGTGAGATAGCGGACGACGCCGAGCAGTACCGGCACCGCCACGGCGAGCAGCTGCCAGCCGCGCCCGCCGATCGCGGTGCCCGCGACCAGCAGCCCGAGCAGCGCGGGCAGGAACTTCACCAGCTCCTGCAGCGGGTTGACCAGCAGCATCCGGCGGTCGAGGCGCTGCCAGCCGTCGGTCTCGCCGTTCACGTCGCGTCGTCCCCCGCGCGATGGGGCGAGGGCCGGCTCCCGGCCTGGGTGGCGTCGGCGCGCAAGGTCAGCTCGTCGACGAGGGCGCGGGCAGCCTCGGCGTCGAGACCCGGGATCGCCAGCGCGCCGGCGGCGGAGGCGGTGGTCACGGTGACCGTGGCCAGCCCGAAGAGACGCGCGATCGCGCCCTGCTCCAGGTCGACGGTCTGCACCCGCGAGATCGGCGCGATCCGGCGCTCGCGCGCCCACCACCCGGTCTGGGTGTAGACGGCCGTGTCGGTGACCTCCCAGCGGTGCACGACGTAGCGCCACTGCGGCACGGCCACGGCGTACGCCGTGAGGACGACGGCGACCGGCGGGACCAGCCACCAGCGCAGGGTGTCGGTGAGGAGGACGCCCGCGACCAGGGCGGCGAGCAGCACCGCGGCGCCGATGGCGTGGGTGCACCACCACATCAGGCGTGCGCGGGGGCAGACCCGTTCACGGGGATCGCGCAGGTCGGGCACGCCCCGAGCCTAGGGGGCGGGCACCGGTGCTCAGCCGCGGGCGGTCAGCCGGCCGAGGAGGTCGGGATCCAGGGACCCGTAGCCGGTGCTGCTCCACGGGCCGAGGTCGAGGCGGAAGTAGTGGGCGGGCCGGCCGTCGGCCACGAAGTCCAAGACGTCGGCCGGTTCGTCTCCGGCCTCGAGGGCGCGCGTGCACCCCGTGCAGGCCGGCACCCGGGTCGTGGCGTCGCCGTCGTGCCAGCGCGCCGGGGCGACGGGGCCGTTGTGCAGCGGGTGGAAGTAGCACCCGGGCTCCGGGGTCCAGCCGCGGCCGCGCACGGCCGCCTCGAGCGCCGACCTGCCGCGGCCGGCCAGCACGATCGCGCCGACCGCGTCGGCGGGGGAGTGCTCGCGGTCGAGGATCCGGCGGGCGACGTCGTAGTGGTCCAGCGCGGCCTGCCAGGCCGGCAGCGAGGCGGCGTGGCGCGGGTCGAGGTGCGCGGCGTCGATGGCCTCGCCGAGGGCGAGCACATCGGCGTGCGCACTGTCCTCGTTGCGTCGGTCCTCGGCGGCGCGGACGGTGCTCAGCACCGCCGGCGGCAGGGTGAAGGGCGACCCGGCGGCGGACGGAGGCACGGCGCGTGGCCGCCGGCGGCGTACGCCGATGACCACCGCGACGGCCACGACCAGCACCGCGGTCAGGACGCCGGTGACGCCGGGGCCGCCGCTGTCGTCGGCCGGAGCAGCCGGGGTCGGGACGGTCCCCGTCCCCGACCCGGTGCCGGTCCCGGTGCCGTTCAGCTCGTCGTAGAGCCGGTCGGCGTCGCCGGACTCCAGCAGCTCCAGGGCCCGCAGCGTCTGGGCGCCGAGGTCCTTCGGGTGCTCGGCCTGCGCGACCGCGGAGGCGGTGAAGAGCCCGGCGTCGTCGGGGTAGGACACGATCTCGAGGCGGTACGGCTCGTCGTCGATGCGTGTCTCCGGCACGACGTAGAACCCCGAGCGGCCGGTGTCGTCCCGGATCATGGCGGCCAGCTGCTCCGGGCTGCCGCCGGTCAGATCGTCGTGGTCGAGCTCGACGAGCGTGACGTAGGTGGGGGTGGCGGCCTCGGCGACGGCGGCCTCGAGCCGCGCCTCCTGCGCGGGGGAGATCTCCGCGCGCAGGTCGGGCGCGACCCAGACCCCGTCCTCGCCGAGCTCGGCCTCGATCTCCTTCAGCAGCGGCTCGTCGATCCAGGTCATGGCCGGGCCTCCAGGGTGCGGGGCGAGCGGGAGGACGCCATGGCGCCCAGGACGCCGAACACGAGCAGCAGCCCCAGGTAGCCGAGGAGCGCGAAGAGCAACCCGGCCGCGAGGCCGCCGCCGGCGCCGCCCCAGTCGTCCGAGCCGGGTCGGGGCTCCCCGGGCCGGGCGGCCTCGGTGTCCGCCAGCTCGGTGACCACCCGGGTCAGGGCGGCAGCGGGTCGGCCGGTGCCGTCGGCCTCGATCCGCGGCTCCTGGTAGCCGAGCGCCGCGAGGTACGGCGGGCGTCCCGGCGACACGACCGCGTAGAACCCCTCGCGGAAGACGCCGGCGCGCAGCTGGTCCATCGCACTCTCGGGCGGGTAATACCCCGCCTGCCAGCTCTCCTCCCACCAGACCACGAACAGCGGCACCGGTGCGTCGGCGATGATCTCCTCGATCCGGTCCACCTCGTCCGCGCCGAGCTCGCCGCGCAGCTCGGGGCCGATGTGCAGACCGGTCTCCTGCACGGCGTCGATCGCGGCCTGCACCCGGTCGCCCGGAGTGGAGGCAGCGGCCGCGGCCAGGACTGCCTGGTCGTAGGGGTCCGGCTCCGGCGTCGGGTGGTGGCCGGGCACGGCGCCGGCGAGCAGGCCGGCGCCCAGGGAGACGACGAGCGCGAGTCCCGCGGTGGCCGGTCGCAGCCGGCGGCGCCCGCTCACCGGAGCCGCCGCTCGCCGGCGACCTGGCGGGCCAGGTCGGCCAGGTCCGTGGTGAGGCTGCCGTACCCGGTGCGGGCCCACACGCTGTCCTCCTCGTAGTACGGCCGGAGCCGGCCGCCGCGCCGGACCACCAGGGCGCTCGGCGGCTGCTCGCTGACGAACGCGCGGTGGCACGCGGCGCAGACCGGCACCTCGATCTCGGCGTCGCCGAACTGCCACTGGGCGACCTGCTCCGCGGCGCCGTGTATGGCGTTGACGAAGCACGGCCGGTAGGGGTCCGAGCTGACCAGGGCGTGCCGCCCGGCTCGGACCAGCACCAGGGCACCGACCACGTCGCGCACGTCCTCGGAGCGCAGCAGCGGCTCGGCCGTCTCCCGGGCGAGCGCGGCCTGGACCTGGCTCGGCCCCGCGGGAGCGTTCACGAGGGCCTCCGCCAGCTCGGTGAGGCCGGTGTCCGCCTCCGCGCGGACCTCGGCGAGGTCCGGGGGCAGGACGACGGGTGCGGGGACCTCCGGGACCGGGGCCGGGCGGCGGCGCCAGCCCGGCCAGCCGCGCAGGGACTGCAGCAGCACCGCGAGCAGCAGACCGGCGACCATGGACCCGACCATCCAGCGCTTGTCGGCGCTCCAGTCCACGGGCGGCGCCGGCGCGGCGTACTCCTCGGACCAGGCGGGGGTCTCGTACGCCGCCAGCGCCTGCTCCCGGGCGACGAGGTCCTCGACGGTCTCCTCGTCGAGCGTCGGGTCCCTCCAGGGCCGCTCGTCGTCCGGCCCCGCCGGCTCGGCCAAGGCGGTGCGCAGGATCGTCTCGGCCTCGACCGTGGGGGCGAGGATCGTGACCCCAGCCTCGTCGGTCACCAGCTGCCGGTCGATGTCGGCCTGCAGGGAGAAGTGCGTCTGGTCCCAGTCGGTGCCCACCACCTGGACGCCGGTGACCGCGTCCTCGGTGGCGACCACGTAGAGCCCTGGCTCGCCGATGCGCCGGCTCAGCGCGGTGGCGAGGTAGTGGCCGGACTCGATGCCCGCGTCCACCTCCGGCGGCGCCTCGATGACGGCGACGAAGGTGCGGAACGGCATCCGCTCCACGAGCCGGCTGATCCGCTCGAGGGCCCCGGCGGTGTCGCCACCGCCGAGCGTCTCGTGGACGATGACCGGCTCGGTGCGCAGCGCCTCGGCGAGCGCCTCCACGGTGTCCGGGTACGCGACATCGGCTGGGATCATCGGTGTGCTGGACCGCTCAGCCCGAGCACCGCGTCACGGCTCGTCACCGGCGCCTGGGAGGACATGGCGCACACGCTAGCCGGGCGCTCGGACGGCTTCCGCACGAGGTCGAGGTGCCTGCAGCGGGCGGTCCGCTCAGCGGCGCCCGCGAGGCCGGCGGGCGTGCAGGGCGCTCAGCAGGTCCGGCTCCAGCGCGCCGTACCCGGTCGAGGCCCACGGCTCGGCGTCGGTGGCGAAGTAGTGCACCGGCACGTCGTCGCGCACCACGTCGAGGATGTCGGGGCGGCGCCCGGCGGCGAGGTCCTTGCCGCACGCCGCGCACACCGGTACGTCGAGGGCGCGGCCGGCGTCGTCGAGCTTGCGCCGGGCCCCCGCCTTGCCGTGCAGCGGGTTGAGGAAGCAGGGGGCGTCGGGGGAGAAGGCCCGGCCCCGTCCGGCGGCGTCGAGGGCTGCCCCGCCCCGGGCGGCCAGGACGATCGCCCCGATCACGTCGAGCAGGTCCGGCGACGCGGCGGGGTCGCGGCCCAGGACCCGGCGGGCGGCGTCGTAGTGGTCCAGCGCCGCCTGCCAGGCGTCGGCGTTCGCCGTCCTGGTCAGCTGGGTGCCGTCGATGCGCTCGCCGAGCGCGAGGACGTCCTGCTCGGCCCGGGAGCGCAGCCGCGCGTCGTCGGCGCTGCGCACCCGCTCCAGCACCGACGGCGGGAGCGTGAAGCGCTGAGCGGCGCGCCCGGAGCCGCGCCCGAGGGCGCCGCCCCCTGCGCGGCGGCGGAACAGACGGATGAGGAGGACGGCGGTCACCGCGAGCGCGGTCACCGCGAAACCGCCGACCACCGGGCCGGCCGCACCGTCCCAGCCCGAATCGGGATCGGAGGCCGTGTCCGTCGTCGTCGTGGTGGCGTCGGGTCGGGCGTCGAAGGCCTCACGGGCCTCGGCAGCCTTCGCCGTGACGGTGCCGTCGGCGATCGCCGTGGTCAGCGCGACCAGGCCGGCGCCGAGGTCGTCGGGGTGCAGCCACTCCGCGATGCCCGTGGCGTCGTACGGCAGGTCGAGGCGGCCCGCGTCCCCGGTCCACTCTTCGATCTCGAGCGAGTAGTCCCCGGTCGAGAAGATGTACTTGGGGGCGACGAACCAGCCGTCGGTCCCCAGTTCGGTGCGGGCCCGGACGAGCATGTCCCCGGCGCTACCGGCGAACATGT